>VBPC01000171.1 GCA_005887895.1 Candidatus Rokuibacteriota bacterium
CAAGACGGCGCCGGCGCGGCGGACTTCATGAGGATCGAGGTCGTCGAGAATCAGATCGAAGCCGCCCTCAAGGCCCTCAAGAAGCGCATGCAGAAAGAGGGTCTGTTCCAGGAGATGAAGCGCCGGGCCCACTACGAGAAGCCCTCGGTGAAGCGCAAGCGCAAGCAGGCCCAGGCGCGCCGGAAGCGGCGGAAGGCCATGCGCCGCCAGCAGCAGCCGGAAGACGACTGAGATGGGGGGCCCCGAAATGGCCCCCCATACCCCCCAAAGCGGCTCGGAGCGCCCCGGCGAAGCCGTGGCACTCCTCGATTCTCCCGCCTGACTTTCCCCGGATTGCGCCGGCGAAGCCGGCACTCGAATAGCGGTAGTTCAGGCCGCGCCATCGATTCAGCCGTCAATTCAGCAAGTCCAGATTCAGAAGGACTCCGAGGTCCCGCAGGGCCTGGCCGGGGGCGGTGACTTTGATCGTGGTCATTCCGAGGGCCCGCGCGGGCTTCAGATTTCCACCGATGTCGTCCAGGAACGCGGTGCGGTCGGCGGGGACGCCGAGCTCGCGGCACGCCAGCAGGTAGATCCGGGGGTCGGGCTTGCGCAGGCCGACGGCGCGGGACTCGATGAAGACGTCGAAGTGATCGCGGAGGCGATGGGGAATCACGTCGTCGTCGGGGCCGGCGCGGCGCCAGTTGTTCGTGAGCGCGCCGACCCGGAGGCCGCGGGCGCGGAGACGGTGGATGGCTTCCAGCATGATCGGGCGTGCGACGCCGGCGGTGGCGATCGCGGCCATGACGGCGGCGGCATCGACCTCCACGCCTTGGGCGCGACACTCGGCCTCGAAGGGAGCGCAGAACGTTTCCGCCGTCAGCTCGCCGCGCTCGAGCCGCGCCCAGGCGCCTGCCTCGCCCGTCGCGGCCAGCGCGCGGTTGATTGCGTTGGCCGGCAGGCCGCGCTCGCGCTCGTAACGCGCGATGGCGTGCAGGGGCGACTCCATCACCACGCCGCCCATGTCGAAGAGGACGCCGGCAATGTCGGGCACCGCCGGATTGTAGCGGACGCCCGGCCGAGACGGCGCGCGCTCAGGCTCGCGCGTCTGCGGCCGGGCCGGCGGCGGCGAGACGTGCGTGGCTCGCGCGGCAGGCCGCGACGCTCGGATGGTGGGCGCCAAGCACCTGCTCCAGATTCCCAGGGCGCGCCGGTAGGCCTCGGCGGCGGCGCCGCGTCGCCCCTGCGCGCGATACAGCACCGCGAGGTGGTTCAGGGTCACGGCCAGCTCGGGGTGGCTCGGGCCGAGCCGGCGCTCCTTGATGACCAGCGCGCGCTCGTACAGGCCCGCGGCGTCGTCGAGGTCGCCCCTCGCCTGGCGCACCGTCGAGAGGTTGCCGAGCGTCACCGCCGTTTCGTAATGGTCCGGGCCGAGCGTCTGCTCGAAGATCGCGAGCGCCCGCCGGTAGAGCGCCTCGGCCTCGTCGTAGCGTCGCCCCTCCTCGAGGACCTTGGCGAGGGTGGCGGCGGCCTCGGCGACGTCGGGGTGCTCCGGACCGAGCGCGATCTCGCAGGTCGTCAGCGAGCGCCGGGCGAACGCCTCGTCGAGCGCGGACCGCCTGGCCTGCGGAACCTCGCTCACGACGTTCAAGAGCGTCTCCTTCGCCTTCCTCCCGGGCCTTGCTGCTGGGCACATCAGCTTGTCCTCGGTCCGGCGCTCTTGCGGCTGCGATGCCAAGACCACGGCGGGCCGTCAGTCGCGAGGCAATTCGCGCAGTTCGACGCCATCGCCGTCCGTGGCGCGCGACCTCGCGTTCAGGCGTCCGGCCCGAACGGCCCGTGGGCCGCTCCGACATTTTGCCGACCATCGCCGTGGTACCATCCCGCCATTCCCGGACCGATCACCGACGAACGCGAGGAGTCGCCATGACAGCCATCACCCAGTCCGTCGATCTCGACCGCCGCGGCCGCGTGGCGGTGCTGACCGTCAACAACCCGCCCGTCAACGCGCTCAGCCAGCACGTGCGCCAGGGCCTGCGTGACGGGGTGAAGCAGGCGATCGCCGACTCCGCGGTGAGCGCCCTCGTGATCGTGTGCGCCGGACGCACCTTCATCGCCGGCGCCGACATCACGGAGTTCGGCAAGCCGCCGCGCGAGCCCGGGCTACACGAGGTGCTCGATCTCATCGAGTCGAGCCCCAAGCCGGTGGTGGCGGCGATCCACGGCACCGCCCTCGGCGGCGGCCTCGAGGTGACGCTGGCCTGCCACTATCGGGTCGGCGTGAAGGATGCGCGCTTCGGCTTGCCGGAGGTGAAGCTCGGCCTGCTGCCGGGCGCCGGCGGCACCCAGCGGCTGCCGCGCGTGGTCGGCGTCGAGAAGGGCCTGGCGATGATGGTCAGCGGCGATCCGATCCGCGCCGACGAGGCGCTCCAGCACGGCCTCATCGACGCAATCGTCGAGGGCGATCTCGCCGCGGCCGGCGTGGGCTTCGCCGAGAAGGTGCTGGCCGAGAAGCGCCCACTCAAGAAGATCCGCGACCTCGACGAGAAGCTGGCGGCGGTGCGCGGCAAGCCGGAGGTCTTCGCGAACTTCCGCAAGTCGGTGGCGCGGCAGATCCGCGGCTTCCGGGCGCCGGAGAACATCATCAAGGCGGTCGAGGCGGCGGTGAGCCTGCCGTTCGATCAAGGCCTCAAGCGCGAGCGCGAGCTGTTCGTCGAGCTGCTGAGCTCATCGGAGTCGAAGGCCCAGCGGTACTTCTTCTTCGCCGAGCGCGAGGCGGCCAAGATCCCCGACGTGCCGTCGGACACGCCGGCCAAGGAGATCAAGAAGGCGGCCGTGATCGGGGCCGGCACGATGGGCGGCGGCATCGCCATGAACTTCGCCAACGCCGGCATCCCGGTGACGGTGGTGGAGGTCGCCCGGGAGGCGCTCGACCGCGGCCTCGGCATCGTACGCAAGAACTACGAGGCGACCGCCAGCCGCGGGCGGCTCACGGCGCAGGACGTCGAGAAGCGCATGGGCCTCATCACCGGCACCACCGACTTCAACGCCGTGCGGGACGCCGACATCATCATCGAGGCCGTGTTCGAGGAGATGCCGATCAAGAAGGAGGTGTTCGCCAAGCTGGACGCCATCGCCAAGCCGGACGCGGTGCTGGCCACCAACACCTCGACGCTCGACGTCAACGAGATCGCCTCGGCGACGAAGCGGCCGGAGAGCGTGATCGGCACGCACTTCTTCAGCCCGGCCAACGTCATGCGGCTGCTCGAGAACGTGCGCGGCAACCGGTCGTCGAAGACGACGGTGGCCACCGCGATGGCCGTCGGCCGCAAGATCGGCAAGGTGCCGGTGCTGGTCGGCGTGTGCTACGGCTTCGTCGGCAACCGCATGCTGCACCAGCGCGGGCTACAGGCCGAGAAGCTGATCCTGGAGGGCGCGCTTCCGCACCAGGTCGACAAGGTCCTCACCGACTTCGGGTTCCCGATGGGGCCGTTCGCCATGGGCGACCTGGCCGGCCTCGACGTCGGCTGGCGCATCCGGAAAGGCCGCGGCGCGAAGTCGCCGGTGGCCGACCGCATCTGCGAGCTGGGCCGGTTCGGCCAGAAGACGGGCGCCGGCTACTTCCGCTACGAGAAGGGCGATCGCACACCGATCCCCGACCCCGAGGTCGAGAAGATCATCGTCGACGTGGCCACCGCGCAGGGCATCACCCGGCGCCACGTCTCCGACGAGGAGATCCTCCAGCGGCTGCTCTATCCGATGGTGAACGAGGGCGCCAAGATCCTCGAGGAGAAGATCGCGATCCGGGCCAGCGACATCGACGTCATCTGGGTGTACGGCTACGGCTGGCCGGTGTACCGCGGCGGTCCGATGTTCTGGGCCGATCAGATCGGGCTCAAGGCCCTGCGCGACAAGATGCTCGAGTTCCAGAAGGCGACCGGCGACGCGTTCTGGACGCCGGCGCCGCTGCTGGTGCGCCTGGCCGACCAGGGCAAGGGGTTCCTCGCGGCATGAGCGCCGCCGACCTGGCGTTCACCCCGGCCACCGAGCTGGCCGGGCTCATCCGCGCGAAGAAGCTCTCGCCGGTCGAGCTGACGCGCGCCACCCTCGAGCGCATCGAGCGGCTCGATCCGGCGCTGAACGCGTTCTGCACCGTCACCGCCGACGCCGCCCTGGCGGCGGCGCGCGAGGCCGAGCAGGCCGTGATGCGGGGCGCACCGCTCGGCCCCCTGCACGGCCTGCCGGTGTCGATCAAGGACCTCGCGCTGACCAAGGGCGTGCGGACGATGGGTGGCTCGTACATCTTCGAGCACCGGGTGCCGGACGTCGACGCCCCCTTCGTTCGTCGCCTGCGCGAGGCCGGTGCGGTCTGCGTCGGCAAGACCACCTCGCCGGAGTTCGGCTGGAAAGCGCTGGGCGACAGCCCGCTCACCGGCGTCACGCGCAATCCGTGGAACCCGGCGTTCACCACCGGCGGCTCCAGCGCCGGCGCCGGCGCGGCAGCGGCGGCGGCGCTGGGCCCGCTCCACCAGGGCTCGGACGGCGCCGGCTCGATCCGGATTCCGTCGGCCTTCTGCGGCATCGTGGGCGTCAAGCCGACCTACGGGCGGGTGCCGATCTGGCCGGTCTCCAACAACGACTACACGACCCACACCGGGCCGATGACCCGCACCGTGGCCGACGCTGCGCTGATGCTCGGCGTGATGGCCGGGCCCGATCCGTGGGACGCGACGTCGCTCGAGGCCCCGCCGGCCGACTACCTCGGCCTGCTGAACCGCGGCGTGCGCGGCAAGCGCGTGGCCTTCAGCCCGGACCTCGGCGGCCTGCGCGTCGATCCCGAGGTCGCGACGCTGGTGGCCGCCGCCGCGCGCGCGTTCGAGTCGCTCGGCTGCAAGGTCGAGGAGGTCAAGCCCGGCTTCGCCGACTCGACGGACATGATCCGGCTGCTCTGGTCGGCGCACTATGCCGGCAACTACGGCCAGTTTCTCGGCGAGTGGCGCGACCGCATGGATCCCGGCCTCGTCGCCTGCATCGAGGAGGCGCGGCGCTGGAGCGCGGCCGACTACGTCGCCATGCGGGGGCGGAAGATCACCTACTGGGACAGCGTGCGGCCGCTGTTCGAGACCTACGACCTGCTGCTGACGCCGACCACGTCGGTGCCGGCGCTGCCCGTGGGCCGTCTCAATCCGGACGGGTGGCCCCAGCACGCGTGGGACTGGTTCCCGTGGGCGTCGTTCTCCTACCCGTTCAACTTCACTGGCCAGCCAGCGGCGACAGTGCCCGCGGGCTTCGCGGCCAACAACCTGCCGGTCGGCCTGCAGATCGTCGGCCGTCGCTTCGACGAGGTGACCGTGCTCCAGGCGGCCGCCGCGTTCGAGCAGGCCCGGCCCTGGGCCGCGAAGCGGCCGCAGGTGTCGTGAGCACCACCGGCGGCCCGCGCGTCGGCTTCATCGGGCTCGGCACGATGGGCGGCCCGATGGCCGCCAACCTCGCGAAGGCCGGCGTGCCGCTGGTCGTCCACGACACGAGCAGCGCCGCCACGGCCGCGGCGGCGAAGCACGCCGGCGTGACGGTCGTCGGCTCGCCCGCCGACGTCGCCCGTCAGGTCTCCGTCCTCTTCACCTGCCTGCCCAACGACGATATCGTGCGCGCCGCCTACCTCGGTCCCGGCGGCGTGGCGGCGGGCGGCGGCGGCGGCCTGGTGACGTGCGATTGCTCGACGGTGAGCCCGGAGGCGACGCTGGAGGTCGCCGGCGGGCTCGCGCGCCGCTCGATCGTCCACATGGACACGCCGATGCTGGGCTCGCAGCCCCAGGCGATCTCGGGCGAGATCTTCTTCATCGTCGGCGGCGAGCGCGCCCGGCTCGACACGATCACGCCGTACCTCGAGATCATGGGCCGCCTGCACATGTACGTCGGCCCCTCGGCCAGCGGCAACCGCGTCAAGCTCCTGCACAACGGCCTCGCCGCGGTCACGGCGGCGGCGGTGGCGGAGGCGGTGGCCACCTGCGTGCAGGCGGGCGTCGACCCGTACGTGTTCTACGACGTCGTGAAGAACGGCGGCGGCATGGCGTTCGGCACGTACTTCGACCGGCGCGTGAAGCGCATGCTCGACGGCGACTTCTCGCCGACGTTCATGGCCGAGCTGATGCTGAAGGACGCGCGCCTCGCCCTCGACCTCGCCCGCGCCGCGAAGGTGCCGACGCCCATCCTGGAGGAGACGAAGCGCACCTACGAGGAGGCGATCGCCGACGGCTGGGGCAAGGAAGACTTCTCGGCCGTCACCCACGTGATCGAGAAGCGGATCGGCCGCAAGCTCTCGCCGAAGTCGTAGGCGCCCCAGAACCGATACAGTTTTCGCGGATGATCCCACGTGATACCGTGACGGTTGGAGGTCACCGCGCGCGATGAATCATGAGGGCACCTCCGGATCGTCCACCTCAATACTGATCGGCGCTCCGGCAAGCCTCAATATTCGGTGACCTATGTGCCGTACAGTCGCGGAGGTGGCACTCCCGAGACGTCTTCAGGAGATGGGCATCCTGGAGTCAGTCATCTCGTATCTGTCGACATAGGCTACGTGCCGGGAATGGTCGGCGCGGTCGCGCCCGAGGTCATGAGACTCAATCGAATCGTCACTGGAGCTGCCCCTGGCTCAGGCGACACGTGGGCGAACTGCTTCATCGTCGGGGCACGCTGATCCCCTTCCGGCCTACGTCACCAATCGACAGGCATCTCCTCATGCGCTGTGGCGCGAGACGTGGGGCAACATGGTCATGACCTCGGGCGTACACGAAGTCGCGCTCGACGGTCAATGAAGGCCGCCCGGTGACCGGCGACCTGCCGATCGTCGACGCGCACCAGCATTTCTGGGACCCGACGCGCAATCCCTACCCGTGGCTGTCGACGGCGCCGGTGGCCGACTTCCGCTACGGCGACTACGCGGCGCTGCGCCGGCGCTATCTGCCGGACGACTTCCGCCGTGACGCCGCCGGTCACCGCGTCGTGGCGACCGTCCACATGGAGGCGGAGTGGGACCCCGCCGACGAGGTCGCGGAAACGCGCTGGCTTGCCGACCTGCGCAAAGAGCACCGCCTGCCGACCGTGGCCGTCGGTCACGCGCGCTTCGAGGCGGAGGACGTCGCGCGCGTCCTGGCCGGCCACGCCGCCTTCGACTTCGTGCGCGGCATCCGCCAGAAGCCGGCGGCCACGCCGGCGCCCGAGCAGGCCCGGCGCGGCGCGCCCGGCTCGATGGACGATCCCCGGTGGCGGCGCGGCTACGCCCTGCTCGAGCGCCACCGCCTGCACTTCGATCTGCAGACGCCGTGGTGGCACCTGGCGGCCGCGGCCGAGCTCGCCCGCGACTTTCCGCGGATCCCGATCGTCGTCAACCATACCGGGCTGCCCGTCGATCGCAGCACGGCGGGGCTGGCGGCGTGGCGCCGGGCGCTGGAGACCGCCGCCGCCCAGCCGAACGTGACGGTCAAGATCTCGGGGCTCGGGCAACGAGACAAGTCCTGGCCGCGCGAGAGTAACCAACAGGTCGTGCGCGACGCGATCGCGATCTTCGGTGTCGCACGCTGCATGTTCGCGAGCAACTTCCCGGTGGACGGCCTCTGCGTCGGCTACCAGGCGCTGGTCGACGCGTTCGAGGCGTTCGTCGCCGACCGGCCGGCGGCGGAGCAGCGCGCCCTGTTCCACGACAACGCCGTCCGCGTCTACCGCATCGCGGGCATTTGACATCGAGCCCGGGGCCGGCGACAATGCCAGAGCCCATGAATATGCCGACGCTCGTGACCGTGAGGACGACGACCGGGTACTCCCCGCTCGCGACCCTGCTTCTGACCTAGGCGCGCGCCCCCGCCGGGCGCGCGCCTGAACAGCCTCTCCCGTGACCCGGGGAGGCTTTTTTGTTTCCACCAAAAGGAGGCTCCCGTGGCGCCGAAGGCCGGTCCACCCGCTCCCATGCCGTTCCATCTCTACCGGCCGTTCACGCCGATCGCGCTGCTCGACCGCCGGTGGCCGAGCCGCGTGACCACGACGGCGCCGCGGTGGTGCAGCGTCGACCTGCGCGACGGCAACCAGGCGCTGATCGACCCGATGGATCCCGAGCGGAAGCGGCGGATGTTCGACCTGCTGGTGCGCTGCGGGTTCAAGGAGATCGAGGTGGGGTTCCCGTCGGCGTCGCAGACGGAGTTCGACTTCGTGCGCCAGCTCATCGAGCAGGACCTGATTCCCGACGACGTGATGATCCAGGTCCTCACCCAGGCCCGGCCCGAGCTGATCGAGCGCACGTTCGAGTCGCTGCGCGGCGCCCCCCGCGCGCTGGTGCACCTCTACAACTCGACGTCCACCTTGCAGCGGCGCGTGGTCTTCGGACTCGACCGCGCCGGGATCGTGGACATCGCCGTTCGCGGCGCCCGGCTCTGCCGCACGCTGGCTCGCACGCTGCCCGGGACCGACGTGCGCTTCCAGTACTCGCCGGAGAGCTTCACCGGCACCGAGCTCGACTTCGCGGTCGAGATCTGCGAGGCGGTGATGGACGTGTGGGAGCCGACCCCGGAGCGGCCGGTGATCCTCAATCTGCCGGCGACCGTCGAGATGGCGACGCCGAACGTCTACGCCGACCAGATCGAGTGGTTCCATCGCACCGTCCGCCGACGCGAGACGATCGTGCTCTCTCTGCACCCGCACAACGACCGCGGCACCGCCGTGGCGGCCGCCGAGCTGGGGGTGATGGCCGGGGCCGACCGCGTGGAGGGCACGCTGTTCGGCAACGGCGAGCGCACCGGCAACGTGGACGTCGTGACCCTCGCGCTCAACCTCTTCAGCCAGGGCGTCGATCCGCGCTTGGATCTCTCCGACATCGACGCGGCCCGCCGCACGGTGGAGCATTGCAACCGGCTGCCGGTGCATCCGCGGCATCCCTACGTCGGTGACCTCGTGTACACGGCGTTCTCCGGCTCGCACCAGGACGCCATCAAGAAGGGGTTCGAGGCGCTCGGCACGGACTACGCCGCCTGGGAGGTGCCCTACCTGCCGATCGACCCGCATCACCTGGGGCGCAGCTACGAGGCGGTCATCCGCGTGAACAGCCAGTCGGGCAAGGGCGGCGTCGCCTACATCATGAAGTTCGAGCACGGGCTCGACCTGCCGCGCCGGCTGCAGATCGAGTTCTCGTCGGTCATCCAGCGGCTGACCGAGGCGAGCGGCACCGAGATCACCACCGACCAGATCTGGTCCGCCTTCGAGGCGACGTACCTCGCGACGGCGGGACCGATCGCGCTGGCCGCCCATCCGATCATCTCGACGGCGCCGGACAGCGGCCACACCACCGTCGAGGCGGCCGTGCGCCTGCACGGCGTCGAGCGCTGGCTCAAGGGCTCGGGCAACGGCCCCATCGCCGCGTTCGTGGACGCGCTGGCGCGCGACGCGGGGACCCTCGTGGAGATCATCGACTATCACGAGCACGCGCTCGGCGAGGGCGCCGACGCGCGCGCCGCCGCCTACGTCGAGGCGCGCGTGAACGGCAGCAAGAGCCGCTGGGGCGTCGGCCTCGACGCCAACATCGTCACGGCATCACTGCGCGCGGTGATCAGCGCCGTCAATCGATCATGAATCCCTGATCAATTCGCCTCGACGACGAGGCCGGCGATGGGCAAAAATCATCCGCCGGACCTCGCCGACGCGGCGTTCAAACGCCTGAATTTCCGCGCCGGGGCCCGCTCGGCACCGCCCTTGCTCACCGGGGGGCCGGTGAAGATCGCGTCCCTGCCCAGGCGGCTGTGGGATCTCATACCCTCCGGCGGCGCACTGCCCGAGGCGGTGTGGCGCGCCCGCTTTCGCTTCCTCGTTGGCTTGACGTGGTTCCACGCCGTGATCATCGCGCTCATCGGACCGGTGCTCGGGTATCGCTGGGAGTTCACCCCGCACGCGTTCGTCGACGACGGCACCGCGCTGCACACGGTCGCCGAGGGCTCGATCGTGGCGATATTCGCGCTGCTCGCGACCTGGCGACGGGCTGGACGGACGGTGCAAGCGACGGCGGTAGGCTTCGGCTTGATGAGTGCGTCCGCCATCCTCGTGCACCTCTCGGGCGGCTACATCGAGCTGCACTTTCACTTCTTCGTCATGCTGGCGTTCCTCGCCCTGTGCCAGGACTGGATTCCCTATCTGCTGGCCGTCGCCTTCGTCGCCCTCCACCACGGCGTCGTCGGCGTCCTGTGGCCGGCGGCCGTCTACAACCATCCGGCCGCGTATAACGCGCCGTGGACGTGGGCCGGCATCCACGCGGCATTCGTCCTGTGCTCCTGCGTCGGCAGCGTGGTCGCGTGGCGGTTCAACGAACGGGCGTTCGCGCAGACGGCGCTGATCCTGGAGGCCGCCGGCGAGGGCATCTTCGGCATCGACACCGAGGTCCGCATCACGTTCATCAATCCGGCGGCGGCCAAGATGCTCAACGTGGACGTTCGTTCCGCGATCGGATGGCCGGTCACGGGCGTCGTCCGCTGCCTGGAACCCGACGGGACCCCGACGGCAAACGGGCGATCGCCGCTGCTCGCGCCTCTCGTGGACCGACTGGCCCGTCACGGGACCGACCAGATCTTCGGGCGGCACGACGGCAGCTACCTCCCGGTCGACTACGTCGCCACGCCGATGATCGAGCGCGACCGGCTGACCGGCGTGGTCGTCAGCTTCAACGACATCACCGAGCGGCACCGGTCCGAGGCGGAGCTGCAGCGCAGCCATCGGCAGCTCGAGGCGACGCTGACCGAGCTCAAGACGACCCAGCGCCAGGTGGTGCAGCAGGAGCGCCTTCGCGCGATGGGGGAGATGGCCAGCGGGATCGCGCACGATTTCAACAACACCCTGTCGCCGATCCTCGGGTTCGCCGAGTTGCTGCTGCGCCGACCGGACCTGCCGAGCGACGCCGCCCAGCGCTACCTGCAGCTCATCAACACCGCCGCCCGGGACGCGGCATCGGTCGTTCGCCGTCTGCGCGAGCTGTACCGGGAACGCGGCGACCATTCCGCCGACGCCGCCGTGGATCTGCGCCGGTGCATCGAAGAGGCGGTCGCGCTCACGCAGCCGCGCTGGAAGAGCCAGGCCCTGGGACGCGGTGTCGCGATCCGGATCGACCACGACATCGCCGACGTGCCGATCATCCTCGGCGATCCGGCCGGGATTCGCGAGATGCTCACCAATCTCATCTTCAACGCGGTGGACGCGATGCCCGAGGGCGGGACGATCACCGTGCGGGCCTGCACGGACGGCGGCGAGGTCGTCATGACCTTCAGCGACACGGGCGTCGGCATGTCCGAGGAGGTGCGCCGGCGCTGCGCGGAGCCCTTCTTCACCACCAAGGGCCAGCAGGGCACCGGGCTAGGGCTGTCCCTGGTCCAGGCCACCATCGAGCGCCATCACGGGACACTGGCCGTCGAGAGCGAGCCCGGCCGGGGCACGACCTTCGTCATCCGGCTGCCGGTGTCCGGCGGCGCGACGGCGCCGGCGCTACCCGAGTCGGCGGAATGGTCGCGCCGGCTCCGCATCCTGGTGGTGGAGGACGACCCGCTCGTGCGCCTCGCCGTTACCGAGCAGCTGTGCAGCGAGGGCCACACGGTCGAGAGTGCCCCGAACGGTCTCGAAGGACTGGACAGGTTCCTCTCCGGCCGCTTCGACCTCGTCATCACCGACCGCGCGATGCCGGAGATGGGCGGCGACCAGCTCGCCACGACGATCAAGCAGGTCGCCGCCAACAAGCCGATCATCATGCTGACGGGCTTCGGCGACCTCATGGACGCGAAAGGAGAGCAGCCGGCTGGCGTGGACGCGGTGGTCAGCAAACCCGTCACGCTGGACGCGCTCACCCAGGCCATCCGTCAGGTGACCGCGCGGCACTGACCGCGGCGGCCATCCCCTCCAAAAAAGTCCTGACGCACCGCCCGGACGGCATTACGATGTGATTCGCCCAGACGGCACAGCGACTTCCAGGAGGACATCCTTATGGCCGCCGGCTCCGTCACCGCCAAGCTGCTCCACGCCGACCTCACCACGCGTCAGGCGCGGGTCGAAGAGGTTCCGGAGCTCACGCTGCGCAAGTATCTCGGCGGCGGCGCCATGGCCGCGCACATCCTGCTGCGCGAGCTCCAGCCCGGCGTCGACCCCCTCGGCCCCGACAACGTCCTCGTCTTCATGACGAGCGTGATCAACGGCCTGTCGCTCTCCGGCACTAACCGCTATACCGCGGCGGCCAAGTCGCCGCTGACCGGCGGCTACGGCGAGTCCGAGGCCGGCGGCTGGTGGGGGCCGGAGCTGCGGGCAGCCGGCTGGGACGGCGTCGTCGTGCACGGCAAGGCCGACACGCCGACCTATCTCTGGATCAAGGACGACCGCATCGAGTTTCGCGACGCCGGCGCCTACTGGGGCCAGCTCTCGGGCGAGGTCCAGGACGGGCTCGAGGCCGAGCTGGGCGACAAGCGCATCCGCGTGCTGCAGTGCGGGGTCTCCGGCGAGCGCGGCGTGCGCTTCGCCGCCATCGTGAACCAGCTGAAGCACTTCCACGGCCGCAGCGGGCTCGGCGCCGTCATGGGCAGCAAGAACCTCAAGGCGATCGTGGTGCGCGGCAGCAAGCCGCCGGCGGCGACCGACAAGGACGGCGCCAAGCAGAAACTCGTCTGGTTCAAGGACCACTACGATCGCAGCAAGGACCGCTTCCACCAGCTCGGCTCGTCCAGCGGCGTGCTGGCGCTCGAGGCCAGCGGCATCCTGCCCACCCGCAACTTCCGCGACGGCTCGTTCGAGGGCGCGCGCGACATCAGCGGCCAGAAGATGCGCGACACGATCCTGGTCAATCGCGGCACCTGCTACGCCTGCGCGGTGGCCTGCAAGCGCGAGGTCGAGGTGAAGGAGCTGGGCGTGACGCCGAAGTACGGCGGTCCGGAGTACGAGACGTTGGCCGCCACCGGGTCGCTGTGCGGCATCAGCGACCTGAACGCGCTGGCGCTCATCAACCAGCTCTACGCGCAGTACGTCCTCGACTCGATCTCGACCGGCGCCGTGATCGCCTTCGCCATGGAGTGCTACGAGCAGGGCATCATCGACAAGCGGACGACCGGCGGCCTCGACCTCACCTGGGGCAACGTGGACGACACGATCACGCTCATCCACCAGATCGGCAAGCGCGAGGGCTTCGGCAGGGTCCTCGGCGAGGGCGTCAAGCGCGCGGCCCAGCAGCTCGGCCAGGGCGCCGAGAAGTACGCGCTGCACGTGAAGGGGCAGGAGCTGCCGATGCACGACCCGCGCGGCAAGAAGGGCCTGTCGCTGGCCTACGCGCTGTCGCCCACCGGCGCCGATCACATGGAGGCGCCGCACGATCCGCTCTACGCCGGCTTCCACACCCAGGGCCATCCGATGGGCGTGCTGGGACTCATCGAGCCGCTCGATCCGCTCGATCTGGATCCCAGGAAGGTGCGCGCGTTCTTCGAGACCCAGAAAGTCTGGTCGTTCTACAACTCGGTCGGCATGTGCGATTTCGTGGGCGCGCCGCTCAACGTGATGGAGCTCACGCCGCTGGTCGACTACGTCAACAGCGTCACCGGCTGGAACCTCAGCCTGTACGAGGCGATGAAGATCGGCGAGCGCGCCAACACGCTGGCCCGCGTGTTCAACAACCGCGAGGGCTTCACGCCGGCCGACGACGTGCTGCCGCAGCGGCTGCACGAGGGCATCGGCAACGGCGCCCTGAAGGGCTCCCGGGTCGAGCCGGACAAGTTCTTCGCCGCCCGGCGGACGTACTACGAGATGGCCGGCTGGGATCCCGAGACCGGCCAGCCGACCGCGACCAAGCTGGCCGAGCTCAGCCTCACCGACGTGACGGCGTGAGCATGGTACCGACCCGACGGCTCGGCCACAGCACGCTGGAAGTCTCGGCGATCGGGCTCGGGTGCATGGGCCTGTCCGCCGTCTACGGACCCGCCGACGTCGCCGAGTCCATCACGCTCGTCCAGCGCGCGATCGATCTCGGTGTCAACCACCTCGACTCCTCCGACATGTACGGCTGGGGGCACAACGAGGAGCTGCTCGGTCGCGCGCTCAAGGGCCGCCGCGATCGGGTCGTGCTGGCGACGAAGTTCGGTCAGGTGCAGAATCCCGGCGGGCCCAACCAGGTCAACGGGCGTCCCGAGTACGTGGTGCAGGCCTGCGACGCCAGCCTCCAGCGGCTCGGCGTCGACGTGATCGACCTCTATTACCAGCACCGCGTCGACCCCAAGGTGCCGATCGAGGAGACCGTCGGCGGGATGAAGCGGTGCGTCGAGCAGGGCAAGGTGCGCTTCCTCGGGCTGTCGGAGGCGGCGCCGACGACGGTCCGCCGCGCGCACCGCGTGCACCCGATCAGCGCGCTGCAGAGCGAGTACTCGCTGCTCTATCGCAAGGAGCCCGAGGAGACGCTGCCGACACTGCGCGAGCTTGGCATATCGTTCGTCGCCTACTCGCCGCTCGGCCGCAGTCTCCTCACGGGGCAGATCCACAAGCCTCAGGACATCCCCGAAGGCGACCGCCGCCTCGCCCATCCGCGCTTCCAGGGCGACAACCTCGTGCGCAACCTCGAGCTGGTGAAGAAGATCGAAGCCTTCGCGCGCGAGAAGGGCTGCACGCCCGGGCAGCTCGTGCTGGCCTGGCTACTCGCCCAGGGCCGGGAGGTCGTCGCCATCCCCGGCACCAAGCGCCTCGACCGCCTGCAGGAAAACCTCGGCGCGCTGAAGGTCCAGCTCAGCGACGACGACGTCAAGCGCCTGGCCGCCTCCGTGCCGAGCGACGCCGCCGCCGGGCCCCGCTATCCCGAGGCGATGATGAAGGCCGTCTACATCTGATGCGGGTCGAGCCGATCGCCGGCGCGCTGGGCGCCGAGATCATCGGCGTCGACCTTTCCCGCGATCTCTCCGACGCGACCGTCGCCGAGATCCGCCGCGTCTGGCTCGAGCACCTCGTCGTGTTCTTCCGCGACCAGGACCTGCCGCCCGCGCGCTTGCTGGCCTTCGCCCACCGCTTCGGCGAGCCGATCGAGTACCCGTTCGTCAAAGGCCTCGACGAGTTCCCGCAGATCATCCCCGTGCTCAAGCTCGAGCACGAGACGATCAACTTCGGCGGCATCTGGCACTCCGACACGACCTACCTCGACGTGCCCCCGATGGCCAGCATGCTGGTCGCCCGCGAGGTGCCGCCGGCCGGCGGCGACACCGAGTTCGCCAACATGTACCTGGCCTACGAGACGCTCTCGGACGGCCTCAAGCGCGTGCTCGACGGCCTGGTCGCCGTCAACAGCTCCGCCGCGGCCGACGTGTCACGCACCCGCGAGGACCGCCTCAAGGACAGCGCGCGCGCGGACGCCCGGAAGGAGTACGTCGCCGCCCATCCGGTGGTGCGCGTGCATCCCGAGACCGGCCGGCGCGCGCTCTACGTCAACGTCGCCCACACCGTGCGCTTCGAGGGGATGACCGAAGAGGAAAGTCGCCCGCTGCTGCAGTACCTGTTTCGCCAGCAGACGCGGCCCGAGCTCACGTGCCGCTTCCGCTGGCGGGCCGGCTCGCTGGCGATGTGGGACAACCGCTGCGCCCAGCACAACGCGATCAACGACTACCAGGGCCACCGCCGCCTGCTCCATCGCATCACCCTGGCCGGCGACAAGCCGAAGGGCCCCTGAAGGAGCGTTCTGCATGGCCCGGGCCCTGCTCGCACTGCTGATCGTGGTGATGACGGTCGAGCCGGTGATCGCCGGCGCCGAGGACGACGCGCGCACCGTGTTCGAGCGCTTCGTCGCCGCCCAGAACGCCCACGACGCCTCCGCCGTCGGCGAGCTGCTGTGGGACTCGCCCAACTTCCTGTGGATCACCCGCGGCACCGCGATCCGGGGCCGGCAGCCCGCGCTGGCGCGCTTCCAGGCGCTCTACCAGGGCACGTGGCTGCTGGAGCCGATGCTGAGCGAGCTGACGGTCACGCTGCTCGGCGAGGGCGTGGCGGAAATCTACGTGCCGATCGTCTTCACGATCGGCGCGCCCGGGCAGAATGCGCAGAAAGCCCGATTCCTCATGAACCAGGTGCTCGTCAGGACGCCGTCGGGCCGGAAGATCGCCAGCATCCTGCCGATCCCTGCGCCGCCGCCGTAAACGTTCAGGCCTCGTGCACCACCTGCCCACCGACGATCGTCATCGCGACGGGCAGGTGGCGCAGGTCCTTCACCGGCACCCGCGCGATGTCGTCGCCGAGCACGACGCAATCGGCGAGCTTGCCGGGCTCCAGGCTCCCCTTGCGTCGCTCCTCGAACGAGGCGAAGGCGCCGTGGATCGTGTGCATGCGGATGGCGGTCGTGAGGTCGACCCGCTCGTCGGCGCCGCACACCTGGCCGGCCATCGTCGCCCGCGTCAGCGCCTGCTCGATGCCGAACAGCGGTGCCCAGTGGGTCACCGGCGCGTCGGAGGAGCCGACGACCGGCACGCCGGCCGCCAGCAGGCTCCGGGCCGGGAACATCGTGTCCGCGCGATGCTGACCGTAGTTGGCGATGTAGCCGTCGCCGAACTCCCAGAAGAACGCCGGCTGCATGACCGGCAGGATGCCCTGGCGCGTCACGCGCTCGCGCAGGTCGGGCGGGCAGATGCCGCAGTGCTCGATGCGGTGGCGCAGGCCGTCGCGCGGGTGCTCGCGCTGGGCGCGCGCCATCGCGTTCAGCGTCTGCTCGATCGCCCGATCGCCAACGGCGTGCACCGTGCACTGGAACCCCTGGCGATGCGCTTGGCCGACCAGGTCGTCGAGATCGTCCTGGCTCCAGTACAGGATGCCGCAGTCGTGACAGTTCGACGTGTACGGCTCGCGGGTGGCCGCCGTCGGGCCACTGGACGACCCGTCGGTCATCACCTTGAAGGCGCCCAGGCGCAACCGATCGTCGCCGAGGCCCGTGTGGACACCGGTGCCGAGCAGGCCGATGAGCGGATGCTGGCGGCTGTTGACCGTGGCAAACGCGTAGATCCGGATGCGCAGCCGTCCGGCCGCCGCCAGCTCCTGGCCCGGCCCGAACGCGGGGCCGACGAGCCCGCCGGCGTCGTGCACGCTGGTGCCGCCGGCGGCGACGTACGCGTGGTCTGCGCGAAGCAGCGCATCCCGGAACTCGTCGCGCGAGGGCAGCGCGGCCACCTGCAGCGGCGTCTGCGCGGTCTCGTAGGCGACGCCGAGGTTGCGCCCGCCCTCGCGATCGTAGCGGCCGCCGGGCGGATCCGGCGTGGCGTCGCTGATGCCGGCCAGCGCCAGCGCGCGGCCGTTGACCGAGGCGATGTGGCCGCACGTGCGCGTGAAGATCACCGGGTGCGCGGGCGCGACCACGTCCCAGTCGAGCCGGTTCGGATGCCGCTGCTCGGCCAGGCGCGACTGGTCGTAGCCGCGCCCGCGGATCCACGTGCCCGGCGGCTGGCTCGCGGCCCGCCGGCGCACCGCCTCTTGCAGCGCGCGGATCGACTGCATGCCGTCCGCCTTGCAGTCGATCGAGGTCATCGCCATCCCGAGGCTCGCCAGGTGGCAGTGGCCGTCGACGAAGCCCGGCAGCAGCGAGCGGCCGCGCAGCCCGACGACGCGCGCGCCCGGCCCGGCCAGCGCCCGGACGTCGGCGTCGCTGCCGGCCGCCAGGATCCGGCCGCCGCCCACGGCGAGAGCGGGGACGATATCGTTGGCGGCGTTGACGGTGTGGACCCGCCCTCCGACGAAGATCAGATCGGCGTGCTCGCTCATGGTGCGCTAGCATACCGCGCATGCGATCGGACGGCTGGCTCGAGACGTATCGCGGCACCGTGTTCCGCTGGGAAGTCGACGCGAACGATCACTTCACCGTCGCCTACTACCTCGCCCGCTTCGGCGACGCCGCAACGGCGCTGCTCCACACGCTGGGGCTCGGCCCGGCGCCCACGCTCGAGTGCTACATCCGCTACAGCCGCGAGCTGCGCGTCGGCGATCTCATGCACGTCGACAGCGCCGTCATCGCCGTCGAGCCCGACGGCCTGCGCCTCGGCCACAAGCTCGTCGAGTCGACGGACGGCGCGCTGTGCACGACGGTCGAGCACCGGCTGGCCGTGACGCTCACGTCCGAGCAGCGCCGGGCCGCCGACGCCCGGCGCGCGACGTGGGACGGACCGCCGCGCGAGACCCGCCCGCGCCCGAAGTCGTTCGCGGGCTTCCGCGACACGGCGCGCGACGCCGTCACGCCGATGGAGGTCGACGGCCACGGGCGGCTGGCGCTGGCGGCGGCGATTCACCGCTTCTCGGCCGCCAACGGCCACGCCCTCGCCGGCTTCGGCCTCACGCCGAAGTACATGCGCGAGCAGCATCGCGGCTTCTCGACGTTCGAGTTCCAGCTGGGCTTCGAGGGCGGCGTGCACGCCGGCGACCCCCTCACCGTGCGCAGCGCCCTCACCCATGTCGGCACCTCGTCGATGCGCATCCTCCACGTCATGACCGACGAGCGCAGCGGCGAGCGCATCGCCACCCTCGAGCAGTCCGGCGTCCACCTCGATCTCGACGCGCGCCGGCCGGCGCCGCTGCCCCCGACGCTACGCGACCAGGCCCTGAAGATCCTCGTCCCGACCGAGTAGCAGCGGCCCGCTCAGCGCCGGGATCCTGTCGCGTTCCAGAGGCACGCCACGGCTCCGCCGGGGCGTGCCGAACGTAATCGCTCGCGGAGCGCGCCCACGTCGTCGATGAACCAGTCGGGCCGGTAGCCGAGGCTGCGATAGCCGGCGGCGGCCCACGCGTAGCCGCGCTCGCTGAGGTGCGCCTCGAGCGGCTCGCTCTGGACGGCGCCGGCGCCGGGTCCCTCACGCTGGTAGGCGTGGGCGAACATCACGAGCCCGCCGTTCCAGCCGGCCGGCACTTCGATGCGGTAGGCGGCGCCCTCGTGGACGCCCTCCAGCACGCGCGGCCCATCGGCGGGCCGGGCGGGTGGCGGCGACAGCCCGAGCGCGAGCCAGATCGCGAGCGCCAGGAGACGGCGGGCGGCCGGGAACGGCATCGCGGCGTAGTGTAGCCCGGCGGCCCGGTTGCACGTCCGCCGAGCCGTGGTCTAAGATGCCTCCGCCGCCGCACCGGCGCGCGGACGTTCCCCGGGGAGGCCACCGATGATCCGCTCGTCGATCGCGCGATGTCTGGCACTGGCGGCGCTGCTGCTGGCGCTGGCGCCCGGCGCCGCCCACGCCCAGAAGAAGACGCTCACCATCGCGCTGAACCAGGACCCCGACATCCTCGACCCGACCCTGTCGCGCACCTACGTCGGCCGCATCGTGTTCGCGCAGATCTGCGAGAAGCTCTACGAGATCGACGAGGGCCTGCGCATCCATCCCCAGCTCGCCGCCGACCTGCCCGCGGTCAGCGACGGCGGCAAGACGGTCGCCATCAAGCTGCGGCCGAACGTCAAGTTCAACGACGGCACGCCGCTCGACGCCGAGGCCGTCCGCTTCTCGCTCGAGCGCCACCAGACGATGAAGGGCTCCAACCGCAAGAGCGAGCTGGAGTCGGTGAACGCGGTCGAGGTCGTCGATGCGCTCACCGTCCGCCTGCGCCTCAAGGCGCCGTTCTCGCCGCTGACCGCTCAGCTCGCCGACCGGGCCGGCATGCCGGTGTCGCCGGCCGCCGCCACCAGGCTCGGCGACAAGTTCGGCACCGCGCCGGTGTGCGTGGGGCCCTGGCAGTTCGTCGAGCGTATCCCGCAGGACCGCATCGTCGTCGAGCGCTCGCCGCACTACTTCGACAAGGCAGCCGCGAAGTTCGACCGGATCGTGTTCCGCATCATCCCCGACGACAACGTGCGGGTGGCCAACCTCCGCAGCGGCGACATCGACGTCATGCACCAGGTGGCGCCCACCGATGCGGGCAGCCTGCGCAAGGAAGGCCGTTTCGAGGTCTCCAGCGTCACCGGGCTGGGCTTCAACTCGGTCACGATCAACCTGCACAACAAGACCGGCAAGACGCAGCCGCCGGGCAACCTCGGCACGCCGCTGGCCAATGACCCGCGCGTGCGCGAGGCGCTCGAGCTGTCGATCGACCGCGAAGCGCTGAACCAGGTCGCCTGGGACGGACAGTTCACGGTGGGCTGCGGGCCCATCTCGCCCAACAGCGTCTTCTTCGACAAGACCCGCAAGTGCACGACGCGCGACGTGGCCCGCGCGAAGAAGCTGCTAGCCGACGCCGGCCACCCGAACGGCTACGCGTTCGACCTGACGGTCGTGAACGATCCGCAGCAACGCCGGGTCGCCGAGGTGATCCAGGGTATGGCCCGCGAGGCCGGCTTCACCATCAACCTGCGGCCGCAGGAATTCGCCTCGGCGCTGAAGGACGACGACGACGGCAAGCTGCAGGCGTTTCTCATCGGCTGGAGCGGTCGCGTCGATCCCGACGGCAACATCCATCACTCCCAGGCCTGCGGCGGCAGCCTCAACGCCACGCTGGCGTGCGACGAAAAGGTCGATGCGCTGCTCAACAAGGCGCGCGAGATCGTCGATCCCAACCAGCGCCGCGCGCTCTACCGCGAGGCGATCGACCTCATCACCACCCGGCGCAACATCATTTATCTCTATCACCCGAACTACATCGTCGCCTTCCCGAAGAACTTCAAGAGTTACAAAGCCATTCCTGACGGCCTCATCCGCATCAAGAACACGTCCTGGAACTAGCGCGCCCCATGCAGCGCGTCGCGGTGCCGCGCGGGCTCCGGGCACGAAGCGGCGGTTTCGGAGCCCGTGCACGGCGATGATCGAGTTTCTTGCGCGACGGGCGATTATCTCGGTTGTCACGTTGCTTCTGATCAGCGTGATCGTGTTCGTCGGGGTGAGGATGATTCCGGGGGATCCGGCGCGGGTGCTGGCCGGGGCGGACGCGGATGCGGCGGGGATCGACGAGATCAGGGAAAAGTACGGACTGAACGCGCCGATTCCCGTGCAGTACGTGCGGTGGCTGGCGCTGGCGGTGCGGGGCGATCTGGGGGAGTCGATCCGGACGCGGCTGCCGGTGACGCGGACGGTCGCGATCAAGCTGCCGATCACCCTCGAGCTGGCGTGCCTGTCGCTGCTGGTCGCCGTGGCGATCGCGGTGCCGGCGGGCGTCGTGGCGGCGGTGCGGCGCAACTCCGTGTGGGACGTGCTGGCCAGTGGCGTCTCGCTGTGCGGTGTGTCGATTCCCAACTTCTGGCTCGGCATCATGCTGATCCTGCTCGTGTCGGTGCGGATCGGCTGGCTGCCCGCCTCCGGGTTCGTGCCCATCGCCGACGATCCGCTCGGCAACCTGCGGCGCATGCTGATGCCGGCGCTGGTGCTCGGCGCCGGCCTGGCCGCCGTGCTCATGCGGCAGACGCGCAACGCGATGATCGAGGTCCTGAGCGCCGACTACGTGCGCACCGCGCGCGCCAAGGGGCTCGCGCAGCCCGCGGTCGTCGTGCGCCACGCGCTGCGCAACGGGCTCATCCCGGTGGTGACGATCCTCGGCCTGCAGATGGGCGCGCTCATGAGTGGCGCCGTCGTGACCGAGCAGATCTTCGTGCTGCCGGGCTTCGGGCGGCTCATCGTCGAGGCGGTGTTCACCCGCGACTATCCGGTCGTGCAGGGCGTGGTGCTCCTCACCGCCTCGTCCTACGTGCTCATCAACCTCCTGGTCGATGTCTCCTACACCGTGCTCAACCCGCGCATCCGCGTCCGCGGCACCGCCGATGGCGCGTGAAGCGGCCACCGTCGCCTCGCTCGCGCTGCCGGTCGAGGCCCCGGCCGCGCAGGCCGGCGGGTGGCGACGGGCGTGGCGGGTCGGCCGCAAGCGCCCGGCGGCGGCGATCGGCGCGGTGATCGTCCTGCTCTACGTCGCGGTGGCGGCCGGCGCGCCGTGGGTCGCCGCCAGCGACCCCACCCGCACCGACTGGGGCCAGATCCGCAAGGCGCCGTCGCGCGCGCATCCGTTCGGGACCGACGACCTCGGCCGCGACGGCTTTTCGCGGGTGGTGTGGGGCGCGCGCATCTCGATGCAGGCCGGCGTCTTCTCCATCGTGCTGGCGATCGTGATCGGCGTGCCGACCGGGCTCGTCGCCGGCTACTACCGCGGCGCGCTCGACCAGCTCGTCATGCGGCTCACCGACGCCTGGCTCGCGTTTCCCTTCCTCATCCTCGCCATCGGCCTCGTCACGATTCTCGGGCCGTCGCTCACCAACGCCACGCTGGCCATCGGGCTGGGGGCCACGCCGACGTACATCCGCCTCACGCGCGGTCTCGTGCTGTCGACCAGCGCCGAGGACTACGTGCACGGCGCCCGCGCGCTCGGGGCCGGCGACGTTCGCGTGATGGGCCGTCACATCCTGCCGAACATCGTCAGCGCGATCGTCGTGCAGGCGACGGTGGCGATCCCCACCGCCATCATCGCCGAGGCGGTGCTGTCCTTCCTCGGCCTCGGCGTGCAGCCGCCGGCGCCCTCGTGGGGCACGATGCTCAACACGGCCCAGCAATTCCTCGAGCAGGCGCCGTGGATGGCGTACTGGCCGGGACTCGCGATCTTCGTGCTGGCGCTCTCCTTCAACCTCGCCGGCGACGGGCTGCGCGACGTCCTCGATCCGAGAGACTCCTGAGCCCGCTCACTCGGCCCGACGTGCGTCCGACTCCTCTCGCAGCGCTCGTCGGCACCCTCGCCCTCGCGGCGGCGGCGCTGGCCGCGGCCCAGGAACGCCCGGCGCCGCCAACGGACGAGACGATCGGCCTGCCCCCGGTGGTCGTCACCGCCCCCGCCCGCCTGCCCGGGGTGACCCTCAACGACGAGCAGGGCAACTCGGTCCAGACCGACGTGTCCCTCCGCGGCTTCCAGGTCACCTCGGTCACCGGTGTCCCGCAGGGCATCAGCGTCTTCGTCGACGGAGTGCGGGTGAACGAGCCGACGGCCGAGGAGGTGAACTTCGACCTGATCCCGCTCGACGACATCGAGCGCATCGAGGTGATCCGCGGGCCCACCGCGCTCTTCGGCCGCAACGCGCTCGGCGGCTCGATCAACATCGTCACCCGCCGTGGGGAGGAGGTCCGCGAGATCGAGCCCGCGGTCGAAGCCGGAAGCTTCGGCCGCCAGAAGTACCGGCTGCGCCTGAGCGGTCCCCTGGCGCCGTTCGATTACTACCTGTCCGGGACCTACTTCGACGAGACCGGCTGGCGCGAGGCCTCCGAGGTCCGGCTCGGCAAGCTCTTCGGCAAGCTCGGGTTCAGAGCGGGCGACACCGACGTCACGCTCTCGTTCCAGCGCGCCCAGAACCGCCTCGAGCAGGCAGGGTCGCTCCCCCTGAGTGAGCTGCAGCGCGACCGGCGGCAGAACTTCACGGCCGGCGATTTCTTCGCCCCCCTCCTCAACCTGGTCACCCTCAACGCGCAGCAGCAGCTGGGTGAGCGGACGAGCCTCAGCGTGAACGGCTTCGCCCGCACGCTCGACACCCAGCAGTTCAACGTGAACCTGATCGGCGCCAGCACCCGGTCCTTCGGCCACACCGTCTCGGCCGGCGGCGTCGCCCAGATCGATCACGATACACGCCCGTTCGATCGCGCCAATCGGCTGACGGTGGGCCTGGAGTACGCGCATCACGACGCGGTGTTGACGACGTTCGACGAGACGGCCGGCGGCGTCCGCACGGTGGACAGCAAGGTCCACGACGACCAGCACGCCTGGGCCGTCTACGCGCAGGACACCCTCGACGTCGCCCGGGGCCTCCTCCGCGAGGACGATCAGCTCGTGCTCACCGTGGCCACCCGCTTCGACTGGGTTCGCCACCAGATCGGCGACGTGGGGCCGTTTGGCGGCCGGCCGAGCGCAGCCGGCACCGACACGTTCAGCCGCCCCAACCCGCGCGTGGGGCTGAACTACAACCTCTCGCCGGCCGCCAACCTCTACTTCGTCTACGCCCAGGGCTTTCGCGCGCCCGCGTTCCTCGAGCTCACGTGCGCGAATCCGGGCTCGGTCTGCCCGGGCCTTCAGGCCGGCGTGGCCTCCGATCCGCCGATCAAGGCGGTCACCGTCGATCACTACGAGCTCGGCACGCGGCTGGCGCTCCGCAACTGGCTGCACCTGGACCTCGCGCTCTTCCGTACCGACGTGCACGACGACATCTTCTCGATCTCGCCGACCGGCACCACCGCGGTGTTCTTCCAGAACGTGGGGGAGACGCGGCGCCAGGGCGCCGAGGTCTTCGCCCGGGCCACGCTCGATCGTCGCTGGGAGCTGAGCCTCGGCTACACGTACACGGAGTCCACGTTCCGCGAGGACGTCGACCTCGCCACGCCCCGGCTCACCGCCGGCTGCGTGGCCCCGCCCTGCCTCGAGCACGTTTCCCGGGGCAGCGACCTGCCGCTGTTGCCGCGCCACCGGCTCAACGCCTCCGTCGACTACCGCGTCACGCCCTGGCTCACCCTCTGGACGTCCGGCGCCTTCGTCGGCGCCCAGCGGCTCCGCGGCGACGAGGAAAACGTCGAGCGCACGCTGACGCCCTACGTCACGCTGAGCGCCCGGGACCTTCGCGCGCAACCCGCGGGCGGCCGGCGCGCCGGTGGAGCCGTTCCTCACGCCGTCGCCGCCGATCCACGTCGACGTCGGCGTCGCCTACCGGTTCTGAGCGTGGCGCGCGTGCACCTGCTCGGCGCCTCCGGCTCCGGCACGACGACGCTCGGCCGCGCGCTGGCCGGCCGCCTCGGCTGCGCGCACCTGGACACCGACGACTTCTTCTGGCATCCGACGGACCCGCCGTTCGAGACGATTCGCGAGCGCGGCGAGCGCGTGGCGTTGCTGGACACCGCCCTGGCGCGTCAGCCGGCCTGGATCCTGTCCGGCTCGCTGTGCGGCTGGGGCGACGTCTTCATCCCGCGCTTCGATCTCGTCGTGTTCCTGTGGCTGCCCGCCGAGCTGCGTCTGGCGCGGCTCGCCGAGCGCGAGCGGGCGCGCTACGGCGGCGCCGTGGCGCCGGGCGGCCCGCTGCGCGCCAAGTACGAGGCGTTCCTCGCCTGGGCGGCGCGCTACGACGACGGCGGCCCGGTCGAGCGCAGCCGCGCGATGCACGAGCACTGGCTGGCGACGCTGCCCTGTCCGGTGATGCGTCTCGACGGCGCCACGCCGATCGACGCCAACGTCGCCGCGATGGTGCGGGCGCTGACCGGCGGGGCGCGTTGACGCCGCCGCGCTCGCCGGATACGGTTGAGCCGCCGTCATCCCCGATCTCGTGGAGGGCGTCATGAAGCTCTGCCAGTTCTTCCTGCCGGGGCGCGGCAAGCGCGTCGGCGTCGTCGCCGGCGACACCGTGCTCGACGTGACGTCGCCGAGGGCCGGGGTGACGTCCGTCGTCGAGCTCATCGCCGGCTGCGGGACCGCCGCACGCCTGGAGAGCCGGGCGCGCGCGCTGGCCCGGGCGGCCCGCCGGCGCCTGCCGTGGGCGTCGCTCGACCGGGCGCCGGCCGCGCGGCGGCCGCACCTGCTGGCGCCGCTCGACCCGCCGGAAGTCTGGGGCGCGGGCATCACCTACCGGCGCAGCCGCGAGTACTACGAGGCCCACACCGGCGAGGGCGGGCGCACCAAGGGCATCTACGACTTCGTCTACGAGTCGGAGCGCCCCGAGCTGTTCTTCAAGGCGACGGCCTCCCGCACGGTCGGTCCGAACGCCGCGATCGGCGTGCGCGCCGATTCGACGCTCACCGCCGTCGAGCCCGAGCTGGCGCTCGTCGTCGGTCGCGGCGGCGCCATCGTCGGCTACACGATCGGCAACGACCTCTCCGCGTGGGACATCGAGCGCGCCAACCCGTTGTTCCTGCCGCAGTCGAAGATGTTCGACGGCTGCTTCGCCTGCGGGCCGGTGCTCGTCACCGCCGGCGAGGTCGGCGACCCGCACGCGCTGGAGCTGACGTGCACGATCTCGCGCGGCGGCCGGCCGATCTTCCGCGGTCAGGTCAACACCAAGGAGATGAAGCGCCGGTGCGCGGAGCTGGTGACGTGGCTCCTCCGCAGCAACCCGTGCCCGCCCGGGACCGTGCTGTCGACCGGCACCGGCATCCTGGTGCCCGACGAGCACGCCCTGACCGACGGCGACGTCGTGGAGATCACGCTCGATCGGGTCGGCACGCTGCGCAACCCGGTTCGCCGGCTGAAGGGCTAGGTGGTCACCAGCCTTGCGCCGGCGACGAGCGCGCCGAGCTTGGCGCTCGCGACGTCGCGGGCCAGGTACTTCATGCCGCAGTCGGGCGCGGCCACGAGGCGCTCGGCGGGGACGTGCTTCAGCGCGGCCTCCAGCCGTCGCGCGACCGTGTCCGGCGTCTCCGGAGTGGCGTCGCCCAGGTCGAGCACGCCGAGCACGATCGTCTTGGACGGCAGCCCGGCCAGCACGGCGAGGTCGAGCCGCGGCTGCGCCGCCTCGATCGAAACCTGGGTCGCGGCCGAGCGCTCGAGCTCGGCGAGGAACTCGTATCCGCCCGACTTCGTGGAGCCGGCCAGCGCGTGCGAGAACGCGTAGCCGAAGCACAGGTGCACGCAGGTGGGCTTGGCGAGCCCGGCCAGCGCCCGGTCGATGGCCGCGACGCCATAGGCCCGGGCGCGATCGGGCTGCGCCTGCAGATAGGGCTCGTCGAGCTGCAGCCAGTCGACGATCGGCTCGAGCTCGCGCAGCTCGGCGCTGACGGCGGCCGCGTACGCCATCGCCAGCCGCTCGGGATCGCGGTAGTACTCGTCCTGGGCGAGGCAGGAGAGCGTGAACGGCCCCGGCACGGTGATCTTGATCCGCCGGTCGGTCAGCGAGCGCAGGAAGGTCGCCTCGCTCACCGAGACCGGTTTCACGCGCTCGAGGGGCCCGACGACGCGCGGCACCGGCGTGGGACGGCCCAGCCGCGCGATGGCGCTGCCCGGTCGGTCGGGATCGATGCCGCCGAGCGCGGTGGCGAAGCGATTGAAATACGACTCGCGCCGCTGCTCGCCGTCGCTGACGACGTCGATGCCGGCGCGCTCCATGTCGGCCACCGCGATCCGCACGGCGTCGTCCTGCGCTTCCTCGAGCTGCGCCGGCGCCACCCGCCAGACCTCCGGCCGGCGGATGCGCGGCACGACGTTGCCGCGGAAGCGCTCGCGATCGACCAGCCAGCCCGGTTGCGGATAGCTGCCGACGACGGTGGTGGCGATCACCTCAGTACCGGTTGGCGATCGGCAGCTCGTCGGCCGGGAACAGCGTGATGATCTGGGCGCCGCCGGGCGTCACGATGACTTCCTCCTCGATGCGCGCCGCGGAGACACCGTCGGTGGCCGGGCAGTAGGTCTCGACGGCGAACATCATGCCGGCCTCCAGCTCCATCGGGTCGTCGAACGAGTTGAGCCGGCTGATGATCGGCCGCTCGTGCAGGCCGAGCCCGATGCCGTGACAGAAGTTGAGGCCGAAGGCGGCCATCTCGCTGTCGAAGCCGATGTCCTGGGCCTTGGGAAACGCGCGGGCGATCTTGTCGGTCGTCAGACCCGGCTTGATGAGCGCGATCGCCTCGTCCATCCACTCGCGCGCCTTCTTGTAGGCGCCCAGCTGCGGCCTGGTCGCCTTGCCGACGCTGAACGTGCGGTAGTAGCAGGTGCGATAGCCGACGAACGACATGATGATGTCGAAGAACGCCTGGTCGCCGGGCCGGATGATGCGATCGGTGAAGTTGTGCGGGTGCGGGCTGCACCGCTCGCCGGAGATCGCGTTGATCGCCTCCACGCTGTCCGAGCCCATCTCGTAGAGGCGCTTGTTGGCCAGCGCCACGATCTCGTTCTCGCGGGCGCCGGGCTTGAGCGCCTCGAAGATGTCCTGGTAGACGCCGTCGACCATGGCCGCCGCCATGTTCAGCAGCGTCAGCTCGTCCTGGCTCTTGAGCATGCGCGCCTCCAGCATCACCTGCTGGCCGTCGCGCACCTCCACGCCCAGCTCCTGCAGCGCGAACAGGAACGGCGGCTCCACGACGTCGATGCCGAGCGGCAGGCCGGCCACGCCTTCGGCCTTGAGGATGTCGCGAATCTCCTGCGCGGCCTTCTTGAAGAGCCCGGCCTTGGGCGACACGGCGCCGCGCATGCCGACCATGCCGGCCAGCGACTGCTTGGCGGGAATCTGCGGCGTGTAGAGCCGGTGGTGCCGCGCAGCCGAGCCGAAGTCCCACACCCACGGCTCGCCGGTGCCGGTCAGCAGGCACCAGCGCGTCAGCTTGTCGCGCGCCCACTCGCCGATGACCGTGCCGGACAGATAGCGGATGTTGTACTGATCGAACACCAGCACGGCGCCGAGCCCGGAGGCGGCCAGCGCCTGCCGCGCGCGACCGAGGCGATAGGCATGCAGCCGGCGGAAGTCGACGCGCTCCTCGAAGTCCACCTGCGTGTGGCCGGGCGCCTGCAGCGGGCGGTCCCAGCGATAACGTGGATCGACGTCGTCGACGGTCACGGGCCTGGCGCGCGGCGACTCGGGCTTGCGAGCCATCGGGTCCTCCTTGGGGAATCGGCGCTACTCTACCGCGGTCGGACGATGCGCGCCCACAGGCGCCGGGAGTCCTCGGGCAGCTCGGCCACGCTCATCTGCACGTGCGCGATCAGCGACTCGCGATCGCCGGCGGAAAGCAGCTGCTCGACGTCCCAGGCGTCCTGCGGCCCGGCGGCGTAGAGCTTCAGCAAGACCAGGTCGGTCGGCGAGGCCACGGGCACCAGACTGCCCTCGATCGAGCGAGGCGTGGCGCGGTCCAGGACGCCCGCCTGCCACGCCGATCGGCCGACGACGAGATCGATCGGCGCGGCGACGCCCTCCGCCAGGTGAACGACGCCGGCCAGGGGGTCGTCCGCGTCACCGCGTCGGATGTCCACGCTCACCCCACGCTGCTTCAGGGCCGCCCACGTCGCCGGCGCGAGGCAGGCAGGATCGAGCGCCAGCAGGTCCACATCATAGGTCGCGCGGCTCACGCCGTGAACCGCCATGGCCGCCGCCCCGACCACCGCGAACGGGATGCGCCGCTCGCGCAGGACGGTCGCGACCTGCTCGAGCAGGCTCAGCCGATCGACTCCTGGAGGCAGCGCGACGCGCGTCGGCCCTGCTGCCGGCGTCGCCGCAGCACGCGCGCGGCGTCCTCCGCGCCAAGCGGTGGATCGTGGGCGAGGCGGAAGCTCTCGAGATCGCGGGCGCCGAGACGGAGCGCCAGCCGGACGCGCTCGGCCGGACTCAAGGCGGCGAGCGCGCGCCGCTGCGCGGCCTTGACCTCGTCGGCGACGCTCCGCATGGCGGCTATAATACGCCTCCGGAGGTTCCCCGATGCCGGCACCGTCGCAGCCCGAGCTGTACCGCCCGCGCCTGACCTATCCCGACCTGCCGTACGGCGCCATGCTCGATCGCCCGACGCAGCTCTATCCCGAGCGCGAGGCGATCGTGTTCAAGGACGCGAACCTCACGTTCCGCGAGCTGGACGGCCTCGTGAACGCGTTCGCCAACGCGCTGCGGGAGCTCGGCATCGGGCGCGGCGACCGCGTGTGCCTGTTCATGACGAACCGGCCGGAGTACGTCGTCGCTTTCTTCGCGATCGCGCGGCTCGGCGCCGTGTCGAGTCCGATGAATCCCTCCTACAAGGAGCGCGAGGTCGCCTACCAGATCGGCGACTCGCAGGCAGTGGCGGTGGTCGTGCAGCAGGACCTGCTGGAGCTCGTGCGCGCGGTGCGCGGCGAGATCCCGCAGCTCAAGCACATCATCGTGGTCGGGCCCGCCGCCGCCGGCACGCCGGACGTGGTGCGCTTCGCCGACCTCGTGGCCCGCGCGTCGACGGCGCGACCGGCCCCGGTCGCCGCCGGCGACGAGCTGCTGGTGCTCCCCTACTCGAGCGGCACCACCGGCCTGCCCAAGGGCGTGCTGCTGAGCCACAAGGTGTTCGTCGCCAACAACATCCAGTTCATCTCGGCGATCCGCGCCACCGACAGCGAGCGCTACCTGATCTTCCTGCCCTTCTATCACATCTACGGGTTGATGCTGATGGGCGGCGCCGTGCACGCCGGCATCACCATGGTCGTCATGGAGCGCTTCGACATGGCGGAGGCGCTGCGGCTCATCGTCGAGCGCCGCATCTCGACGGTGTTCGTGGTGCCGCCGATCCTCGTCGCGCTCGCCAACCGTCCCGGCATCGACACGCTGGACTGGAGCCACGTGAAGACGTTCATGGTCGGCGCGGCCCCGGTGGCGCCGGAGATCGCCCGCCGCGTCACCGAGCTGACCGGCGTCAAGGTCGTGCAGGGCTACGGCCTCACCGAGGCCGGCCCCGTCACGCATCTCAACCCGGTCCACGACGAGCGGCTGCTGACGCTCGACACCGGCGGCCTGCCCTGCAACGACACCGAGCAGAAGATCGTCGATCTCGAGACCGGGGAGCGCGAGCTGCCCGCGGGCGAGGTGGGCGAGATCATCGTGCGCGGTCCCCAGATCATGCTCGGCTACTGGAACGCGCCGGAGGCGACGGCGGCGGCGATCCGCGACGGCTGGCTCTACACCGGTGACATCGGCCGGATCGACGAGCACGGCTACCTGACCATCACCGACCGCAAGAAGGAGATGATCAAGTACAAGGGCTTCGGCATCGCGCCCGCCGAGATCGAGGCGCTCCTGTTCGAGCACGAGGGCGTGGCCGATTGCGCGGTCATCGGCAAGCCCGACCCCGAGGCCGGCGAGGTGCCCAAGGCCTTCGTGGTCCGCAAGGACCCGGCGCTCACCGTCGACGCTCTGATGACCTGGGCCCGCGGCCGGCTGGCCGCCTACAAGGCGCTGCAGGAGATCCAGTTCGTCGACGCGATCCCCAAGACGGCTTCCGGCAAGATCCTCCGCCGCGTGCTGAAGGACGAGGAACGCAAGCGCCTCGGACTGGCCTAGCGCGCGCGGCGGAGAACGAGGAAGTACTGGTGGGGCAGGATCGCGCGCTCGGCCACGAGGCGTAGGCCGGCCCGGCGCGCGTCGCGCAGGAACCGCGCGCGTGGCACGCGGCGCTTCGGCGGCGGGCCGAACTCGGTCGTCTCGTTCCAGTCCACGTTCACGACGCGGGCGTGGCGCGGGAGCTCGGCCACCAGGCGGCGCAGGAAGCGGGCGCCGCCGTGCATGTGGTGGTAGACGTTGATGAGCACCGCGGCCTCGCAGCGTCCGCGCGGCAGCAGCGGATCGTCGTCCCGCCCCAGCACGGGCGTCACGTTGCGCACGCCGCGCAGGCGGCGTCGCATGACGTCGAGGACGGCCGGCTCGGGATCGACCGCGTAGACGTGCCCCGAGGGCCCGACGGCGCGGGCCAGCCGCGGCGTGAAGTAGCCCGGGCCGCAGCCGATCTCGGCGATCGCCTGGCCGCGCCGCAAGCCGAGCGCGCGCACGAGCGCCGCCGGCCTCTGCCACCTCGCGCGCCGGGGATTGAGCTGACGCTGCAGCGCGCCGGCCAGTTCCTTGGGCGTCATCGGGGCAGAATCCTAGCGCGTCCTGTCCGTCGGCGAAAGCCCCGTGTCGATCTCAGCGCGAGCCGGGGGGCAGCGGCACGCCGGCCGGCGGGCTCGGCGCCGACCAGACCGGCGGCGGCAACGTGTTCGGGTTCGGGCCGGGCGCGGTCGACGGCGAAGCCGACGGCAAGCCGGTCTGCGGACTCACCGACGTCTCGTTGCTCGGGAGCCCGGTCGCCGGATTGATCGGCGACGGCGTGCCGAACGGCTGCGAGTTGAGGGTCGGCGACGGCGTCCCGCTGGGCGACTGTGGAGCGACCGTCGACGGCGACCCCGACGGCGGCAGCGTGGACGGCGGCAGCCCCGTCTGGGCGCTCGCGACGGCTGTCGTCGCGAGCAGCGCCACCAGGGCGAGTGCGATCGGGTTCATCTCCAACTCTCCTCCCGTCAGCGTCCGCTGCTCACGGACACGGACGCGGCTTGCATCGTGCGCGGATCGATCAGGGCGCCCGTCGCGGGATCGATGAGCAGCCCCGTGAGCGGCTGGATCACGAGGCCGGTCCGCGAGTCGATCAGGAGCCCGGTGCGTGGATCCAGCACGGGAATGGTGATCGGCTGGTTCGTCGTCGGATCGATGGCCGCCGACGTGCGCGGGTCGAGCACGAGGCCCGTCGTCGGATTCGTCAGCAGGCCGGTCGTCGGATCGAGCACGAGGCCGGTGCGCGCGTCGACCGTGGCCGTCGTGATCGCGCGGCCGGTCGCGACGTCGAGCGCCAGCCCGGTGCGCGGATCGATCGTGAAGTTGCCGAGTGGCAGGCCCGTCCGTGGATCGATCGTGGCGGCGTTCGGCGCGCCGGCCGGCGTGGTGGGCGCGACCGGCGTCACCGCCGTCGTCATCGGCGTCACGGTGGTCGTGGGCGGCGCCGGCGGCACGGTGGTGGCCGGCAGTCCGGTGCGCGGATCGATCGGAGTCGGCGTGGTCGTGCGCAGGCCCGAGCGCGGATCGTTGGGCGGCGCGGCGGTCGGCAGCCCCATGCGCGGATCCGTCGGCGGCGCCGTCGCCGGCTCCCCCGTGCGCGGATCGACCGCACGATTCACCGGCGGAGTCGCGATGCGCGGGTCGAAGACCGGTGGCGTCGTGCCAGTCGTGGTGTTGCCGGGCGCCAGCGCCGGCGGCGTCGTCGCGGTGGCGGGCACGCCGGGAGCCACCGCCGGGGCCGGCACCGTCGCGCCGCCCACGCCGCTCGCGTTGCCCGAGGGCGTCGCCGTCGTGGCCGCGCCCGCGCTGCCGCCGGCCGGTCCCGAAGGGCCGCCGGCCTGCGCCCAGACGATCGTCGCCGACAGCAACACGCCCGCGAGACCGATCGCCGATCGCTCGATCGCCTTCATGGCACCCCTCCGCGTCTCGATCGCCGCAAGGTTGATGCCCGGCACTCAGCGAAGTGGATGTCGGAATTACACCGCCGAAGCAGCGGGACGACGCAGGTCGACGAGGCGAATCAGCACCGGCAGCACGACCAGCGACGCGATCAGACTCGTCACGCTGCCAAGCGTCAGCAGGAGTCCCAGGCTCCACATGCCGCGGTGATGCGCCACCATCAGCGGGCCGAACCCGGTGATCGTGCTGAGCCCGTTGAACGCGACGGCCAGGAGCGTGCTGCGCGCGAACAGCGGACCGCCGTGGGCACGCGCTTCCCGGGCCCGCGTGATCACGTTGAGCCCGTACTCGGCCGAGGCGCCGACGATCAACGGCACCGCCCAGACGTTGGCCAGGTTCAGCGTGAGACCGAAGACCGGCATGAGGCCCATCGCCCACAGCGTACCGAG
>VBPC01000036.1 GCA_005887895.1 Candidatus Rokuibacteriota bacterium
GACGACCGAGGGCCCGGGCGACGGCACCGGCGCGGCCTTGTCCTTCAGGCCCACGTGGAGCACCTGCTCGCCCTTGCACCCGTCGCGGAACACCGTGATGCCGAGGCAGCCGAGGTCCCAGGCCAGCCGGTAGGCGGCCGCCACGTCGTCCTCGCTGGCGTCGTTGGGCAGGTTGATCGTCTTGCTCACGCCGTTGTCGGTGTAGCGCTGGAACGCGGCCTGGTGGCGCACGTGCCACTCGAAGCCGATCTCGTGCGACGTCTTGAACACGCGCGCGGCCTCCTCCGGCACGCCGGGGATCCCGTGCAGCGAGCCACGCTTGGCGATCTCCTCCTTGAGCGCGTCGGAGTAGAGGCCGCGCGCCTTGGCGATCTGCTCGAAGGTCTCGTTGACGAACGTCAGGATGCGCTCGCCGTCGGGGTTCTTCACGCGATGCTGGAAGGCCAGCGCGAAGATCGGCTCGATGCCGGACGAGCAGCCGGCGATCATCGAGATGGTGCCGGTCGGCGCGATCGTCGTCACCGTCGAGTTCCGCATCGGCCGGACCTCACGGTAGATCGAGTGGCTCCAGTTCGGGAAGGGCCCGCGCTCCTCGGCCAGCTTGCCGCACTGGTCGTGCGACTTCTCCTTGACGAACGACATGAGCTGCTCGGCTAGCGCGATGGCCTCCGTGCCGTCGTAGGGAATGCCCATCATGAAGAGGAGATCGGCCCAGCCCATGATGCCGAGGCCGATCCGGCGGTTGGACTTCACCGTCTCGTCGATCTGCGCCAGCGGGTACGGGTTCATCTCGATGACGTCGTCCAGGAAGCGCACGGCCAGGCGGGTCACGCGCTCCATCTCGTCCCAGTCGATCGTCCACTCCCCGTCCCCGCTCTGGCGGGCGAACTTCGACACGTTGAGCGAGCCGAGGTTGCACGCCTCGTTCGGCAGCAGCGGCTGCTCGCCGCACGGGTTGGTCGCCTCCACCACGCCGATCGAGGGCGTCGGATTGGCGGGGCTGGCGTTGATGCGATCGATGAAGACCATGCCGGGGTCGCCGGTGCGCCATGCCGCCCGCACCATGCGCTCGAACACGTCGCGCGCGCTGAGGCGGCCGGCGAGCACGCGGTTGTGCGGGTTGACGAGGTCGTACTCCTCGCCCTTCGCCAGCGCCTCCATGAAGACGTCCGTCACGGTTGGCGCCGCGCCGGGTCCCGCCCTGCTTCACGGCCTCGGTGGCGCTGTTGAAGACCTTCAGGAACGACACCGGCCCCGACGCCCGCCCGCCGGTGGAGGCGACGAGGTCGTCCTTCGGACGCAGGCGCGAGAACGCGAAGCCGGTGCCGCCGCCCGACTTGTGGATGATCGCCGCCGCCTTGACAGAGTCGAAGATCTCCTCCATCGAGTCCCCGACCGGCAGCACGTAGCACGCGGAGTACTGCAGGCCGTTGCCCTTGCCCGCGTTCATGAGCGTGCGCGAGTTCGGAGTGAAGAACCCGTCCACCATCATGTCGTAGAAGGCCTCGGCCACCTCGCGCACCGCGGCCGGACTGCGTCCGTAGCGCGCCTCGCCCGCGGCAATGGACTGGGCCACCCTCCAGCACATCTCCTCCGGCGTCTCGATCACGTCGCCCTGCTGGTTCCGGAGGAGGTACCGCTCACGGAGGACGCGAAGGGCGGGCTCGGTCCACGTGCCAACCTTCGGCGGGCGAATCTCAGACAGCATGCGCCACCTCCTAGATGTTGTGGTGCCTCCGATCTAACACCCGATATGTAGCGGGCGTCAAGCAAAAAGGTATCCACAGGCGTCCCCCACCCCTCCACGGCTTCTCCACCGGATGGTCCACCGGACGGCCGGAGTGAATACCGACTCGCATCCTCACGTCTCTATCGATATCCACCGCTTCGCCGCAGTGCGTCGAAGCGGCGGGGACGCCGGTTCTGGGGAAAACGCGTGTTATCCTCGGGCCTGGATTCGCGACCGTGACGCTCACCGCACGCGCCATATTCGGAAGAGGGAGACGCAGCATGCGGCTGGTCGGCCCTTCTGTGATTGCTGTGCTGTGGATGTTCGCCGCGGCGCCGCTCGTCGAGGCTCAGGTGCCGCCCCAGACGCCGACGCCCGTGCCCGCGCCCGTCACGCCGCCGCTGACCCCGACCCCGACGACGCCCGAGACGGCGCCGGTGACGCCGCCGCCCGGCGCCACCACGCCATTGCCGCCGGTGACGCCGCCCGCAGTCACGACACCTCCGCCGACGACACCGCCGTCGACGACGACCCCGTCGATGACGAGCCCGCCACCGTCGTCGCCCGCTCCCGTGGCCGGGCCCTCGCCAAATCCGACCGGTCCCGGCGATCGCACGGCGATGGCCCGCGTGCTGGGCCGCGCGCTGACCCAGGACGAGGCCGTCGCCATCGCGCTCGAGATCCAGCCGTCGATCCAGGCGACGCTGTTCGATTACCGGGCGGCGGCCTTCCGCGTCGATCAGGCGTTCGCGCCGCTGCTGCCGCAGATCACCGGGACCTGGAGCGGGCAGTGGGACCGCAACTCCTTCGCCGGCCAGACGACGACGGGTACCACGATCCCCACGCCGGTCACCACCTTCACGCAGAGCACGGTCGCGCGGATCTCGGGCTCGCGCAGGCGCAGGAAAACGTCGAGCTGCAGCGCCAGCTCACGACCCAGACGGTGAAGGAAGCATTCACGAACATGAACTTCGCCAGGCGCCTGATCCGGGTGCAGGAGCAGGCGCTCGACCGCGCCCAGCTGAACCTCCGCTCGTCGCAGGGCTTCTTCGAGGTCGGCACACGGCCGAAGTCCGACGTCGTGCGCTCGGAGGTCGACGTGGCCAACGCCCGCGTGGCGCTGATCCAGGCGCGCAACGCCGAGCGGCTGGCCCGGGTGGCGCTCAACACGGCGATGGGCATCCCGGCCGACACCCCGACCGAGGTCCAGGACAACCTCGTCTACCAGCCGTTGACGATCGACCGCACGCAGCTCATCGCCAAGGCGCTGGCCCAGCGCCCGGAGCAGCGCCAGGCCAATCTCGTGGTCAGCCAGGCGGACGCCCAGGCGCGCCGGACCGTCCGCGATTTCTTCCCCGACATCGTGGGCACGGGCTTCATCGGGGCCAACCGCGCCGACTTCAACACCGCCCACGGCCGGGCGGACTTCAACCAGATCTGGGAGGCCGCGCTGCAGCTCTCGTGGACGCTGTTCGATGGGGGCAACCGCATCGCGCGCTTCCGCGAGGCCAAGGCCAACGTCGACGGTGCGGTGGCGCGCATGAAGGCCAGCGAGCTGAACATCTCCCGCGACGTCGAGCAGGCCTTGATGAACGTGGACGAGGCCGACCAGCGCATCCAGGCGGCCCAGGTCGCCGTCGCCTCCGCCCAGGAGAACTTCCGTCTGGCCCAGGGCCGCTTCGACGCCGGCGTCGGCACGATCCTCGAGCTGACCGATGCCCAGCTTGCCCTCACCCAGGCCCTGAACACCGAGGCCCAGGCGCTGTCGGACTACCGGATCGCCGTGGTCAGGCTGGAGCGCGCGCTCGGCCAGCGGTAGGGCCCGGAAATAGGCAGCCGCCGAGCCGCGTCTAACGCCATGATGAAACGCATCGCCTCCCTCGTGGTCGTAGCGGCCCTGGTCGGGATCGGCGTCTGGGGCTACTTCTATGCCCAGAGCCGCGGCAACGCCCCGAAGTACCGGACCGCGCGCCTCGAACGGGGACCGCTCACCGCCGCGGTATCCTCCACGGGCAACCTCAACGCCGTCATCACCGTGCAGGTCGGCAGCCAGGTCTCCGGCCAGATCAAGGAGCTGCGGGTCGACTTCAACTCCGTCGTGAAGCGGGGCCAGGTCATCGCCCGGATCGACCCGCAGATCTTCGAGGCCCAGGTCAACCAGGCCAAGGCCGACCTGGAGACAGCGAAGGCCTCGGTCCTCAACCAGACGGCGACGGTCGAGAAGGCGCGGGCCGACCTCGAGACCGCCCGCGCGGCGCTCGCCCAGGGCAAGGCGCAGACGGCGAAGTCCGACGCGGCGATGGTCGACGCCAAGCGCATCGCCGACCGCAACGGCGAGCTCTTCCGCCGCGAGCTCGTCGCCCAGGCCGACCGCGACACCGCCGAGGCCAACTACGACCAGGCGACCGCGCAGTCGCAGGCCTCGCGCGCCAACGAGAAGGCGCTCGAAGCCGGAATCCAGGCCGCCCAGGCCCAGCTGCGCGTGCAGGAGGCGGCGCTGCAGTCGGCCCGAGCCCAGGTCGATCAGAAGCAGGCGGCCCTGAGCCAGGCCCAGACCAACCTGGATTACACGACGATCCGCGCCCCCGTGGACGGCGTCGTCGTCTCGCGCGCCGTCGACGTGGGCCAGACCGTGGCGGCCAGCCTGCAGGCGCCGGTGCTCTTCACGATCGCCCAGGACCTGACCAAGATGCAGGTCGAGGTCAGCGTGGACGAGGCCGACATCGGGCGCATCAAGCTCGAGGACCACGCGACGTTCACCGTCGACGCTTTCCCGGGCCAGTCGTTCCGCGGGGTCGTGACCCAGATCCGCAAGGCGGCCCAGGTCGTCCAGAACGTCGTCACCTACACCGTGATCGTGGCGGTCGACAATCCAGGTGGCAAGCTGCTGCCCGGCATGACCGCGAACGCCAAGATGATCGTGGCCGACAAGCCGAACGTCCTGAAAGTGCCGAACGCCGCCCTCCGCTTCCGCCCCGTGGGCGCCGACGCCGGGCCTGCCGCCGGGCCCACCGGGCCGGCCGCGGGCGCCGACGCGGGCCAGGGCCGCGGTCAGGGCCAGGGCGGCGGTGGTCGGCAGTCCGGGGAGCAGATGCGCGAGCGGCTCACCGGGAGCCTCGGCCTGGACACCCAGCAGCAGCAGAAGCTCGACGCGATCGTCCAGGACACGCGCCAGCAGATGGCGGCGCTGCAAGGCCTGCCGGACCAGGAGCGGCAGCAGCGCGGCCAGCGGATTCGCGACGCGAGCCGCGTCCGCATCCGCGAGATCCTCAGCGCCGAGCAGCGCGCGAAGTACGACGAGATCAGCGGCGGCGCTCCCGGCGCCGGCGAGTCGCGGCTGGCCACACCCGGCCGGGTCTGGATCGTCGACGGCGACAAGCTCAAGGCGGTGCCGGTCACGCTGGGCATCAGCGACGGCAGCGCCACCGAGGTGGTGCGCGGCGACCTCAAGGAGGGCCAGGAGGTCGCGGTGGGCCTGGCCGGCGGCGCCCAGAACCGTTCCGGGAGCGGCAGCGGCGGAAGCTCCCCGCGCCTGCGGCTCTAGGCAGGACGGCGGTGGACTCCCACGCGATCATCGCGACCGAGGGGCTCACAAAGGACTACGTGCTCGGGCCCCACGTGGTGCACGCCTTGCGCGGGGTCTCGGTGGCGATCGATCCCGGCGAGTTCGTCGCCGTCATGGGGCCCTCCGGCTCCGGCAAGTCGACGTTCATGAACCTGCTCGGCTGCCTCGACACCCCGACCGCCGGCCGCTACTGGCTCGACGGCCGCGACGTCGCCGGCTTCGGGCGCGACGAGCTGGCCCGCATGCGCAACGCGAAGATCGGCTTCGTGTTCCAGATGTTCAACCTCCTGCCACGAACCAGCGCGCTGGAAAACGTCGAGCTGCCCCTGCTCTACTCCGGCCTGCCGGCGCGCGAGCGCCGTGGGCGCGCCCGCGAGCGGCTGGCCGCCGTCGGGCTCGCCGATCGCGGGCACCACCACCCGAGCCAGCTGTCAGGCGGCCAGCAGCAGCGCGTCGCCATCGCCCGCTCGCTCGTCAACGAGCCCTCGGTCATCCTGGCCGACGAACCGACCGGCAACCTCGACACGCGGACGAGCGTCGAGATCCTCGCCCTGCTGCAGCGGCTGAACCGGGCGGGTCTCACGATCGTGCTCGTCACCCACGAGCCGGACATCGCGGCCTACGCCGGCCGCGTGCTCGCCTTCCGCGACGGCCGGCTGCTCAGCGACGAGCAACGGGGGGCCCCGCTCGACGCCGCCACCGCCCTGGCGGCGCTGCCGGCCGACGAGGAGGCCCTCGCGTGACGGCCGCGCTGCAGTCGATCCGGATCGCCCTGCGCTCGCTGCGCGTCAACAAGCTGCGCAGCGCGCTGACGATGCTCGGCATCATCATCGGCGTCGGCGCGGTCATCACCATGGTCGCGGTCGGCGCCGGAGCGCAGGCCCGGGTGGCCGAGCAGATCCAGAGCCTCGGCTCGAACCTGATCATCGTGCTCTCGGGGTCGGTGACCTCCAGCGGCCTGCGCATGGGCACCGGCTCGCAGCTCACCATCACCGAGGACGACTCGGCCGCCATCGCGCGCGAGATCCCCGCCGTCCAGGTGTCGGCGCCGATGGTGCGCGGCAACACCCAGGTCGTGTTCGGCAATCTCAACTGGTCCACGGCGATCCAGGGCGTGACGCCCGACTACTTCGAGGCGCGCGACTGGGCGGTCATCGACGGCCGGCCGATCAGCCCCGAGGACAACGACGGTGCCGGCAAGGTCGCCCTGGTCGGCCAGACGACCGCGTTCAACCTGTTCGGCGACGCCGATCCGCTCGGGCAGATCATCCGGATCAAGAAGGTGCCGTTCACGGTGGTCGGCCTCCTCGACCGCAAGGGCCAGAACTCGTACGGCCAGGACCAGGACGACATCATCCTGATCCCGATGTCGAGCGCCAAGAAGAAGGTGCTCGGCAAGAGCAACTCCAACCCGCGCGCCGTCGGGTCGATCTCGATCAAGATCCGCCCCGGCGAGGACATGGGCGAGGCCGAGAACCAGATCCGCGAGCTGCTGCGACAGCGCCATCGCCTGCAGCCCTACCAGGACGACGACTTCTGGGTGCGCAACCTCTCGGAGGTGCTGCAGACGCAGGAGGAGTCCTCCAAGGTGATGACCTATCTCCTCGCCGCGATCGCCTCGGTCTCGCTGCTGGTCGGCGGCATCGGCATCATGAACATCATGCTGGTCTCGGTGACCGAGCGGACCCGCGAGATCGGTCTGCGCATGGCGGTCGGCGCGCGCGGCCGCGATATCCTCGGGCAGTTCCTGATCGAGGCCGTCACGCTCTCGCTCATCGGCGGCCTGGTGGGGATCGCCGCCGGGCTCGGCGGCGCCGAGGCGCTCAGCTACTTCGCGGAATGGCGCACGCTGGTGGCGCCGGCGGCCATCGCGCTGGCATTCGGCTTCGCGGCCGCCGTCGGCGTGTTCTTCGGCTTCTATCCCGCCCGCAAGGCCGCCCGCCTCGATCCCATCGAAGCGCTGCGATACGAGTGACGGGTCGCGCGCTCAGGCGGCGCGGCTCACGGCTCGCGCCAACGCGCCTTCGAGATAGATCTCCTCGAGGCCCCGGGCCCAGTACCCCAGCGCGGCGCGATTGCTCTGGGTCGTCTCCCGGCCGGTGGCGAGCAGCGGCCCGCCGTCGGCCGGACCGAACACGATCCAGCCTTCCCAGCGGCCCCCCTCGCGTTCCTCACCCCAGGCCTCGACGGTCCAGGCCAGGCCGCGCTGCGTCACCGGCCTCTGGAACGTGTGGATGTGCTCTGCAGACGTCCCCGCGCCCGTTGCCGCCGGCGCGTCGCGCCGGCCAGGCCATCGAGGCGGAGGCGCGTCTGCTCGCGCTCGCCCGCGAGCTGACCGAGCTGCCGGCCGAGGCGACGCTCGCCGACGTCGTGGGCCGGCTCGGCGGCGCCCACGGGCCCGACGCGCCGCTGCCGCGCGCCCTCGCCCAGGCGTGGCTGCGCGGACGGAACGACAAGACCGCGGCGCTGGCGCTGGCGTGGGCGCGCGAGCAGGTGCGGCTCGCGCTCGAGGAGCGGTTGATCCGGGCTCCCGCCCGCGGCGCCGTCGCCGCCGACCCCGCCACGCGCGCGTGGCTGCTGCTGGCCGCCGCCGAGTCGATTGCCCACGAGCCGCCGGCGGCCGCCGCCGATCGTCTGCGCGCGCTGCTCGAGCTCACCGGTCACGCGCCGACTCCGGTCTGAGTGTCGCGGCCGCCAGGCGCTCGAGCATCGTCGTCGCCGGGAAGTCGACGAAGCCGAGCATCAGATCCGTCGCGCCGGCGGTCTCGTACTCGACGAGGCGCGCGACGACCGCGCCGGCGTCGCCGATCAGGGCCGTCCGCAGCAACGGGTCACCGGGGCCGAGCGCGCGCTCCGCGCAGAAGCGGCGTGTCCACCATTCCCGCTCGCCGCCGGACTCCACCACCGCGACGTCCAGCTCGACCGAGCGCCGCACGTCGCGCGGCCGGCGGCCGCCGCGCTCGAGCAGGCCGTCGAGGCGCGCCGAGAGCACGGCGAACTCCTGGGGCGTCACGTACGAGGCCTCCCAGCCGTCGGCGAGCCGGGCGACGAGCGCGAGCGCGCGCGGCCGCATGGCGGCGATCCACAGCGGCGGGCCCGGGCGCTGGAGCGGGGCCGGCGCCAGCCGCGCGGCGCGCAGGCGAAAGACGGGCCCGTCGGTGCTCACGCTCTCGCCGCGCCACAGCGCGCGCACGATCGCGAGCGCCTCGCCGACGGCCGCCACCCGCGCTTCGCCCGACGGATAGCGGATGCCGTGGCGCTCCCAGGCCGCTCGCGCCGCCGCGTCCTCGGCGCCGATCGCCACGCGCAGATCCAGGCGTCCGCCGGAGAGATGGTCGACCGCGACGGCCCGCTTGGCGAGCCAGGACGGATGATGAGCGGCCGGATCGAACGCGTACGTCACCGCGGGGCCGATGCGGGCCCGCCGCGTCACTGCCGCCAGCGCGCCCAGCATCGTCCAGCCGTCGTGGGTGAAGTCCCACAGGCCGTCGCCGTACGTGATGCGCGCGTAGCCGAGGGCGTCGGCCGCCCGCCAGAAGCGATCCACCGCGGCGACGTCGGTGGACCAGGTCTGCACGCCGAGCGCCAGCACGGCGTCGAGCATCGACGACGGCCGCCGGCCTGTCAATTGAGTGGTAGAGTGGGCGCGATGCTCGCTCGCGTGTCGCTCGCGCTCGGACGCCTGGCGCTCGCCTCGCTCGCTGCTCTCGCCCTCGCTCCGCTGCTGGCCGTCGCCGAGACGCCGGCCGAGCAGGCGCGCGCGCTGGTCGCGCGCTATCACGAGGATCCGACCACCATCGACCGCGCTCGCGACCTGCTGGAGGCGGCGCTCGCCCGCGAGCGGCACCCGGACACGCTGGTGACGCTGTCCTACGTCTACTTCCTCGTCGGCGAAGTGCGCGCGACGACCGCCGACGACAAGCTGGCCGCCTACGACAAGGGACGGGAGATCGGCAAGCGCGCGGTGGAGCTGGCGCCCAGGGATCCCGAGGCTCACGTGTGGTACGGGATCAACACCGGCCGGTGGGGGCAGACCAAGGGCATCATGCGCTCGCTGTTCCTGCTGCCGACCGTACGGGAGGAGGTCGACGCCACGCTCGCGCTCGACCCGCGCAACCTCCGCGCCCTCGCCCTGTCCGGCAACGTGTTCTTCGAGGTGCCGCGCATCGCCGGCGGGGACCGCGAGAAGGCGGAGCAGCAGTTCCGCAAGGCGCTCGAGATCGATCCCCACTTCACGGTGGCCCGCGTCGACCTCGCCCGCGTGCTGATCGCCGCCGGCCGCCACTCCGACGCCCGTCGCGAGCTGCAGCGCGTGATCGACGAGCGCCAGCCCAACAACATCGCCGACTGGACCGTCAAGGACCTGCCACGGGCACGCGAGCTGCTCGAGTCGATCAAGGGCAAGTAGCGATCGCCGAGGTCATCCGGCGGCTGCGGCGCACGCGGTCTGCCTGGAATCCGACGGCGCTGGCCGAGGTGGCCGACACCAGCGGCGACCCGTTCCGCGTGCTCATCGCCTGCATCCTGTCGCTGCGCACTCAGGACACGACGACCGGCCCGGCCGCGGCGCGCCTGTTCGCGGTGGCGGCGACGCCGGAGACCATGCGGCGCCTGCCGGCGGCGCGCATCGCGAAGCTGATCTATCCGGTCGGCTTCTATCGCACGAAAGCCCGCGTGATTCTCGGCATCTGTCGCGACCTGCTCGAGCGCTTCGGGGGCCGGGTGCCCGACACGATCGACGACCTCCTGACGCTCAACGGGGTCGGCCGCAAGACCGCCAACCTGGTCGTCACCATGGGCTTCGGCAAGCCCGGCATCTGCGTGGACACGCACGTCCACCGGATCTCCAATCGCCTGGGCTACGTGCGCACGCGCACCCCGGAGGAGACCGAGATGGCGCTGCGGGCCCGGCTGCCGCGGCGGTTCTGGATCGGCTACAACGACCTGCTGGTCGCCTTCGGCCAGAACGTCTGCGCACCGATCTCGCCGAAGTGCTCGACCTGTCCGGTGCGTGCGATCTGCCGCCGCGTGGGCGTCACGTCCTTTCGTTAAGGGGGCCCCGAATGGCCCCCATACCCCCATTGCTCTCGCCCCGCCCCGGCGGAGCCGTGGCGGGTCTCGTCGATGCGTTTCGCTATGCGCGGCGCAGACGGCGCAGCGTGGCGAGGTTGCGGCGGTCGGCCACCGGCTCCGGCTCCTTGGGCGTCTCCAGCACCTTCGGCACCGCGGCGAGCCGCCGGTCGTTGAGGAGCGAGCGGAACGGCGCCAGGCCCAGCTCGCCGCGGCCGATGTGCTCGTGGCGATCGAGGCCGGAGCCGAGCGGCGCCTTGGCGTCGTTCAGATGGAACGCGAGCACGCGCTCGAGCCCGACGGCCTGCGCGCACTCGGCGATCGCCGCCTCGTAGCCGATCGCCGTCCGCACGTCGTAGCCGGCGGCGAACAGATGGCAGGTGTCGAGGCACACGCCGAGCCGGCGCGGGCGCTCGGCGCGGTCCAGCAGCGCGCCCAGCTCGCCCAGCGTCCGGCCGAGCCCGCCGCCGGCGCCGGCGGTGTTCTCCAGCGCGATGCGCACCCGATAGCCGCGCGTGCGGCGCAGCGCTTCCCTCACCGCGTCCGCCACGCGCCCCAGCCCCCACTCGACGCCGGCGCCCAGATGCGATCCCGGGTGAATCACCACGCAGCCGAGCCCCAGCGCCTCGCCGCGCTCGAGCTCGTCGGTGAACGCATCGACGGCCTGGCGCCAGGCCGTCGGCTCCGGGGTTGCCAGGTTGATGAGATAGCTCGCGTGGGCGAACACGGCCGCGATGCCGCTGGCCCGGCGCGCGGCGCGAAACGCCCGGGCCTCGTCGTCGCCCAGCGGCCGCGCCGCCCACTGGCGCTGGTTCTTGAGGAAGATCTGGACGGCGTGACAGCCGAGCGCCTGGCCGCGCTCGAGCGCCAGCGGCAGCCCCCCGGCGATCGACATGTGCGCGCCGAGCTCGTCGGGCGCGCGGGACATCTTCAGGCGGTCGTGACGCCCGCGCGCGTCACCAGCTCGCCGAGCCGTCGCTGGCGGTAGGCCCACAGCGCCCGTAGCTGGCGGTGCACGAGGGCCGCGTGCGCGAGACGGCCGAGGCCCCCGAACGGCAGGCCGTACGTCACCCGGTCCTCGACCCAGGTGCCGCCGCCCTCCTCGAGGAAGAGGTGCCGGTGCTCCCACCGCGCCAACGGGCCGCGCACCTGCACGTCGACGAAGCGGTAGGGCGGATCGTACTCGCGGATGTAGCTGCGCCAGCGCAGCGGGATGCCCAGCCAGGCCACGCGGAAGTCGAGCACCGCGCCGGCCGCCAGCTGCGTGACCGGCGTCAGCAGCCGCACCCGGAAGCGTCGCGGCGTGAGCCACGCGAGATTGCGCGGATCGGCGAAGACGGCGAAGATCTCGGCGCGCGGCCGCGCCAGCCAGATGCGGGCTTCGAGGACGTGATCGGCCATGCGGGTCCGTCGAGGAGCGACGCGCGGGCTATGATAGGCAGGTGCCCGCACTCAGTCAAACACGCGCGTACGCGGCGCTGTTGCTGATCGCGACGCTATGGGGCACGTTCCCGGCCACCGGCAAGCTGGCCGTGCAGGATTTTCCGCCGGTCTTCCTCACCGCCCTCCGCGCCGTCATCGCCTCGACGTTCCTGGTCGTGCTGCTGTTGCGCTCGGGCGCCGAGACCATACGCGGCCTCGGTCCCGGCAGCATCCGCGCCTTCGTCGTGCTCGGTGTGTGCGGCCTGGTCCTGTCGACGCAGCTCTCCTACGTCGGCTACGCCTACACGACGGCCGCCAACGCGGCCATCTTGCAGGCGGCCACCCCGGTGCTGGTGGCGCTCGGCGCCCGCGCCTATCTCGGCGAGCGGCTGCGCCGGCGCCAGCAGGCCGGCGTGGCGGTCTCGGCGCTCGGCGTGCTGGTCGTCGTCACCGACGGTCGGTTGTGGGCGCTGCGCCTCGAAGACCTGAGGTCCGGCGACTTCATCACGCTGGCGGGGCTGGTCGCGTGGATGACCTACACGGTGTACGGCAAGCGCGTGGTCTCCACCCACTCGCCGGCGCTCACCACCACCGCGGCGTACGTCGCCGGCACCTGCATCCTCGTGGCCGAGGCCGTGCTCACGGCGCCGCTGTTCCCGCGGCCGGTGCTGACCTCCACGCGCGCGTGGATCGTCGTGGTCTACCACGCGCTCCTCGGCGCCGTCGCGCACATCTGGTGGTATCGCGCGGTCGACCGTGTCGGCGCCAGCCGGGCGGCGGTGTTCATGAACGTCACGCCGATCGTGGGCGTCGCACTGGCGGCCGCGCTGCTGCACGAGCCCATCGGCATCTGGGAAGTGGTGGGGACGCTGCTGGTCCTCGCCGGCGTGGCGCTTACGACGACCAAGATGGGGGCGGCGGATGGCCGGCCGGCCGCCGACAGTCGGTGATTGAAACTGGGGGCCTCGACGTGGCCCCCAGACCTCTCGATTGAAACTGGGGGCCTCGACATGGCCCCCAGACCCCCAATCGCTCGGGCCGCCCCGGCGAAGCCGTGGCAGCCCTCGTTACGCGGTTAGAGTTTTTTCACCTCGGCGAGGATCTTGTCGGGCTCGGGAAGCTCCCCCTTGCCGTAGCGCTCGATGAACCGCACCTTGCCGGTCTTGTCGAGGACGAACGTGGCACGGTTGTTGGCGTTCCAGTCCGACCAGTACACGCCGTAGTCCTTGGCGGCGCTGCGGTGGACGTCCGACAGCAGTGGGTAGTTGCTGATGCCGACCGACTTGGCCCAGTTCTCGTGGCTGAACGGGCTGTCCGTCGAGATACCCAGCACCTGGGTATTGGCCGCCTCGAAGTCGCGGATGCGCTTGTCGAAGGCGGGCATGCATTTGCTTCAGCCCGGCGTCCAGTCGAGCGGGTAGAACAGCAGGACGACGTTCTTGCCCTTGTAGTCGTGCAGGCTGATCTCCTTGAGCCCGATCGTCTTCAGCGTGAAGTCGGGCGCGGAGTCGCCTACGTTCAGCGTCTTCTCGGTACTCACGACGGGGTTCCCCCTTTCGCCGAATGGCGTGTGTCGCGCGTCATCGTAGCACGCGACGCCCACGGCACCCGGGCCGGTGGCTTGCGCACGCCCGCCCACAGGCGGTCACGCCCCGCCTCGAGGGGCTGAGCGGTGAGTCCCAGGTGGCCGGCCGCGGTGACGACGCGTCCGCTCTCCCACAGGCGCTGGAAGCGGGTGGAGAAGCGGGGGTCACGCAGGGCGTGGTGATCCATGATCACGCGGCAGCCGGTCGTGTCGAGGACGCGCTGCAGGTTGTCGATCGCGCGCTGGATGGCCGCCGCGCCCACCTCGCGCTCGACGTACGACGGCGGGCCCGACAGGTAGAGCGTGGTCGGTCGTTGCTGGATGATCCAGGCCGCCGCCACCGCCGACAGCGGGCCCTGCACGTCGGAGGCGAACACGAACCGCTCGTGCTCGCGACGATCCGCCACGACGAGCGCAACGACGTAGCCAAGCGGGGTGCCCTCGACCCCGTGCGGCAGCGGAGGCGACACGTGCAGGTCGAGGTCGGGCGTGGTCAGCACGAGGCTGTCGGCGGCCTGAATGCGCGCCGGTTTCTCCAGCGCGCTCCAGAGCTCGTGAGCGCGACGCGCCTGCACGCCGCTCACCATCCGCCGCGGATCCTTGGCCAGCACGACGCGGCCGGTGTAGGTCGCGGGGTCGGAGCGGAAATGGTCCTCGTGATAGTGGCTGACGAAGACGTACTGCGCCCGCGCCGCGTAGGCCGAGATGCGGTCGTTGGCGCGCTTGAGCGCCTCCCACTCCTCCGCACTCGGCGGCAGCCCGTAGCGGGAGGGCGCCAGCGTGGCGCCCGGGTCGAGCAGGAGGCCGGTGGCGCCGGCCTCGACGTACGTCGCCATCGACCGCACGCCGAGCGAATCGGCCGCGAGCGGGACGACCTTCAAATGCAGCGCCCGCCGTCGACCTCGATGCAGGAGCCCGTGATCATCGCCGCCGCGTCGGAGGCGAGAAAGACGGCCGTCTCGGCGATGTCCTGCGGCTGGTTCAGACGACCTAGCGGGACGGTGGCGACATACTGGGCGAGGCTCTCGGCGTCGACCTCCTTCTTGCTCATGAAGGTCGGCAGCATGGGCGTGTGAGTGGCCACCGGCGCGATGGCGACGACCCGCACGCCGTGCGGCGCCGCCTCCAGCGCCAGCGCCTTGGTCAGTGTGACGACGGCGCCCTTGGAGGCGGCATACGTCTGGCCGCCGGGCCGCGGGCGGATCGCCGCCGTGGACGCGGTGATCAGGAAGAGGCCGCGCCGCTGGCGCTTCATGACCGGCAGCGCGTACTTCGCGCCGAGCCACACGCCCTTGACGTTCACGCTGAAGATCTGGTCGAACGTCTTCTCGTCGACGTCCTCCAGGTCCATCTTCCACTGCGGGACGCCGGCGTTGGCGTAGAAGACGTCGAGCCGGCCCCACTGCGCGGTCGCGCGCTCGACCACGGCCTGGTTGTCGGCCGCGCGCGTCACGTCGGCCCGGGCCGCCGCCGCCTGCCCGCCCGCCTTCTCGATCTGCTCGACGGTTGCCTTCGCGCCCGCCTCGTTGACGTCGACGACCAGCACGTGCGCGCCCTCGCGCGCCATCGCCAGCGCCGTCGCCGCGCCGATGCCCGACGCTGCCCCCGTCACGATCGCGACCTTGTCCTTCAACCGCATGTGCGCTCTCCTATTGATATTGGGGGCCCCGACATGGCCCCCAACCCCCCAACGTTCGTCGCGCCCCGGCCAAGCCGTGGCGCTCGTCTTCCTGATTGGGGGCCCCGACATGGCCCCCAACCCCCCAACGTTCGTCGCGCCCCGGCCAAGCCGTGGCGCTCGTCTTCCTGATTGGGGGCCCCGACATGGCCCCCAATCCCCCAACGTTCGTCGCGCCCCGGCCAAGCCGTGGCGCTCGTCTTCCTGATTGGGGGCCCCGACACGGCCGCCTCGTCCCGCCGGCCGGCCAGGAACAGGTCCTGGATGCGCTTGGCCGCGTCATCGTAGCCGTAACGGCAGGCGATGTCGTTGTAGAAGTTCCGGCCCCGGGCGCCCATGCCGCCCACGTAGAGCGCCAGGCGCGGCTTCACCGCTGCGCGACAGGCCGCCACGTCGTCGCCGACGACGACGGAGACCATCGGCATGATGTCGAAGCTCCGCTCGGCGGCCGTCCCGCTGCGACCACCGGCCCGGAAGCCGTCGTCCAGCCACTCCCGGAACATCGCGCGCCGGCGGGCCGAGTAGAACACCGGGATCCAGCCCTGGGCGATCTCGGCCGCCAGGGCGACGTTCTTGGGGCCGACGGCGGCGAGATAGATCGGCAGGTCGGCGCGGCCGTGCAGGATCGAGCGCAGCGGCTTGCCGAGCCCCGTCGCGTTCGCCCCAGCGTACGGGATCTGGTAGTACTCGCCGCGGAACTCGACCGGCTTCTCGCGGCGCAGGATCGCGCGCACGATCTCGACGTATTCGCGCGTCTTCGCCAGCGGCTTGCCGAACGGCTGGCCGTGCCAGCCCTCGACCACCTGAGGTCCCGACACGCCGAGGCCCAGGCGAAAGCGCCCGCCCGACAGCGCGTCAAGAGTCATCGCCGTCATGGCGGTCATGGCGGGGGTGCGCGCGGGAATCTGCATGATGGCGGTGCCGACGTCCATCCGCTCGGTGCGGGCGGCGATCCAGGCGGCCGGCACGACCGCGTCGGAGCCGTAGGCCTCGGCTGTCCACACCGAGGCGTAGCCGAGGCGCTCGGCCTCGAGGATCTTTGCCATGTCGAGCGACACGGCCGCGCCCGAGTAATTCAGACTCAGTGCCAGGCGCATCGCGCGTCTCCTTTATAGGCGGGGGACCCATTCCGCTTCTCCCGCACCCCCTCGTGCGCGCGGGCGCGCGGGGCGCGACGAGCGTTCCCGTCGGCCGCCCGGCTCGCGCGGAGTGCGACCACTGTCCCAGCGATAGCGCGTGAGCGGCACGCGACCGCGGCGCAGCGGCACGCCTTCCTGCTCGAGGCGGATCCGCTGCGTCAGCATTCCACTGCCCTGCCGCCGCCGGCTGATGCCGCCCTGCGCGTTCACCACGCGATGCCACGGCACGTCGTCCGGGCAGTGCCG
>VBPC01000037.1 GCA_005887895.1 Candidatus Rokuibacteriota bacterium
AGCGGGTAGACGGGACCGGCGACCGGCATGAAGCCCCAGACCGTCGGCGTGACACCGTCGAAGAACGCCGGCGTCACGCTGGCCAGCCAGAACATCGCGCCGATGACGTAGCCCGCCACCAGCATGCCATCCGGGCGCCGGTCGAGGAACACGACGACGTAGTGGTAGAAGAGCGCCGGCAGCGCGATCACGCCGATGTGAAGGAACCGCTCCCACAGCAGCGCCGTCTCGGGCGACGCGGTCGAGCGAAGACCGAGCACACCGAGATTCCAGATCGCCAGCGCGGCCACGAAGCAGGCGAACACGCGGCTCCGCGCGCTGCGCCGATCGGGCGCCAGCGCGCTGCCGAGCAGCACGAGGTTCAGCACCAGGGCCAGGAGCGGCAACAGCCGATGCAGGGTCATGAGCGGGTCCCCGGCGCTAACCGGTGAACGGCGGGTCGCGGTCGAGGATGTCCTTGATGCGGGCGTCGTCGACCCGGACCTCGACGCCGGCGCGCTCCTGCTGCAGGAGCATCGGCGAGCGCGAGTCGCGCTCGCCCCAGCCGCGGTTCAGCGCCTCGGTCATCTCTTCGAGCACGAGGTTGGCCATGCGCATCGGCACCTTGTGCTCGCGGCCGAGCGCCGTGGCCAGCGTCACGTCCTTGTGGGCCAGGCGCAGGGCGAAGTTGGCCGGATCGTACCTCGCCGGCAGGAAGCCGTCGGCCAGGCGATCGAACGTGCGCTGACGGCCGGTGGCGCCGTAGCGCACCGCCTGCCACAGCGCGGCCGGCTCCACGCCGGCCTTCACGCCGAGCGTGAACACCTCGGCCAGCACCGTCTGCACGGCGAACGACGTGCAGTTGTGCACGAGCTTGGCGATGGAGCCGCTTCCGATCGGGCCGACCCGGATCACCTGGTCGCCCATGGCATCGAGCACGGGCTTGTACTTGGCGAAGACGTTCTCGTCGCCGCCCACCCAGACGGCCAGCCGACGCGACCTGGCCCCGCGCGGGCCGCCGCTGACCGGCGCGTCGAGCACGTGGATGCCGCGCTTGGCGAACTCCTCGTGGATGCGGCGCATCAGGGTCGGCGAGTTGGTCGAAAGGTCGACGTACGCCTTGCCGGCGCTGAGGCCTTCCAGCAGCCCGTTCGGCCCCAGCGCAACGGCTTCCACCTCCGGCGGCCCCGGCAGCGAGGTGAGCACCACGTCGACCGCTTCGGCGACCCGGCGCGGCGTGTCCGCCCACGTGGCGCCGGCGGCCACGTGCGGCTTGGCCGCCTCCGGGCGGAGGTCGTGCACCACGAGCTGGTGGCCGCGCTGCTGGACGTTGGACGCCATGCTCGCGCCCATGATGCCGAGCCCGATGAAGCCGACCTTCATGGTGTCCGCCTCGGGGCGCCGCTCAGGACGGCAGCGCGTCGTAGATGCGGTGCACGTCGGCGGCGTGGAACCGCGCCACCCGGTTGGTCGGCGCCAGCGCCTCGCGATAGAAGAACTCGGGCAGCTCGTCGTCCCGCTCGGTGAAGCCGGCCCGGCGGTTGAACTCCCGCTCGAGCTTGAGCGTCTCCTGGCCAAGCTCGACGAAGAAGTCCTTCGTGTAGGTCGTGCCGCAGGCGGCGTTGAGCGCGTCGACGATGAACTGGGTGTTCGGCTCGGTCACGCTGCGGCCGAAGATGCAGAGGCCCAGCGAGTCGGTGGCCGCGCACATCGTCTGGGCGCCGAGGCTCTGCTTGAGCAGCGTCTCGGTGTCCATCTCCCGGGTGTTGAGGCGCGGCAGGTTGCCGGTGGTGTGATCGGCGCCCTGCGCAGTGGTCATCATCGAGATGCCGGTCGCCTCGACCACCCGGGGGTCGTAGGCGCTGATCGCCTGCTTCTTGATGACGGGCACCCGGCGGACCTGGTAATGCTCGCCCACGCGCGCCGTGCCCTGCGCCCACCGGCGGCCCTGCTCGGTGCCGCGGCGGATCTCGGCCAGGCAGTCGGTCATGAACTTCACGTCGCCGAACACGCCGAGGCCGGCTTCCATGAGGACGCCGAGCATGCCGCCGAGCTCGATCGTGTCCACGCCCAGGTCATTGGCGACGAAGTTGAGCTGGGCCAGGTCGTCGGGGTCGGTCAGCCCGCAGTTGGAGCCGAGCAGCCCGAGCGTCTCGTACTCCACCGGCGACACGACCTCCTTGCCGGAGGCGTCGGCGTAGACGTTGCTGCACTGGATGACACAGCCGGGCATGCAGGCGTGCGTCTGCTCGCCGCCGCGCGCGGTGTTCATCGGCGCGATGTAGTCGGCGCCCATCTTGAACTTCTCGCCGGCCTTCACGTCCGCGAGCTGGCCGGCGCTGAAGTTGCGCACCGGCAGGCCCCCCATCATGTTCTGGACGTCGGCCATGCCGGCCGTGCCGAGCTTCTGGTAGAAGTTCTGCACGATGCCGTCGGCCAGCAGCATCTTCGAATAGTCCTTGATGGCGGCGTTCACCTTCTTGGGATCCTCGAACGGCGGGATCTTGTCGAGATCGACGACCACCGCCTTCACCCGCTTGCTGCCCATGACCGCGCCGACGCCGCCGCGCGCCGAGAGCCGCGAGGGCCGGCCGTCCTTGTCGGTGAACGCGATGCCGGCGATCAGCCCCTGATACTCCCCCACCGGGCCGCAGAGCGCGAACCCGATCTTCTTGCCGTAGCGCGCCTTCAGCAGCGTGGCCGCCTCGAAGTTGCCCTTGCCGAGGTAGGGCGTGGCGTCGTCGAAGTCGAGCCCGCCGTCCTTCCGGAAGTGCAGCACCACCCACTCCCGGGAGGCGTCGAGCAGCGTGAAGCCGGCGATCTTCAGCTGACCGAGCGCGTAGGCGAACGTGCCGCCGCCGTTGGCCTCCTTGACGCCGCCGGTCAGCGGACTCTTGCAGCCGACGCTGGTGCGGTTGGCGTTGGAGAAGCTGGTCCCGGCGAACGGGCCGGCCGAGAAGATGAGCGGGTTGGCCGGCGAGAGCGGATCGACGGTGGCCGCGCCGAGGTCGAGCAGCGTCCTGGCGATCAGGTACCGTCCGGCTTTCACCACGGCCTCGCCGTGGAGCTCGCGCCGGGCGACCGTGCGGTCGTTCAGTCGAATGTCGTAGTACGTGCGCATCGAGCGGCCTCCTCAGGCCGCCATTCTAACCCTCGTCGGGCCCTCGTCGGGCGTTTTTGGCCGTTCATCCCCGCTTTTCGACCCTTCGTCCGATTCGCTCCCCGGCGGGTGGGCGGCAGCCTATCCTGCCACGAGATTCGCAACCCGGGAGGCGCACCCGTGAGCGACGTCGTCGCCGTGAAGGACCTGACCAAGACATACCGGCTGGGGACGCAGACCGTGACCGCCCTCGCGGAGGTCTCTCTCACCGTCCACGCCGGCGAGTTCATGGCGGTGGCCGGGCCCTCGGGGAGCGGCAAGACGACCCTGCTGAACCTGATCGGCTGTCTCGACACGCCGACCAGCGGCGAGATCGCGATCGACGGCGAGCCGGTGGCGCGGCTGTCGTCGACCCGCCGCGCCGACCTGCGCGCCCGCAAGCTGGGCTTCATCTTCCAGACGTTCAACCTGATCCCGGTGCTGACCGCCTGGGAGAACGTCGAGTACCCGCTGCTGATCCATCGGCGCGGCGGGGAGATCGGTCCGAGGGTCCGCCGGGCGCTCGAGCAGGTCGGCCTCGCCGAGCGCGCGCGGCACCGCCCGCCCGAGCTGTCGGGCGGGCAGCAGCAGCGCGTGGCCATCGCCCGGGCGCTGGTCACCGAGCCGGCGCTCGTCCTCGCCGACGAGCCGACCGCCAACCTCGACAGCGCGACCGGCCGCGAGATCGTCGACCTCATGCGCCGACTCAACCGCGAGCGCGGCACGACGTTCGTCTTCTCCACCCACGACCCGCGGATCATGGCGGCCGCCGACCGCGTGGTCCAGATCTCCGATGGGAGGGTGCAGGCATGACCAGCCACCGACGCCTCGCCGCCGCGCTGGCGGTGGTGCTCTTTCTCGGCATCTGGCGGCCGGACTCGATCGAGCCCCAGACGCTCGATCTCGTCGCCCAGGGTCGCCAGGCGCTCGATGCCGACCGGATCGACGACGCCGTGGCGCTGTTCGAGCGCGCCGTGACCGCCGACGCGAAGAACCCGGCGGCGCTGGCCTGGCTCGGCAGCGCGCAGGTACGCAAGGGCGGCCGCGTCCCCGCCATCGAGGGCGCCGGCTGGGTGAAGCGAGGCTTCGACACGCTCGACGAGGCAGTCGAGCGCTTTCCCGACGCCTTCGTCGTCTACGTCGTGCGCGGCACCACCGCCGCCCGCGTCCCCGAGCTCTTCCGCAAGACGGAGGTCGCCGTCAAGGACCTGAGCACGGCCGTGAGCATGAAGGACGCGCGCCCGCAGGCGGTCCCCGACGGCGTCATGCCGGTGGTCTATCTGAATCTCGGGCTCGCCCAGAAGAGGGCCGGCCGCCCGGCCGAGGCGCGCGCCGTCTGGGAGAAGGGCAAGCGGCTCTATCCGGCGGCGCCGGAGGCGGCGGCGATCGAGCGCGAGCTGCGGGGGCTCTAGGCGATGGGCCTCTACCTGAAGCTCGCCCTCCGAAACGTCTTCCGCAACCGGCGGCGCACGCTCATCACGGTGGCCGCCATGGGCTTCGGCGCCGCCGCCATCATCGTCTTCGGCGGCTTCGTGAACGCGATCTACTGGGGCGTGCGCGAGTCGACGATCCGCAGCCAGCTCGGCCACATCCAGCTCTACCGCACGGGCTACTCGGAGAAGGGCAACCTGGCGCCTTACGACTACCTGATCGCCGACTACGCCGCGCTCCGCCGGGACCTCGTCACGCTGCCACACGTGCGCGCCGTCACCGCGCGCCTCGGCTTCTCCGGGCTCGTGTCGACCGGCGACACGACCACGTCGTTCGTCGGCACCGGCGTGCAGCCGGAGGGCGAGACCGACCTCTCGTCGCTGGCGGTGATCGTCGAGGGCAAGGAGCTCGCGACGCGCGATCCGCGGGGCATCACGCTCGGCGTCGGGCTCGCCCGAGCGTTCGGCGTGAAGCCGGGTGACGACCTCACGCTCCTGTCGACGACCAAGGCCGGGGCGATCGAGCACGGCGAGGTGCAGTCGATCGTCCTGCTGCTGGACGCCACCGAGAACACCGGCCCGGTCCGCGCCGACCTCGAGCGGCTCATCCGCGAGCGCGGGCTCGACCTCGAGATCCGGACCTGGGACGACCTGGCGCTACGCTATCACCAGGTCCGCGAGCTGTTCGGGCGGATCTTCGCGGTCCTCACGCTGATCGTCTCGATCATGGTCGTGTTCGGCATCACCAACACGATGACGATGGCCATCTTCGAGCGCACCCGCGAGATCGGCACGGTCATGGCGCTGGGCACGCGGCGGCGCGGCGTCGTCTCGATGTTCGTGCTGGAGGGCGTGGCTCTCGGAGCGCTGGGCGGCCTGGTCGGCGTCGTGCTCGGCGTCGTGCTCGCTCGCGTGGTGTCCGCCATCGGCATCCAGCTGCCGCCGCCGCCCGGGTCCACGCGCGGCTTCCTGGTCCAGATCTTCATCGTGCCGCAGGTGTTGCTGCAGGCCTTCCGCCTCTCGCTGATCACCGCCGCGCTGGCCTCGCTCTACCCGGCCTGGCGCGCGGCCCGCCTGAACGTGGTAGAAGCCCTCCGGCATGTTTGAGCCGGCACGTCCCGCCATTGTCTCGGTCTCAACCCTGCTGCTCGGGAGTGGGCCGCGCTTTGCACGGGATGCGGTGGGGCCGGTGCTCGTGTTCTATGCGGGATGGAAATTGCTCGGCCTGACGGCGGCGATCGTCGGGGCCACGGCGCTGGCGCTGGGCATCTTCGGGTGGGAGCGGCGGCAGGCGAGGAGCGGTCTGGGTGCGGCGCTCGGGCTGGGGATCGCGCTCACCCAGGCCGCCGCGGGGCTCGCCACCGGCAGTGCCGTCGCCTATTTCCTGCCGGGCGTCATCGCCAACGCGCTGTACGGCGTCGGCTTCATCGTCTCCGTCCTCATCGGCCGGCCGCTGGCCGGCGTGTTCGCCCAGGAGACGTACCCGTTCCCGCCGGCGGTGAAAGCCTCGCTGACGTTCCGGCGCGTCTTCTCACGCGTCTCGCTCGCCTGGGGCGTCTACCTGTTGCTCCGGAGCGCGCTGCGCCTCGTCGCGCTCTCGTGGCGCGACGTGGACGTCATCGTGGCTGTCAACGTGCTCACCGGAATGCCGTTCACGGCCGCGCTCACCGCGTGGTCGATCTGGTACGGCGTCCGTGGCTTCCGGCGCAGCCGGGAGTGGGGCTGGGCGCTCGGCCTGCTCGTGACCCTCCTGCTGGGCGTCGCCGGGCCGGCGCGCGCGGACCAGGCGGCGGACATCGTCGCCGACGCTGACCGGTTTCGGCGGCCCGCCGAGAGCTTCGTGTGGAAGATCTCGATCACGAGCCAGGAGGCGAAGAAGGCGCCGTCGGTCGACGGCTTCGAAGTCTTCGTCAAGGGCGCCGGCCGATCGTTCGTGAAGTTCGTCGCTCCCCCGCGCAGCGTCGGCCGCTCGCTGCTTGCCCTCGGCCGTGACCTCTGGATCTACCTGCCCGACGCCGGCAAGCCGGTACGCATTCCGTTCTCCCAGCGCCTCGTCGGCCAGGTGGCCAACGGCGACATCGCCCGCGCGGACTACACCGGCGACTACGACGCCACGCTGGTCGTCGAGGACCTGGTGGAGGGCGTCGCCTGTCACGTGCTCGACCTGAAGGCGAAGACCAAGGAGGTCACCTACGCGGCCATCAAGTACTGGGTCGCGAAGGACGGCCGCCGGCCGGTCAAGGCCGAGTTCTACGCCGCCACCGGCACCCTGCTCAAGACCGGCACGTTCGACACCTTCAAGGAGCTGGCGCCCGGCCGCGTGCTGGCCACACGTCTCACGCTGGTCGACGCCATCCGCAAGGACAAGCGGTCGGTGCTCGACTACGGGGAGATCACCGTGCGCGACCTGCCCGAGAAGTACTTCGACAAGAACTACATGAAGTCGCTCGACTGACGTGCGCCCCGTGGCGGCCGCTCTCGCGCTCTGCTGCCTGGCTGCCGGCGCCGCCGCCGAGGAGCCGGAGCGTGAGGTCGACTGGCTCAGCGCCCTGCGCGTCCGCGGGCGCGTCGCCGAAGAGTTCGCTTATCGCCTCCACGACCCCGGCGACGTGTCGAAGCTCAAGACGGTCGGCTGGCTCGAGAGCAAGTACACGATCTCCCAGGCCGCCAGCCTCCGCGTCGCCGCGCGGGGCTGGTACGACGCCGTCTTCGATGCAACCGACCGCTACCCGGCCAACGTCGTGCGCGACCAGAAGACCGAGCTCATGCTGCGCGAGGCGCTGCTGACGCTGTCGCACGGGGACCTCGACGCCCGGCTCGGCCGCCAGCAGATCGTCTGGGGCGAGGCGATCAGCACGTTCGTGACGGACGTCGTCAACCCCAAGGACTTCCGCGAGTTCGTGCTGCCCGACTTCAGCGAGCTGCGGATCCCGATCTGGGCGGTGGATGCGACGTATCGCCTCGCCCCCAACGTGACGCTGGAGGGCGTGTGGACGCCGGATACCCTGCACAACAAGCTGCCCAAGCAGGGCGCCGAGTTCCAGTTCGCCGGGCCTGAGTTCCGCTTCCGGAATCCGGTGGTGCGCCTGCCCGACGGCCTGGACGAGTTCAGCCTGGACCGGAGCGAGGGCGGCGTCCGGCTGTCGGCGCTCCGCAACGGCTGGGACGCCTCCCTCATCTACTACGACCAGGCCGACAAGACGCCGGTCTTGCTCCAGCGCCGCGTGCGGCAGCCGGCGCCGCGGCCGGACGTGATCGTGCTGGAGCCGATACACCCCCGGCTGCACATCGTCGGCGCCACGCTGGCCAAGAGCCTGGAGCCGGTCGTCGTCCGCAGCGAGGTCGCGGTCAGCGTCGGCAAGCGCTACGAGACCACCGATCCGCTCGATCGCGACGGTCTCGTGCGCCGCGACACGATCGACTACCTGGTCGGCGTCGACGTCCCGCTGTTCTGGGACATCGACGCCGCGCTGCAGCTCAGCCAGAGGCTCCTCACCGGCTCGGCGAGCAACCTGACGCAGCCGGGCGTCGCGGGCCGGGCGACGACCTCGCTGGCGCTGCGCCTGACGACGGGATTCCTCGACAACACGCTGAACCCCACGGTCCTCTTCGTCGTCGGCGCCGAGCGCGCCGACTTTCGCGTGAGCCCGCGGCTCGAGTGGCTGGTGAGCGGCAGCGTGACCGTCGCGGTCGGCGCCGACATCTTCGAGGGGTCGCGGCATACCCTCTACGGGGAGTTCGACCGGAACGACCGGGTCACGTTCACCACCACCTGGAGGTTCTGACGTCGTGCCGCCGCCGGCTCCGCGCACACAACGGCCGGTCGTGCCACCGGCCCCGCTCGGGCTGGCGGTCGCGATCCTCGTGTACGCGGGCGCCATCTCCCCGTGGGTTTCGCAGCGGGTGCCACGCTTCGTGTTCCCGGCGCTCGCCGTGGTGGGCGCCGCTCTGCTCTCGCTGTCGCTCGGGCGCTCGCTCGTGCGGCTCGCCCGGCGTGGTCGCGCCGGCGAGCGCCGGCGGCTGGTGCCGGTGGCCGTCAACGTCATCGCCGCCGTCGTGCTCGTGGTCCTGCCCGGCAGTCGCCTCGTGGGCGTGCTGACGGCCGCGCGAGGCGGGCCCCCGCGCACGCTGGTCGGCTTCGGCGACTGGCTCGGCGGGGAAGGCTATCCGCGGCTGAGCGCCCATCGCGGCGTGGACATCGCCGGTCGCGTCGGAAGCGACGTGCTCGCCGCCGCCGACGGTCGTGTTGTCGTGGCGCGGGACAACGGCGACGCCTGCGGTCTCATCGTGGTCATCGTCCACGACCCGCACGACTACCGTACGGTGTACTGCCATCTGTCCGCTCTCGCCGTCGCGCGCGGCGAGCGAGCCGACCGAGGCCAGCGAATCGGCATGGTCGGCACCACCGAACGACCTCGTCGACCCGGCCGCGGCACTCGTCGGCTGCTTCGACGGCGCGACGTCGTATCCGACGGAGCGCCTGGTGCTGACCTATCCCGTCCGCTGCTGAACCATGGGAGGATCCGACATGGCGCGACGCTGCTCCGGCAACGGCTTGATGCTCGCCGGACTGATCGTCACCCTGGTCGGCCTGGCCGTCGCGCTCCGGGCGACCCTCCAGATCCCCGGCTACTGGACGACCGTCGCTGTCGGCGTCGCGCTGCTGATCACCGGCGCGCTGCGCTCGCTCGTCGGCCGCCGCGGGCCCGACTCGTCGCCGCCCGGCTCGTCCTGATACGATCGCCCCGATGATCAGCGCCGAGACGCTCCGCCGGCTGAGGTCGACCCACTGGTTCCGGGTCGGGGTCGTGAGCGCCGTGGGTGCGCTCCTCTTCACGGCGCTCTTCGCCCTCGCCGGCGGCGTCGACATCTCGGTGACGCTGCAGAGCGCGCTGATCCACGCCAGCAGCATGACGGCGCTGGTGACGCTGACGATGCAGCGGCTCCGGCCCCGTCTTCAGGCGTGCGCGGGGGCCCTGCGGTGGGCGCTGCTGGTCCCGACGTTGCTAACGCTGTCGGTGGCCGGCACCCTGCTCGCCTGCGGGGTCATCACGGTCCTCGGCCTGCGCCCCCAGGAACTTTACTGGACCTGCTTCCGCCACGACCTGAGCGTCAACGCGCTCATCACGCTGACGATCGGCATCAGCATGTCGCTCTACGAGACGCAGCGCCGGCGCCTCGACGCCGTCACGCTGGCGCTGCACGAGCGTGAGCTCGAGCACGAGCGCGCCCGGAAGATGGCGCTGGAAGCGCGGCTGGCCGCGCTGGAGGCGCGGCTGCAGCCCCATTTCATGTTCAACACGCTCAACGCGATCTCGGCGCTCATCGAGGAGGACCCCGCGCAGGCCGAGCGGACCGTGGAGCGCCTGGCCGCCCTGCTGCGCTTCTCGCTCGACGCGACGGAGCGCGGCCTGGTGCCGCTCGCCCACGAGCTCAAGATCGTCGCCGACTACCTGGAGATCGAGCGCACGCGGTTCGGCGAGCGGCTGTCGTACGTGCTCGACGTCCCGGCCGATGCGGCCGCCTGCGAGGTGCCGCCGCTGGCCGTCCAGACGCTGGTCGAGAACAGCGTCAAGCACGCGATCGCGCCGCGACCCCAGGGCGGGCGCATCCGCGTGGAGGCCGACGTGGCAGGCGCTCAGCTCCTCGTCCGCGTGTGGGACGACGGGCCGGGATTCACGACCGCGGCCATCCGTCCCGGCCATGGGCTCGACAACGTCCAGGGCCGCCTGGCCGCGCGCTTCGGGACCGCCGCCGGCCTGACGGTCGGCCAGCGCAACGGGGGCGCGGTGGTCACCCTCTCGCTGCCGACTGCGCGATGACCGGAGTCGAGCGGCTGCGTGCCTTCGTCATCGACGACGAGCCGCTGGCGGTCAAGCGCCTGGCGCGGATGCTGGAGGCGACCGGGCGCGTCGAGATCGTCGGGCGTGCGACCGATCCCGAGGACGGGCTCGAGCAGGTGGCGGCGCAGGCGGTCGACGTCCTCTTCATGGACATCCACATGCCGGGCCTCACGGGATTCCAGGTCGTGGAGCGCCTGCCGGCCGGACCGATGATCGTCTTCACCACCGCGCACGACCAGCACGCCGTACAGGCGTTCGAGGTGAACGCCGTCGACTACCTGCTCAAGCCGATCGAGCGCGAGCGCCTCGACCGCGCGCTCGACCGCCTGGTCGAGCGCCGGGCCGGTACCGCCGAGGACTGGCGGAGCGCTCTCGAGCGCCTGGCCCAGCACCTGCGCGCCTCCACGTTCCTCGACCATCTCGCCTCGCGCGTGCGCGACCGCGTGCAGCTGGTCCCCGTGGACCAGGTCACCCACGTGACCGCCCGGCAGCGCGCGACCTACGCCGTCACCGCCACGAGCGAGCACCTGCTCGACCTGACGATCGTCGAGCTCGAGCGGCGCCTCGACCCGGCGCGCTTCTTCCGCATCCACCGCAGCACGCTGGTCAACGTCGCCTGGATCGCCGAGCTCCACCCCGACGAGGACGGCCATCTGCTGGTCTGTCTCAAAGATCCGCGCCGCACCGAGCTCGCCGTCTCCCGCGACCGCGTCCGCGCGCTCAAGGAGCGGCTGGCCCTACCCTGACAAGGAGGGACGGGGCTGGAGCTGGAGGTCTATCACCTGCGGCCGGATATCGGGACCCAGACCGCCGCAGGCACGGCCAACGGGTTCAGCGGTACGACGACGTTCCGTCACGCCGATCTGCACGTGGCCGCCATCGGGCTCAACGGGCTCTATCGATTTCCGCTCGCTCGAAGGGCTGAGTTCCCTCCGGGCCGGCTTCACCCCTACGCCGGTGTCGGCCTCGGCGCCTTCATCGCGCGCTTCGAGACGCGAATGACGGCGCTCGACGTCGCCACCCATTTCGCCGATACCGACGTGCGGGTCGGAGCGCAGGCGCTCGCCGGCGTCACCTTCACGCCGATCTCCGACGTGGGAACGAGAGGCGGGCTGGCGACGATCCAGATCGACAAGCTGCAATTCGGCCTCACGACTCACATGCTCCAGGTCGGCATCGCCTATCACTGGTAGCCACCGCGCCGCCGGCGGTCACGGCGTGATCGCGATCCACGCCCGGCGCTTCGCGCGCCCGCTGAGCCGCGCGAACACGTCGAGCACGCGCACTTGCCAGCCGTACTTCGCCCGCAGCGCGGCGCGCGCCCGGGCGATGAGCGCGGCGTCGCTGACCAGCCGCGCCGTGGCCTCCTGCCACGGGCCCCGCAGCCCGCCGCGGGCGTCGCACGGCGCGATCCGCACGCGCGACGAGCTCCGCAACCGCTTGACCTTGCCGGCATCGCCGGCGCTCACCACCCACAGCGTCCCGCCCTGCGCCGCGAACCACACCGGCGTCGCGACCTCGGCGCCGCTGCGGCGAAACGTGGCCAGGCTGAGATAACGATGGCGATCGAGCTCGTCGGCGTTCATGGCCCGCGCTAATAGCCCCGGGCGCGGTCGACGAGGTTCAGCAGCGGCGCGCCGGCGAGATAGCGTCGCAGGTTCTCGGCGAAGAGCTCGGCGCAGCGGTCGTCGTAGCTCGGCAGGAAGCCCGACACGTGGGGCGAGACGATGACGTTGTCGACGCGATACAAGGGGTGACCGGCCGGCGGCGGCTCCTCGGCGAAGACGTCGACCGCCGCGCCGGCGATCCGGCGCTCGGCCAGCGCCCGGGCCAGCGCGGCCTCGTCCACGCTGGCGCCGCGGCCGACGTTGATGAAGTAGGCGGTCGGCTTCATGCGGGCCAGCTCCGGCGCGCCGATCATGTGCCGCGTCGCGGGCGTCAGCGGCGCGGCCATCACGACCACGTCCGAACGCTCGAGCAGCTCGGGCAGCCGCGCGGGCGGCAGCCAGGCCTCCGGCAGGCGGCCCTCGGGATCGCCGGTGCCCGGCGGGCAGTAGCCCGAGTCCGCGCGCTGGGACGCATCGCGCTTGCAGGCGAGGATCGTCATCCCGAACGCGGTCCGGGCGATCCGCGCCAGCTCGCGGCCGATGCTGCCGTAGCCGACGATGCCGAGCGTGGCGCCGCGGACTTCCGCCGGCACGAACAGCGGCCAGCGCTGCTCGTCGGGCGGCCACTGGCCCCGGGCCTGCCACTCGACCATCCGCGGGACGCGGTGAGCCAGCGCCAGCAGCACGGTGATCGCGTACTCGGCGATCGTCGCCGCGTGCACGCCGCTCGTCGTCGTGAGCGGGATGGCGCTCGTCGTGTAGAGCGGGTGATCGTGGAGCGCGTTCACACCGGCCATGTGGAGCTGGACCCACTTGAGGCGCGGCGCCTGCCCCAGGTCCCGCGGCGGCGCGCCCGCGTAGAGCACGTCGACCGCCGCATAGTCGGCTCGCGCGGTGTCGGCGCAGGTCACGCGCAGGTCCGGCGACGCCCGCCGGAGCCGCTCGAGCTGGGCCTCGTTGAACCGCATGGTGACCAGGACGTCGAGCATGGGCGACCGATTCTAGCCGACCGGGGCGTTACAATCGCGCCCATGTCCCCTCTCTCGCCGGCGGCGCTGGCCGACCGGCAGGACGTCGTCGACACGGTCGTCCGCTACGGGTGTGCGCTCGACGCCAAGGACTGGGCGGGGGCACGGTCGTGCTTCGCCGACGAGATCGAGACCGACTACGCCGACCTGCGCGGCACCGGGCCCGAGCGCGTGGCGGCCCAGGCCTTCGTCGATCTGCGGCGCCGCGCGCTGGAGGGACTGAAGACCCACCACATGAGCACGAACCACCTCGTCACGCTCGACGGCGACCGCGCCATCTGCGTGTCGGCCATGCTGATCCACCGCCTCGACCCGCGGCGCGAGTCGGACAACACCTTCGACACGCTCGCCTACTACACCCACGGACTGATCCGCACGACGCAGGGCTGGCGCATCGCGCGCGTGCAGCAGAGGGTGGCCTGGAATCGCGGCAACCCGGCCGTGCACCCGGGCGCGCGCCCGGCGCGGCCGTGAGCCTGCCCGAGCTGGAGGAGGTCCTGGAGCCCGCGCTGCCGATCTGCGATCCGCACCATCACCTGTGGGATCATCCGGGCCGGCGCTATCTCCTCGACGAGCTGCTGAGCGACACGGGCAGCGGCCACGACGTGCGCGCCACGGTGTTCGTGGAGTGCCTGTCGATGTACCGCGCCGACGGGCCGGCGGCGCTGCGGCCCGTCGGCGAGACGGAGTTCGTCAATGGCATCGCCGCGATGAGCGCCAGCGGCCGCTACGGCCCGACGCGCGTGGCCGCCGGCATCGTGGGCTTCGCCGACCTCACCCTCGGCGACGGTGTGGGAGAGGTGCTCGACGCCCACCGGGCGGCGAGCCCGCGCTTCCGCGGCATCCGCCACGCCGCCGGCTGGGATGCCAGCGATGCCGTCCGCAACTCCCACACGAATCCGCCGCCCGGGCTGCTGGGCGACGCGCGGTTTCGGCGCGGCTTCGCCCAGCTGGCGGCTCGCGGCCTCGCGTTCGATGCCTGGCTCTACCACCCGCAGCTTCCCGAGCTGACCGACCTCGCCCGGGCGTTTCCCGACACCACGATCGTCCTCGATCACTTCGGCGGTCCGCTCGGCATCGGGCCCTACCAGGGGCGGCGGACGGACGTCTTCGCCGCGTGGGCGCGCGCCATCCGTGCGCTGGCCGACTGTCCGAACGTCGTGGCCAAGCTCGGCGGCCTCGTCATGCCGCTCAACGGCTTCGGCTTCCACAAGCGCGAGCGGCCGCCGACGTCCACCGAGCTCGCCGACGCGACGCGCGACTGGTATCTCCACGCCATCGACTGCTTCGGCGTCGCGCGCTGCATGTTCGAGAGCAACTTCCCCGTCGACAAGGTCAGCGCCTCCTACCGGACGCTCTGGAACTCCTTCAAGCTCATCGCCGCGAAGCTCTCGGCCGCGGAGAAGGCCGCGCTGTTTCACGACAGCGCGACGCGCGTCTACCGGCTGCCCGGAATCGCTGTTTGAGCCGCTGAAACTGCCGGGCCGTGATGTGCAGGGCCGCCGCCCCCTCCCCATTGCTGATCCGCCGTGCCACCGCCGCGGTGAGCAGCCCCGCGCGGGGTAACTCCTTCCGGCTCATCGTGAAAGTCTCCACAGGGGGACGACATTTTCATGTAGCAGTAGCAATGCCTCCGGATGGGGGTTGACGAAGATTCGTCCGAGGTGCAGCCTACTCCGCGACGGCATCGCCCGCCAGACAAGGAGCCTGCATGACAGCCAAGACCGGGTACGAGATCGAAGTCACCGACGTCGAGTACGTCCGTCACGGAGACAAGCCCCTGCTCGCCCGGCTCTTCAAGCCGCGCGGAAGCGGGCCGTTCCCGATCATCGTCGACCTGCACGGCGGCGCCTGGTATCGCGGCGACCGCACCAACGACACGCCGATCAACGAGCCGCTGGCGCGGAGCGGCGTGGTGGTGGCGGCGCTGGACTTCCGCATGCCGCCGGACGGCGCGTATCCGGCGGCGATGGCCGACATCAATTACGCGATCCGCTGGCTCAAGACGAAAGCGCGCGAGCTGGGCAGCGCGCCCGACCGCATCGGGGTGATGGGCATCTCGAGCGGCGGCCAGCAGGGCATGCTCGCCGCCATGCGCCCGCGCGATCCGCGCTACACGGCGATCGCGCTGCCGCCGGGCGCGCCGGCCGTCGACGCCAGCGTCCGCTGCGTGATCCTGTGCTGGCCCGTCATCGACCCGCTCGCGCGCTATCGCTACGCGAAGAAGCTCAAGGAGAGCGGCCAGCCCTACCCCGAGGTGGTCGATCGCGTCCTGCCCGGTCACGACCAGTACTGGAAGACCGAGGACGCCATGGCCGAGGGCAGCCCGGCGCTGGCCCTGGAGCGGGGCGAGCGCGTCGAGATGCCGCCGGCGCTCTACCTGCAGGGCACCAAGGACATCGCGCATCCGCGCGTGGACCTCGACCGCTTCGTGGCGCAGTACCGCAAGGCCGGCGGCCAGGTCGATCTCGAGCTGATCGAGGGCGAGGCCGAGGGCTTCGTCACCCGTAACCCGAGCTCGCCGGGCGCCCAGAAGGCGATCCAGCGGATCATCGAGTTCGTCCAGAAGCAGCTCGGATAGCTGTCGAGGGGGCGCCACGGCCTTTCCGTGGCGCCCCCGATACTTCACGCCAGTTTGTTCAAGAATCCCATGAGGGCCCGGGTGAAGGCCTCGGGCTGCTCCATGTTCGACAGGTGGGCCGCCGACTTGAGGATCTCGAGCTGCGAGCCAGCGATCTTGGACTGGATCGCCTGCGAGGCGGCGACCGGCGTGCCCTGATCGTCCTCGCCGACGACGACGAGCGTCGGCAGCTTGATCGCGGACAGCCGGTCGGTGAGGTCGAGCGCCGAGATCGCGTGGCAGCAGCCCGCGTAGCCGCGCGGTGGCGTGCGCCGGATCATCGCCCGCACGGTGTCGACGACGTCCTTGTGCTGCTCACGGAACGGCGCGGTGAACCAGCGGCCGATCGTCGGCTCCACGAGCGGCTCCATCCCCTGCGTCTCCGCCGTCTTGATGCGCTCCTGCCAGAGCGGCTTGGCCTCGGCCGGGATGCGGCTCGACGTGTCGCAGAGCGCCAGGCTCTGGAATGGCCCCGGCGAGGCGAGCGCCAGCGTCTGGCCGATCATGCCGCCCATCGACAGGCCGACCCAGTGCGTCCGCGTGACGCCGAGCGCCTCCAGCAGCGCGCGGGCGTCGTCGGCCAGCTGCGACAGCGAGTAGGCGCCGCCCGGCGCGTCGGTGCCGCCGTGCCCGCGCGTGTCGTAGCGGAGCACGCGATAGCGCGCGGTCAGCGCCTTCATCTGCGGCTCCCACATCGACAGGTCGGTCGCCAGCGAGTGGCTCAGCGTCACCACCGGCGCGCCGGCCGGACCGTCGAGCGTGTAGTTCATGCTGATGCCGTTGGCGGTGATCTTCATAGCTGCCTCCTCACGCGCGGCAGCACCTCGCGCGCCATGCGCGCCGTGTAGCCGCGCTCCGGGTCGTCGGGCGTCGGTGGATTCGGGATCGGGTGCAGCACGACGTAGTCGAACGCGGCCGTGGCGTTGCGCAGCACGTCCAGCAGGCGCTCGGCGATCTCCGCGGGCCCGCCGCGCAGGGCGAACGCGTCGGCCGCCGCC
>VBPC01000172.1 GCA_005887895.1 Candidatus Rokuibacteriota bacterium
AGCCCTACCTTGATTGGGCGGCGGGACTGGATGACTCGGGGATCGTGCCCGATCCGAACGATGAGCAGACCATATACCTGATCCCAAGCTACGGCGACGAGGCGGAGGCGTGGGAGATTCTCGCGACACTGCATCCCGCGATCTTCGAGAACGAACTGTATGGCTGGCATAGCGATGAGGCGGCGTGGCCAAGAGGCCGAGACTTCGCGATGTTCAAGAAGTGGTTCGAGATCGAGCTGCACTCAGTTGTCGAGGATCTCGGCGACTCCGAGATCTTTGATGAAGATGATGAGGCCTGACCCCCAGGTGGAACGGACCGCCCAACAGCGTCGCTGTTCGGTTCCCCGCGCGGCGCGCCTCGGCGGCGGGTCGTCAGCAGCGCCGGCAGCGCGGCGCTCGGGCCCGGCTCTCCCCGGTCACGGGCTGGTCGGGACGATCTGCTTTTCCTCCACGGTGTAGGTCTTGATCCGTCCGATGAAGAGCGCGCCGTCGGCGTGCAGCGCCTTGGCGGCCGGGGTGGCCAGGGCGGCGGCCATCGACTCCCGGTCGTCGTACCAGAGCTCGGCGATGCCGTCGATCTCGACGTCGGTCGCCGGAATGTCGGGGCGCCGGCGCTCCTCGACGATGTGCGACTGCACGTAGCGCCGGATTCCCGGCACCGCGTGGGCCAGCGGGGCGTGGATCTCGAGCCAGTGGCGGACGAACTGCTCGTGGGTGAGGCCGGCCTTGCGCGTCAGCAGCGAGATGCTCTTGATCACGGCGTCTCCTCCCGGGATGGCGCGGGCCGGCGCGTGCCGGCCGGCCCGCGTCGGGAGAGCTACTTCAGGTGCTGGCGGAAGAAGGTGATCGTGCGGCGCCAGGCGTCGTCGGCGGCGGCCTTGTTGTAGGCGCCCGTGTTGTCCTCGTTGAAGAACGCGTGATCGACGTTGGGATAGATGTGGATCTCGGACTGCTTGCCAGCCTTCTTGATGGCGGCATCGACCTCGCGCGCGGTCTGCGGGGTCACGGAGCCGTCCTTCTCGGCAAAGAGGCCCAGGACGGGGCCCGAGAGCTTGGCGTAGTCGGGCTTCACGTTGGGATGGATGCCGTAGAAGTCGACGACGGCGCCGACGTTGGGATTGAGCGTGCCGGCGAAGAGGGCGAGCTGGCCGCCCATGCAGAAACCCCGCCATGAAGAGCTTGCCGGCGCCGTCGGGCTCGTCGGCCGTCTTGCCGTGGTACATGTCGGGGGCGAGCGCCGAGAAGCCCTCGGCGGCCAAGCGATCACAGACGCGCTTGATGTGGGGCACGAGTCCCCACCACTCCTGGATGACGAGCACGCCGGGCCCCTTGCCGGACGTCGGCGTGGCCAGATAGCCCTGGGTCGTGCCACCGTTCGAAGGAAAGTCCACCATCTTGCCGGGCATCGTCCTGATCCTCCTGCGTGAGGGTTGAAGCTAGACCGCGCCGGCCGCCGGCGACGGCGTCGTCACCGGCGCGATCTTGACGGCGGCCACGCGGCGGGCGTCGGCCTCGAGCACGGTGATGGTATACCCCGGAATCTGGAATTCTTCACCCGTGCGCGGGATCCGGTGCAGGGTGGCCAGCACGAGGCCGGCCACGGTCTCGTAGTCCTGCTTGGGCAGCGTCCAGTCGAGCGCCTCGTTCAGCTCGTCGATGTGCGCGCGGGCGGCCACCCAGTAGCTGCCATCGGGCAGCCGCTCGACCGAGGCCGGGGTGCGGTCGTGCTCGTCGTGGATCTCGCCCACGATCTGCTCGACGATGTCCTCCAACGTCACGATCCCGGTGGCCCCTCCGTACTCGTCCACCACGATGGCCAGCTGGTTGCGGCTCTTCTGCATCTCGCGCAGCAGATCGTCGATGCGCTTCGTCTCCGGCACGAACGTCGGCGGCCGCATGATCTCGACCACGCGCTGGGCCTGGCCGCCGCGACGCAGCAGGTCCATCGACGTGATCACGCCCACCACGTTCGTCTCGCGCTGGCCGTACACCGGGAGGCGCGAGAAGCCGCGCTGCTGGATCAGCATGATGGCGTCGCTCACGGTGGCCGTCTCCGGCAGCATGACGACGTCCACCAGCGGCACCATCACCTCGCGGACCGTGGTATCGCCGAGGTCGAAGATCTTGTCGATCATCTCCGCCTCTTCGGCGCTGACCGAGGCCTCGCCGGGCTCGAGCTGCAGCAGCGCCTTCAGCTCCTCGCGCGAGACGAACTGCCGCGTGTCCGGCTGCGGGCCGCCGAACACCTTCAGTACCAGGCTCACCACGGCGTTGGCGAGTGCGACGAACGGCGCCAGCAGCCGCGAGATCCACTTGAGCGGCCGGTACAGGCGCAGGATCAGGCTCGTGGCCCACTCGCGGGCCACCGCCTTGGGGATGATCTCGCCGAAGACCAGCATCACCGGCGTCACCGTGCCGGCCGCCACCAGCCACGCCCAGCCGCCCAGCCGCGGCAGCAGCGCGAACGTCACGGCGGAGCCGGCCACGATGTGGGCGATCGTGACACCCATCATCGCCGCCGACAGCAGCCGCTCGGGCCGGCGGAACGACTCGAGGTACTCCTCGGCGATGGCGCTGCCCTCCTCGGCCAGATGGCGCAGGCGCAGCCGGTTGGCGGCGATGAACGCCATCTCGGCGGCCGAGAAGAACATCGTCGCCACCAGGCAGGCCGCGGCGAGCCAGATGAGGTTCATGCCGCCGCCTCGGTCGAGACCGGCTTCTTCAGCGCGATCAGGACCTCGAGCACGCGCGTGCGCTCGACCTTCTCCACGGTGACGATCAGCTCGGGCGTCTCGCGCCGCTCGGACTTGCGCGGCACGCGGCCGAAGAGGTCGAGCACCCAGCCGCCCACGGTGTCGTACGCCTCGTTGGAGATGTTGAGCCCGGTGACGCTGTTGAGCTCGTCGACCGGCAGCTTGCCCGACACGCGGAACGTCGACGCGTCGAGCCGCTGGATCAGCCGCTCGGGCTCGTCATACTCGTCGGCGATCTCGCCGACCAGCTCCTCCAGCAGGTCCTCCAGGGCCACCAGCCCGGCGGTGCCCCCGTACTCGTCCACCACGATCGCCATGTGCAGCTTCTTGGCCTGGAACTCCTGCAGCAGCGCGTCGGCCCGCTTGGACTCGGGGACGAAGTATGGCGGGTGCAGGTGGGCGCGCAGGTCGAAGTCGGCCGGCAATCCGGTGCCGACGTAGGGCAGCAGGTCCTTCGTGTAGAGGATGCCGACGATGACGTCGATGGAGCCCTCGAAGACCGGCACCCGCGAGTGCAGGTTCTCGCGCAGCGCCGGCAGGATCTCCTCGCGCGGCGTCTCGACGTCCAGGCAGAACATGTCCGTGCGCGGGACCATGACCGAGCGCACCAGCGTGTCCTCGAGCTCGAAGACCTTGTGGATCATCTCGCGCTCTTCGCGCTCGACGACGCCCTCGCTGGCGCCGACGTCGACCAGCGTCCGCAGCTCCTCTTCCGTCAGCTCCGGCTGCGCCGTGCGGTCGCGCGCGACGAGCTGCACGGTGAGCGCGGTCAGGCCGCCCAGCACGACGCGCACCGGCCACAGGATCGAGCTGAGCCAGATCACCGGCCACCGCACCAGCGCCAGGAAGCGCTCGGGATACTTCACGGCGATGGTCATCGGCAGCACCTCGCCGAACGTCGTGAGCACGACGACCATGACCGCCATCTCGACGATCGGCCCGAAACGGGACCCGACCACCTGGTTGGCGACGTGGGCGGCCAGCGCCGAGCCGCCGACGTTGATCAGCGTGATGCCCACCAGCAGCGTGACGAGCAGGTCGTGCGGCCGGTCGATCAGCCGCGGAGCCTGGCCACCCTGGCGCCGCTCGGTGGCCAGCCGCGTGAGCCGCGCGCGCCCCAGCGAGAAGTACGCCGCCTCGGCGCCGGTCAGGAGCGCGGAGCAGACGATCAGGACCAGCAGCACCAGGATCTGGATCACGACGCTGTCGGTCACGCGCCCGCTCCGCTGGCCGCCGGGCGCCCGGCGAAGTGCTCGAAGCCGCGCGCGACGGCGACCTCGCGCCCGCGCGACCACCAGCTCACGCTCGTCCCGGCCGTCACCTCGCCGATGGCGGTCAGCGCCGTGCCGAAGCGGTCGGCCAGCCCGCGCTGCAGGCGCTCGAAGGCGGCCGGCTCGCAGGCCAGCAGCAGCTCGTAGTCCTCGCCGCCGCCGGTGGCCCACGCGATTGGATCCGCGCCGAGCGCGGCGGCCACCGCCCGGGTCGCGTCGTCGACGGGCAGCCGCTCGACGTCGATGCGGCCGCCGGCCGCGCTCTCGCCGAGCAGCCGGGCCAGATCGATGCCGACGCCATCGGAGACGTCCATCATCGCCGTCACGCCGCCGGCGGCGCCGAGCCAGGCGCCCTCCTCGACGCGCGGCCGCGGCCGCAGGTGCGCGGCGGTGACGTCGGCGAGCTGCGCCGCCTTCACGCCGGCGGGGGCGGTCTCGCGCTCGAGGACCGCCAGCCCGGCCGCCGAGCGTCCGAGCGCGCCGGTGACCGCGAGCGTGTCGCCCGGCTGCGCCGTGGACCGCAGGCGCGGGGCGCCGACCGACTCGCCGAGGAGCGTCACGTTCACGAGCCAGCCGGCCGGCGACGCCGAGGTGTCACCGCCGACCACGGCGACGTCGTGCGGCCGCGCCAGCGCCAACGCGCCCTCGTAGAAGGCGGCGATCTCCTCCGCGGTCGTGTCCTCCGGGCAGGCGAGCGCGACCAGCGCCCAGCGCGGGCGGCCGCCCATCGCGGCGATGTCGGAGAGGTTCACGGCCAGCGCCTTCCAGCCGATGTCGGCCGGCTCGGCCCAGCGCCGGCGGAAGTGGACGTCCTCCAGCAGCAGGTCGGTCGTGGCCAGCAGCGCGGCGCCGGCGCGCGGCTCGAGGACCGCGCAGTCGTCGCCGATACCGACGCTCACGCCCGTGGCGGCCCCGGCCCGCGCGGTCAGCGCGCGGATGGCGCGGACGAGGGCGTCCTCGCCACCTCGGTCACCGCTCATCGAGCGGCCGCCGCCGGGCTGCGGAGGAAGTTGCCGAGCAGGCGTTTGCCCTCGACGGTGAGGATCGACTCCGGGTGGAACTGCACGCCCTCGATCGGGTGGCGCCGGTGGCGCAGGCCCATGATCTCGCCGTCATCGGCCCGCGCGGTGATCTCGAGCTCGTCCGGCACGGTGTCGGCGAGGACGATGAGCGAGTGGTACCGCGTGGCCACGAACGGGTTCGGCAGGCCGGCGAAGACGCCACGGCCGTCGTGGCGGATCTCGGAGGTCTTGCCGTGCATCTGCGCGCGCGCCCGCGTGACGGTCGCGCCGTAGGCCTGGCCGATCGCCTGATGACCGAGGCAGACGCCGAGGATCGGCGTGCTCGGGCCGAGCCGGCGGATGACGTCGAGCGACACGCCGGCCTGGTCCGGATTGCCGGGGCCCGGCGAGATGACGATGCGCTCGGGGGTCAGGCGGGCGATGCCGTCCACGTCGAGGGCGTCGTTGCGCACGACCTCCAGCTTGGCCCCCAGCTCGCCGAGGTACTGCACGAGGTTGTAGGTGAACGAGTCGTAGTTGTCGACGACGAGGATCATGTGCGGCGCTGGGCGGCGGCCATCCGGAGCGCCAGGACGAGGCCGCGGGCCTTCGAGCAGGTCTCCTGCCACTCGGTCTTGGGATCGGAGTCGGCCACGATGCCGGCGCCCACCTGGATCGACGCGCGGCGGCCGTGACAGACGATCGTGCGGATGGTGATGCACGAATCCAGGTTGCCGGAGTACGACACGTAGCCGACCGCCCCGGCGTAGGGGCCGCGCTGGGTCGGCTCGATCTCGTCGATGATCTCCATTGCGCGGATCTTCGGGGCGCCAGACACGGTGCCGGCCGGGAAGGTGGCGCGCAGGACGTCGAAGGCGTCGGCGCCCCGGCGCAGCGTGCCGACCACGTGGCTGACGAGGTGCATGACGTGCGAGTAGCGCTCGGTCACCATGAACTCCGTGACCTTCACCGAGCCGAGCTCGGCCACTCGCCCGACGTCGTTGCGGCCGAGGTCCACGAGCATGACGTGCTCGGCGCGCTCCTTGGGGTCCGTCTTCATCAGCTGCTCGATGGCGGCGTCCTCGGCCTCGCTGGCGCCGCGCGGGTGGGTGCCGGCGATCGGCCGCTCCTCGACGCGGTCGCCCTCGACGCGCACCAGCACCTCGGGCGAGGAGCCGACGATCGTCGTCTTCCCGAGGCGAAGATAGAACAGATAGGGCGAGGGATTGATCGTGCGCAGCGCCCGGTACACCGTGAACGGGTCGGACTCGAGCTTGGTGTCCAGGCGGCGGGCCAGGACGATCTGGTAGGCGTCGCCGGCCGCGATGTACTCCTTGGCGCGCCGGACGGCGTCGCAGAAGGTGGGCTCGTCCATCGTGGAGCTGAAGCCCTCCTCGCCCTGGGCCAGCAGCGGTGCCGGCGCCGCCAGCGTGAGCGCCGGCGTCGAGCGCACGGACCGCGCCAGCTTGGCGAGCGTCATGCCGATGCGCACGGCGGCCCGGTCGTAGGCGCGATCGAGCGCGGTCGGGTCGCGCTTGTCGACGTGGGCGTTGGCGATGACGAGCAGCCGGTGGCGCAGGTTGTCGAAGACCAGCAGCGTGTCGGTGAACATGAACACGGCGTCGGGAAGCCCCAGGTCGTCCCGGGTACGCCGCGGCAACCGCTCCATGTGGCGGACCATGTCGTAGGCGAGGTAGCCGACGGCGCCACCCTGGAAGCGCGGCAGGCCCGCCACGGCGACCGGTCGGAACTCGGCCAGTAGCCTGCGCAGCGCCTCCAGCGGGTCACCGCCGGGGAGCCGCTGCGGCCGTGCGTTCCCCCGCCGCAGGGTGATGGCGCCGTCCTTCGCGCTCAGGACCATGTGCGGGTCGGTGCCGAGGAACGAGTAGCGGGCCCAGTTCTCGCCGCCCTCCACGGACTCGAGCAGGAACGAGTAGGGGCCCGGCCGCAGGCGCAGATAGGCCGACAGGGGCGTGTCCAGGTCCGCCGGAAGCTCGGCGAACACAGGCACGAGGTTGCCCTGCCCCGCGAGGTCGCGAAACTCCTCCCGGGTCGGGGAGAGTGACGGGATGGCTATGCCGGCGGAGCTGATGCGGAGCTCAGCGGCGACGCGCTAGACGGCCAGCGCGTCCAGCTTCTCCTTGAGCTTGGCCTTGGGCACGGCGCCGATCACCTGATCGACGACCTTGCCGGCCTTCACGAACAGGATCGTCGGGATCGAACGAATCCCGTAGCGGCCGGCCAGGCCGTGGTTCTCGTCCACGTTGACCTTCGCCAGGGTCACGCGGCCCGACGATTCCCGGGCGAGATCCTCGAGGACGGGAGCGATCGCCTTGCACGGCCCACACCACTCGGCCCAGAAGTCCACCATCAGGATGCCCTCGTGGTGGCTCAGGGTCTCGTCGAAGTTCGCTTCGGTGAGGTGGACCGTCGACAAGTCAGCCATTGGCGTGGCGTTCCTCCAGTAAAAAGTCAACGCCTACGCTAACATGGCCACCGCGCGCGCGCAACTTAATGCTTGTCATTCTGGCACCTCGTCATGCTAGAGTCATCTTTACCCATGGAACCCGCAAAGATCCTGGTAGTAGACGACGAGAAGTCGATTCTGCTGCTGCTCAAGGAAGCTTTGACGCAGTGGGGGTACCAGGTCACGACCGCGTCGTCCGCGGTCGAGGCCCTCGAGTTACTCAAGAACGGGATCTTCGACGCCCTCATCAGCGACATCCGAATGCCGGACATGAGCGGCCTCGACCTGCTGCGCGAGATCCGCAAGCAGGACGAGACGATCGAGGTCGTGATGATGACGGGCTACCCCACCATCGCCTCGGCGGTGCAGGCGCTCAAGGAGGGGGCCTACGACTACCTGTCGAAGCCGCTGATCCTGGACGAGCTGCGCCACCTCATGGCCCGCATGATGGAGCGCCGGTTCCTGCGCGGCGAGGTCCACACGCTGCGTGCCCGCCTGGGGGAGGAGCTGGCGGTCAGCGAGCTGGTGGGGTCCTCGGCCTCGATGGCCAAGGTCAAGGACATCATCGGCAAGGTCGCGGTGACCGACTCGCCGGTCCTCATCGAGGGCGAGAGCGGCACGGGCAAGGAGCTCGTCGCCGCGGCGATCCACCGGCTGTCGTCCCGGGCCAAGCGCTCGTTCATCCCGGTCAACTGCAGCGCCATTCCTCAAGATCTGCTGGAGTCCGAGTTCTTCGGCCACGTCCGCGGAGCCTTCTCGGGCGCGGTGGCCGACGCGCTGGGCCTCTTCCGCGGGGCCGATGAAGGCACGATCTTCCTGGACGAGATCGCGGAGCTCTCCCCCGGCTTGCAGGTGAAGCTGCTGCGCGTCCTCCAGGAGATGCAGGTCCGCCCCGTGGGCTCGACCAAGGCCTTCCCCGTCGACGTCCGGGTCATCGCCGCCACCAACCGCGACCTGGAGCGGGCCATGACCGAGGGCTCGTTCCGGCAGGACCTGTTCTATCGTCTGAACGTCGTCCGGGTCCTGCTGCCGCAGCTCCGCGAGCGGCGTGACGACATTCCCGCGCTGGTGACGCACTTCCTGCGTCGCTTCAATCGCCGCTTCCATCGCGACGTGCGCGGCATGGCGCCGGACGCGCTGGCGGCGCTGAGCGCCTACAGCTTCCCCGGCAACGTGCGCGAGCTCGAGAACCTCATCGAGCGGGCGTATGCCATGGGCGCGCGCGAGCAGATCACCCTGGCCGACCTGCCGACCCTCGGTCGCACGCCCCTGGTGGCACCGACCGCCACCGCCAACTCCCAGACCGTCCCGACGCTGGCCGAGGTCGAGCGCGAGCTCATCCTCCGGGCCCTGGCGGTCTTCAAGGACGACAAGGAGGCGGCCGCCAAGACGCTCGGGATTTCGCGCAGGACGATTTACCGGCGGCTCAAGGAATACGGCGTGCTGTAGCGCGCACCGGGGCCCGAGGTGGCCCCGAGCCCCGCGTAGGTCCGGAGCGCCCTGGCAGAGCCAGGGCGCTCCTTGTCTTTCTAGCCAGGGTTTCTACTGCCCAAAGTCGTCAGGCCGGGTGCCGTCGCGACACGCCGGGATGGCGGCCCAGCCATAAACAGAGAGGTATTCCAATCACTTGAGCCTTGGCATGGAGGACGCAAAGACCGCCCCCCATGCTGGATACGGCGTTCAACCAGGGGCAGCTGACGTCGAAGCTGGAAGTGGCGATCGGCGTGAGCAGTCATCCGGATCCCGATATCGCCATAGGGGAAGCGGCCGGGAGCGTCGCGAGCAGGCTGGGCGGGTCCGTCGCGGACTTCGCCATGGTCGTCACCGCGGGGAGCGCGGCACGTGATGCCGTCGGCTCGCTGCGGGGAGTCCTTGGACATATTTCGGTGGCCGGTGGTGCGGTCACCGCGCTTTTGACGGATCACGGCCCCTTGAGGGAAGGCGCGCTCGTCGTCGGCGTGGTCAATGCCGACGGCGCGGCCAGCGGGGTGGCCGCCACGGCCGGTCGCGATCTTCGCGATGCCGGGCAGGCGGCGGCCCGTCTCGTGCTGGCCGGCTGGCCATTCCGCGCACGCTATCCGCGCGGCCTGGCCTTCGCGTTTGCTCGACCCGTCGGTGACGATGCCGCCCAGACGTTTCTCACCTCCTGGCGCGACTTCATGGGGCCTAAGATGCGCACCGTCTGTACGGTCGTGGGCGGCCCGGTGGTCTACGGCCGGGCGGCCTCGGCGCCACTGGCCAGCGTGGCCTGTGTCGAGGCGTCCTACGCCTCCGGTATCGGCTATACCGACGCAGCCCCGACGGATGGCGTCGAGCCGTCGCCGGAGAGCCTGATCCACGGCGCCGCCGACGCGATGCTGACGGCCGTGAAGCGCCTGGAGGGGCGGCCCGCGCGCCTCGTGCTGGTCATCGAGAGCGCCGAGCGCCATCGCAAGCTCGGTGCCGGCTTCGCGGAGGAGTGGGCCGCGATGCGCGGCGCGCTCGACGAGCGGACGCCCTGCGTCGGGTGGCTCGGCGGCCACGTCGCCGCCTTCGGCCGTGGCGCGCAGCCGACCGACGCGCCGGGCGCGCTCGTCGCGGTCGCCGTCGGCGACAGCCCGAAGTGAACTCGGCGGGGGGCTTCGCCCCCCGTCCGACGGCTCGTCGCGCGCCGTTCCGGCGCGCTCCTTCCTGCCACCCCCCAGACCAAGATTGCGGCGGCAAAGCCGCCGCTCGAAGCGTTCGCACTGTCGTTGCCGGTCAGCGCGTCACGTAGCCTTCCAGCAGGTCGCGGGCGATGAGATCGGGGTCGCGGTCGCTCTCGCGCCCGTAGCCGCCGCCCCCGGGCAGGCGGACCTCCACCAGAGCGGTCGGCGGGACAACCTGCTCGGCCTTGGGATTCGCGGGGCGGACGCCGTCGATCAGGACCTCGCCGGGGGCGCCGGGGGCGCCGCCGCGGAAGCCGGCGGCCGGATGCTCGGTGCGGTCGCAGAGGATCGAGCACACGAAGGGCTCGCGCGTCCGCACGCGGAAGGCGATCGTCTGACCGAGCCCGCCGCGGTACTTCCCGCGCCCGCCGGAGTCGTCGCGGAGCGCCTTGCGCTCGACGATCAGCGGCGAGAGGTTCTCGATGACCTCGACCGGGGTGCCCAGCACGCCGGACGGAAACGCGGTCGCCGCCAGGCCGTCCTTGACGGCCCGCGCGCCGGTGCCGCCCGACGCGAAGAAGATGTGGGTGAACGGTCGGCCCTCGAGGTCCTTGCCCGAGACCTGCACGCCCCAGATGTTGGCGGAGCCCTCCGCCATGACCCGCTCGGGCACCGCCTGACCGAGCGCGCCGGCGACGACGTGCGGCAGGAAGTGGCCGATGATGTGGCGGGCGGCCACCGGCGCCGGGCGCTCGACGTTGAGGATCGAACCCACGGGCGCCAGGATGCGCAGGGGGCGGAACGCGCCCTCGTTGTTCGGCACGTCGGGACTGACGATGACCTTCACGCCGTAGGTCGTGTAGGCCTCGGTGTAGTTCATCACGACGTTGACACCGCGGCGGCTGGCCGGTGACGAGCCCGTGTAGTCCACGACCAGCTCGTCCCCACCGACGAGGCAGCGCACCTTGATCGTGATCGGCTCGCCGAAGCCGTCGGAGGTGATCGCGTACTCGTAGCGTCCCGGGCGCAGCGCGCCGATCGCCTGCCGCATCGCGCGCTCGGTGCGCCCGATGATCTCGTCGGCCAGCGGCTCGAGCCGCTCGAGGCCGAACTCGTCCATGAACTCCAGCAGCCGCTCGCCGCCGACGGCACCGCCGGCGATCTGGGCGTGAAAATCGCCGAGGACCATCTCCGGCAGGCGCGTGTTCTCGCGGATCAGCGCGATGAGCGTCTCGTTGGGACGGCCGGCGTCGTAGAGCTTCAGGATGGGAATCTGCAGGCCTTCCTCGTAGACCTCGCGCGCCTCCGCCGACAGCACGTGGCCGCCGATGTCGGCGGTGTGGCAGGTCGACGCGAAGAACGCGACGCACCGGTCGCCGCGGAAGATCGGCGAGCAGATCGTCACGTCGTTGAGGTGGCCCGACGTCTTCCACGGATCGTTGGTGATCAGCACATCGCCGGGCGCCAGCCGCGCCGGCGGATAGGCGGCCAGGAAGTGCTTCATCGCCAGGGCCATCGAGTTGATGTGACCCGGCGTGCCGGTGACGGCCTGGGCGACCATGAAGCCCCGCACGTCGAAGACGCCGGCCGAGAGATCGCCGGCCTCGCGCACGATCGAGGTGAACGACGTGCGCTGCAGCGCGGCCGCCTGCTCGTTGACGACGCCGATCAGCCGGTTCCAGCAGATCTCCAGCGTGACGGGATCGAAGGGCATCACCCGAGCTCCACGACCAGCGTGCGCCGTTCGTCCACGCGACAGCGCGCGCCCGGCCCCACCACCGCGGTCGATTCGCGCTCCTCGACGATGGCGGGGCCGTCGAACGTCGTGCCGGGCCCCAGCGCATAGCGGTCGTACACCGGCGTCTCCACCCAGTCGTTCGCTTCGGCGAACCAGGCCCGACGCGTGCGCTTCACCGCGTCGGGGGCGGCGGCGCCGCCGGCCACCGCACCGCCGAACGTGAGCGACGGCGCCGGAGCCGCGACGGTCACCCGCCAGTTGAGCGCCTCGATCGGCACGCCCTGCGGCACGCGGTGGTAGAGCGCGCGGTAGGCGGCCTCGAACGCCGCGATGATCGCCGGCAGGCTCTCGGCGGACAGCCGCCCGGGCGGAATGAGCGCCTCGACCTCGTGGCCCTGCCCCACGTAGCGCATCTCGGCGATCCGCGACACCCGCACGCTCTCGCGGGCGGCGCCGGCCCGCGCGAGCAGCTCGCGGCCCTCGTCCTCCATCTCGGCGAAGAGCCTGTTGAGCGCGCCCCAGTCGGCGGCGTCGAGCCGCGCGCGCAGCGTGCGCACGAAGTCGAAGGCCAGCGGCGCGGCCAGCAGGCCCCACGCCGACATCGCCCCGGCGCCGAACGGGATCAGGATGCGCGGAACCTTGAGGACCTTGGCGACCTGCCAGCAGTGGACCGGCCCGGCGCCGCCGAAGGCGAACAGCGGATAGGCGCGCAGGTCGCGCCCCCGCTCGATGCCGTGGATGCGCGCGGCGGCCGCCATGTTCTCGTTCACGACGCGATGGATGCCCCACGCCGCCGCGGTGGCATCGAGCGCGAGGTGGCCTCCGACGTGCTCGAGCACCGCGCGCTCGGCGGCGGCGCGGTCCAGGCGCATGCGCCCGCCGAGGAAGAACTCGGCGTCGAGATAGCCGAGCAGGAGGTCGGCGTCGGTCACCGTCGGCTGCCGACCGCCGAGGTTGTAGCAGGCCGGGCCCGGATCGGCGCCGGCGCTGTCGGGACCGACCTTCAGCAACCCCATCCGGTCGACGCGGGCGATCGAGCCGCCGCCGGCGCCGATCTCGATCATCTCGATGACCGGCACCCGGACCGGCAGTCCCGAGCCCTTCTTGAACCGGTCGGCCCGGGCGACCTCGAACTCGCGGGCGACGAGCGGCGCGCCGCCGTCGATGACACAGGCCTTCGCGGTGGTACCGCCCATGTCGAACGACAGCAGGCGCGAGTCGCCGCGCGCCCGGGCGGCCTGGGCGGCGGCGAGCGCGCCGGCCGCGGGCCCCGACTCGACCAGGCGGATCGGCAGCCGGCGAGCCAGCGGGGGCAGCGCGATCCCGCCCGAGGACTGCATGATGTAGAGCTGTCCGGGCACCCCGAGGCCGGTCAGCCGGCGCTCGAGATCCTCGAGGTAGCGCGCCATGAGCGGCGCCACGTAGACGTTGGCCGCCGTCGTCGAGCTGCGCTCGTACTCGCGGATCTCCGGCACGACGTCGGACGCGCACGACACGACCAGGGACGGCGCGGCCTCGCGCACCAGCTCGGCCAGCCGCCGCTCGTGCACGGGGTTGAGGTAGGCGTGGAGGAGGCAGATCGCCACCGCCTCGACGCCGTCCCGCACGAGGCCGGCGATCACGCGGCGAGCGGCGTCCTCGTCGAGCGCGCGCAGCACCGAGCCGTCCGGGCCGAGCCGCTCGGGCACCTCGCGCCGCAGGTGGCGCGGCACGAGCGGCGGCGGCGGGTCGATGAGCAGGTCGTACATGTCGTAGCGGCCCTCGTGCCGGATCTCGAGCGCGTCACGAAAGCCCTCGGTGGTGAGCAGTCCCGTGCGCGCGCCCTTGCGCTCGATCAGCGCGTTCGTGGCCAGCGTGGTGCCGTGAACGACCGCGCGGACGCGGCGGGGATGCACGCCCGCCTCGTCCAGCAGCGACTGGACGCCCTGCTCGACGCCATGGGCGGGATCCTTGGCGGTCGTCAGCACCTTGCCGACGCGAATGGCGCCGGTGATCTCGTCGACGACGACGAGATCGGTGAACGTGCCGCCGATGTCCACGCCGAAGCGCGCCGACATGGCGGAGAGTCTACACCTCGGTGGCGGGCCGGCGGCACAGGCGATGCACCGTGAGCCTCCGCATGGAGGAATCCCGGGTCGCTGAGGAGGGAATCGCCATGATGGCGAAGAAGATCGGAGCGGGCGCGGTCGCGGGCCTGGTCGGGGGCCTCGTCTCCGCCCCGCTGCTGCAACTCGTCCACGTCTCGACCGACACCGGCATCCGGGCGCCGGCCATGGGGCTGGTGACCGGGGCCGTGCACGCGACGACGGGCGCGGCCGGCTGGCTCGCGTACCTGCTCTACGCGGTGATCATCGGCGGCCTGTTCGGCTGGCTGCTGTGGAAGCAGGACGTCGACGCAGGCACCGGCCTCGCCTGGGGAGCGCTCTACGGCGCATTCTGGTGGATCGTCTCGGGGCTGGTCCTGATCCCCGCGCTGCGGGGGATCGCGCCGTTCACGCCGGCGGCCGTCGACGTCGTTCGCGTCGCGTCGTTCCCATGGCTCGCGGCGATGATCGTGAACGGTCTCGTGCTCGGCGGCGTCTTCGCGACGCTCGCCCGGCGCCTGACCGCGAGGGCCGAGTCCGGCGTCGCCGCCCCGGCGACGCGTCGCGCGGCCTGATCCGGCGCGGGTGTCGGCCGGGCGCGGCCCGCCGGCGTTTTCGCTGGGCGCACGACGCGCGGCCGCTTAGAATCGCGTGGGACGACCCCGCGTGAGTCTAACGGCCCCGCCCGCGTCGTGCTCGCGTTCCTGGCTCCGGTGGATCGTCCCCGCGATTCCCGTCGTCGCGGCGTTCCTCCTGGCGCTGACGCGCATGGAGGATCCCGACGCGTTCACGCACCTGGCCCTGGGCCGCGACCTCGTCGAGCACCGCGGGTTCCCGGCGCACGAGCCCTTCTCCTTCGCGAGCCCGGACCGGCCGTACTACAACGCCGAGTGGCTGTTCGACATCGCCCTCTACCTCGGCTGGCTCGCCGGCGGCATCGCCGGCGTCATCGCCCTCAAGGCGGCGATCGTCGCGCTGGCGGTGTGGATCCTGTGGCTGGATTCGCGCACGTGGCCCGACGCGGCGGCCGACACGCCGGCCGGCCTGCTGATCCGCGCAGCCGTCCTGACCATCGTCGTCGTCATGATGCGCCACCGCTTCGTCGAGCGTCCGGACATCGCGCTGATGGTGTTCCTGGCCTTCACGATCTACGCGCTGAACGCGTACCTGGCGGCCGGACGGTGGTGGATCTTCGCGCTGCCGCTGGTGGAGCTGGTCTGGGCCAACACGCACCCCAGCATCGTCGTCGGGCTCATGCCGTTCGCCGCCGTCCTCGGCGGCGGCGTGGGGCTGCGTGTCGGTCTCCGTCTGGTCGCGCGGTGGTGGCGTCCCGCGGGCGTCGTCGCCCCCACCGGCCGACAGCTCGCCACGATCGCCGCCGTCCTCGTCGGCGTCGTGCTCGTCTCGATCGTCAATCCTCACCGCTGGGACCCGCTGACGCTGCCCTTCACGCTGGCCGACCAGCCATGGTTCCGGCAGGAGATCCTCGAGCTGCAGCCGCCCCGCCCCTGGACGTGGCCGGGGCCGTACGTGCTCACGGCCCTGCTCCTCCTGAGCTTCCTCGGCACCGCGGCCCGACTGCCGCTGATCCCCGGGCTCGTCGCGCTGCCGTTCGTGCGGCTCGGATTGTCGGCCGTGCGCTTCATCTTCCTCCTGGAGCTGGTGGCCGCGCCGATCCTCGCCCGAAACCTGGTCGTGCTCGCCGGCCGCGCCCGGTCGGCCCTCGAGCGGCGCCTCGTGCTGGGCGTCGCGTCGGCCGCCACCGCGCTGGCGCTGGCCAGTGTCGTCCTCACGCTGAGCGGCATCGGGCCGCTGGCCGACACGCGCAAGGTCGTGGGCGTGGGTGTCGACGAGCGGTGGGTGCCGGAGGGCGCCCTGCGCTATCTCGACGGCCGCGGCGTCGAGGGCAAGCTCTTCAACGCCTTCCACTTCGGCGGCTACGTCGAGTGGCGCGACTTCCCGCGCCGTGTGCCGATCGTGGACGGTCGCGGCCACGTGACGCCCAGTCTGCTGGAGGAGATCCACTTCGCGCGCGCCTATCCGCGCCACCTCGAGCGGCTGCGCGCGCGCTACGGCATCGACGCCGCGCTGGTCGACTACCCGACGTACGCCGGCGATCCCGTCGACGACGTCCTCGGCCCGGATGCCGACGCCGCCCTGACCTCGCCCGGCTGGGCGCTCGTCTACTGGGACGACGTCGCGCTCGTCTACCTTCGGCGCGGCGGGCCGCACGCCGCGGTCATCGCGCGCGACGAGTACCGCTGGGTCAAGCCGGCCAACGGCGAGGCCGGCATCGCGCGGCTGCTGACCGATCCGGCGCGGGCCGAGGCGGCGCGCGCCGAGCTGGCGCGCAACGTGCGCGAGACCGGCTCCTCGCTCGGGCTGCTCTTGCTCGGCCACGCCACCCCCGACCTCGAGCAGGCGCTGGCGACCTTCGCGCGCGTGCGCGACCCCGCGCGGCGCTTCGGCGCCTACCAGGCGGCGGCGCTCGCCTGCTGGCAGCGCAAGGACCTGGCGCGCGCGACGGCGTTCTACGAGCGCGCGCTGGCGCTCGAGGCGGCGCCGCCGGTCCTCTACAACGCCGGGCTGGTGCGCGCCGAGGCGGGCGACGACCGCGGCGCCGTGGGATACCTGGCCCGCGCTCAGCGCCTCGATCCGTCACTGCCGCAGGTCTATCCGGCGCTCTTCGCCGCCTATCACCGGCTCGGCGACGAAGGGGCGGCGCGCGAGCTGGGCCCGGCGTTTCTGACCGCCGCCACCCGGACGCGGGTGGCCCAGCAGGTGGGGGAGGCGCGCCGCCTGCTCGCCGACGGCCGGACGGCCGACGCCGACGCGCGGCTGACCGAGGCGCTGCGACTCGATCCGAAGAGCGGCGCGGCGCTCGCCACGCTCGGCTACGTGCGGATGGCGGAGCGGCGGCTCGACGAGGCGGCCCAGGTGGAGCACGCCGCGCTGGCGGCTGATCCGCGCGAGGCGCGCGCGCACTGGGCGCTCGCCCAGCTCGCCCGCGCCCAGGGCGACGAGCCCGCCGCCCGCCGCCATCTCCAGGCCTTCGCCCGGCTCGCGCCCCGCAGTTACGACGCGTGGCGGGTACGCGAGGAACTGGCCGGGAGAACGATCGAATAGCGCCGGAGGCCTGGGAGGGGGCCGTCGAGGCCCCCGCCCACTATCTCTGGCGCTCCTCCAGCCGCGCCGACAGGAGGGCCAGCTCCTGGGCGAGGTTCTTCACCTGCGAGGCCAGCCGCGAGATGATCATCGAGTAGTGGACGGCGATCGCGAAGAGGAAGAGCACTGCGCAGAGCAGCAGCGTGTTGAGCGGCGTGACGGCGCCGACGATGCGGGTGATGAGGATCAGCAGCCGGTACCACATCACCAGCAGCACCATCGCGCCGGCCGTGAGCAGCCAGAGCCAGGAGTATTCCTCGCGGAGCCGGCGCCGCCGCACCAGCTCCAGCACGAAGAGGAAGGCCAGCAGCGAGGTGACCAGCGCGAAGACCGTTTGATGCGGCGTCAGCTCGGCCATGTCACGATCCTTTCCGCTCGAACGCCTCGCGCCGCAGCGGCGCCAGCGCGACCGACAGGAGCATCTTGAACACGTAGTAGATCGGCCGCAGGCCGGCGTGCATCGAGCGGCCGCCGGCCCGCGGGTACATGCGCACCGGGACTTCCTTCAGCCGGAAGCCCGCGCGCCGCAGCGTGATGAGCACGTCGGCGTCGGCGTAGTCGGTCGGGTACCACTCGGTTGCCACGAAGCGGACGACGTCGCTGCCGAAGGCCCGGAAGCCCGAGGTGACGTCGGAGAACCGTACGCCCGTCAGCAGCCATGCCAGGAGCCCGAACACGCCCATGCCCGTCCGACGCAGCGCGCCGGCCCGGTAGTCGGCGCCGCCGCCGAGGAAGCGCGAGCCGATCGCGACGTCCGCTTCACGCCGCGCGATGACGGCGAGCAGCGCCGGAATATCGGCCGGCTCGTGCTGGCCGTCGGAGTCGAGATGCACGACGCAGTCGTACCCCTCGCGGACGGCGAACTTGTAGCCGGTCTGGGCGGCGACGCCGGCGCCGAGGTTGAACGGCAGGCGCACGACCCGCGCGCCGGCGGCGCGAGCGACGCCGGCCGTGTCGTCGGCCGAGCCGTCGTCGACGACCAGCACGGTCGCCTCCGGCGCCGCCGCCCGGATGCCGCCCAGCACGCGACCGATGCGGGCCGCCTCGTTGAAGGCCGGCAGCAGGACGAGCGCCTTCATCGCGTGCTCTCGAGCGCGGCCGCGCGCCGCGCGACCATGTCGCGCCAGGGCACCGTGCGGCCGCCGACGTGGTCGGCGGCGGCGGGTCCGGTGTTGGCGAGGACGTCGAGCGCGGTCACGTACGGCTCGAAGACGCCGTGGAGCTGCGGATAGGGCGACCGGTCGTAGTCCATGTAGTCGACGGCGATGCCGGCCGCCTCGAACGCCTCGTGCTCGAGATAGTCGAGCGCGCCGTGGCCGGTGACGTAGCGGGTCGCGCCGAGCGCGCGACAGATGGCCAGCACCCGCGCCGAGCCGGCGCCCTCGATGCCGAGCGCGGAAGACCGCAGCGTGTCCCGCCGCACCCCGAGTAGCTCGGCCGCCAGCCTGGTGGTGGCGATCGTCAGCTCGGCCAGGCGTGGCCAGGAGGCGCCGGTCAGCGCGGCGAGCACCGGCTCGACGGAGTCCGCGAACGGCGCCCCCCGGAACGCCTCGCGGATGGCCGCCGCGTGGCGCGCGCGCCAGCGGCCGTCCTCGGCGATGGCGACCTGGTCGATGCGTTGCCCGAATCGGCCGCTCTTGCGGACCGGCACCGTGAGCCAGCGTCGCCCGGCCGCGGTCTTCAGCTGCACGCGGGCGAAGAAGCTGCGGCTCGTGTTCGAGGTGAACTGCACGTCGTCGTAGAACACGAACACGTCCGCCGTCTTCATGAGCGCGAAGTGGCCGCGCCAGGGCAGGTAACACGGCTGATTGATGGCGACGACCATCAGGCGAGGAAGAACGCCATGACGATGACGTCGACGAAGCCGTCGGGGCGGGCGAGCTGGCGGCGCAGCACCCCCTCGGTCTGGAACCCGGCCCGGGTGTAGATCTCCACGGCGCGCGGATTGTCGGCGGCAACCTCCAGCAGCACCTTGCGCAGGCCGAGCGCGGCCGCCCGGCCGAGCATGAGGCGCAGGCTCTCGCGGGCGACGCCGCGGCCCCAGCAGTCCTTCTCGCCGATCACGATACCGAAGTAGGCAGTGCCGGCTCGCCGATCGATCCGCGTCAGGTTCGTGAGGCCCACCAGCCGCGCGGACTCCCGCAGCTCGATGGCGAGCGTCAAGCGCGAGGACTCCGCGCCGTCGGACACCGCCCGCAGCCAGCGCCGCGCCTCGCGCGTGCCGAAGGTGACGTCGCTCCACAGCGCGCCATGACGCAGCTCGGGGTCGCGCCGCCAGGCGATCACGCTCGGCAGGTCGGTGCGACGGAACCCCCGGAGCCGCACCTGCTTGCCGACCAGCGGGCGCATTCGCACGCCGACCGTCACGGGAAGAAGAACCGGAGACCCGCCCGGTGGAGCAGCCCGGCCTGCGCGAGGATGTCGTGCGCGCGCCCGGGATTCAGTCCCACCAGCACGTCGCTGACGTCGGCGGGGATCTCGCGGGGATGGACGACGGGCCGGCCGAGATGCGCCTTGCCGGCCTTGAACGGGCTCTGATCGAGGTAGCACGCGATGGCCTCGCGGGCTGGACCGGCCGCCAGCGTCAGGTAGCTGCCGAACACGCCGGCGCCATAGACGGCCAACGCGCCGTGGCCGCGCGGCCGCCGGCGCAGGAACGCCTCCAGCCGCGCGCCGCACTCGACCCAGCGCGCGACGGCGGTCCGGATGGCGGCGGCGCAGGCGTCGACGAGGTCGCCGCCGAGCCGCGCCGGCGGCCGAGCGGCCGTCGACGGGTCGGGGGCGGCCATCAGCGTGATCTGGCCGAGCTGGTGGTGCTCGGAGACGACGAGCGGGCGCAGGCCGGCGCGGTGCACGAGCGCGGCGAGGCTGAGCGCCGAGAAGTGCGAGAGGTGATCGGCCAGGAAGGCATCGATCGTGTTCGTCATCACGTTCGGCACCGTGAGATAGAGCAGGCCGGTCGGCCCCAGCAGGGCGGCGATCCTCGCCAGGGTCCCCGCCGGCTCGACCAGATGCTCGGCGACGAAGAAGAGCGTGACGAGATCGAAGCCGCTGCCCGGCGCCTCCGCCTGCTCGAGCGACGTCACGGCGAAGCGGCCCGGTCCGGTGAGGGGCTCCACGAACGGCCGGTAGCGCTCGGAGACGTCGCAGCCGTGGAGCTCCCAGCCCGGGTACTGACGCTGGAAGCGCGAGAGGAACGCGCCCTTGCCGCACCCGAAATCGAGCAGGCGACCCTTGGCCGGCAGGTTGGCCAGCCGGACGAGGTTCTGGAGCTGGATCTGCGAGCGATAGACCGGCTGCAGGTTCGCGTCGAGGTCGTAGAGGTCGTCCGCCTCCGGCGAGTCGAGCAGCGAGTCGTACTCGGCGCCGTAGTAGCCGGCGACGTCGTCGAAGCCGCCCTCGTCGCTCATGACGTGGGCGCAGTTGGCGCAGAGGTGAATCTTGAGGCGGCCGCGGCGGAGCTTCGACTCCGACGTCAGCGTCTGCTCGAGCATCGAGGCGTGGAGCAGCTCCGGCTCGGGACGCGCGCACACGCGGCAGGCCGCGAGCATGCGCTCAGCCCTCGGCCGGTCCGGCGACCAGCTCCGGGTGGTAGCGCCGGAAGTCGACGCCCTCGTTCATGCCGCCCACCCAGTCGTGGCGGACGGCGGTCGGGTTCAGGAAGTCGAAGTAGCGCGCCTGCAGCGTCCACCGTGTGGCGTCGCTGCGGTTGGGCTGCGAGCGATGCAGCAGGAACGTGTGGAAGACCAGGGCGTCGCCGGCGCGGGCCGGCACCGCCAGCTCGGCGTGGCGCGCCAGGATCGCCTCCAGGCCGTCGATCTCCAGCGCCTCGTTGGCGTTTCGCCGCGCGTTGAGCGCGTCGCGCACGTGCACCGGCAAGGCGCCCAGCCGCTGCGTGCGGGGCGCCAGGCGCAGGCAGCCGTTGGCCTCGTCGACGTCCACCAGCGGCAGCCACAGCGTCACCGCGTTGTCGCTGGTGAGGTTGTAGGGGTACTCCTGGTGCCACGGCGAGAGATACGTCTCTTCGCCGGGGTGGTCCATGCGCACGCCGGTGCCGTTGGGATAGATGCCGGGCAGCCGCGTGGCCATGAGCTGGCGCATCACCGCCCACACGCGCGGCGCCGTGATCAGCGAGTACACGCTGGGCAGCTTGCGCACGGCCATGTACAGGCGCCCGACCCGGGCGCGGTCGGCGGTCAGCAGCAGGTCGAGGCCGCGGTCGAAGCGCTCGAGGGTCGAGGCCGCGCGCTCGAGGCGGAGCTCGGCGAGCAGCAGGCCGATCATCGTCGCCGCCTCGTCGCGGAAGCGCGTCACGACGTCGGCCGCCGCGAACTCGCGCAGCAGCAGGCAGCCGTGCTCGCCGTAGGCGGCCAGCGCCGTCTCCGAGAGCGGGCGCTCGGCGTCCCAGTCCGCCCGCACGGTGAACCGCTCGGCGGTGGCGGTCTCGCCCATCAGCGCGCGCCGAAGTGCTCGCGGATCGCCGCGGCCACGCGCTCGACCAGCGCATCGGCCATCAGCGTGTGCAGCGGCAGGGTGAGGATCTCGCGCGTCACCCGCTCGGTGACGGCGAGGTCGCCGCGCCGGCAGCCCCTGAGGAACGAGAACTCCTGGGCGGGCAGGAAGTGGATGCCCGTGGCGATGCCGCGCCGGCGGAGGTGCTCGATGAGGCCCTCGCGGCGGGCCGCCGGCACCCGGATCGTGTAGATGAACGGCGCCACGTCCTCGAAGTCCGTCGCCGGGCAGCGCACGCCGTCGACGCCGGCCAGCCGCGCGTTGTAGAGCCGGCACGAGCGGCGACGGGCGGCGATGAACTCCGGCGCGCGCCCGAGCTGCGAGAGCCCCACCGCGGCGTTGATGTTCGTCATGTGGTAACGGAAGCCCTGGGAGACGACGTCGTACTCCCAGGCGCGGCTGTTCTTGTAGCGCTCCAGCGTCTCGCGATCGATGCCGAGGAACCGCCAGTGGCGCAGGCGCTCCAGCGTGGCGGGGTCGCCGACGACGACGGCCCCGCCGTCGATCGCCGTGATGACCTTGACCGGGTCGAAGCTGAAGCACGTCACGTCGCCGAAGCTGCCGATCATGCGGCCGTCGGCGCGGCTGCCGAAGGCGTGGGTGGCATCCTCCACGACGCGCACGCCGCGCCGCTCGGCCAGCGCGTACAGCTCCTTGAGCCGGCCGGGAAGGCCACCGAAGTGCAGCGGCACGATCGCCTTCGTCCGCGGCCCCAGCAGCGCAGCCGCCTTGTCGGGGTCGAGACCGAGCGTCGCGTCGTCGACGTCGCAGAACACCGGCGCCGCGCCGGCCGCGATGATCGCCTGGTGATCGGCGACGAAGTTGAACGCCGGCGTGACGACCTCGTCGCCGGGGCTCACGCCGGCCGCCAGCAGCCCCAGGTGCAGGGCGGAGGTGCCCGTGTTGGTCGCCAGCACGTAGCGCGCCTCGAGGCCCAGGAAGCGCGCGAGCCCGTCCTCGAAGGCCTGCGTCACCGCGCCCATGCCGAGCCAGCCGGCGTGCAGGGCGTCCACCACGGCCTTGATCGTGTCGAGACCCACGTGCGGCTGGAAGACCGGGATCGGCGGCTGCTCAGTCACCGACGCACCTCAGGAAGCCGTCCGGCGCGCACGTGAGCAGCAGCTTGGCCGGAATACGGGCGTCGATCTCGAAGCGCGACGTCGTCGTCAGGAACTCCCACACCGCGGTCTTGGGATTGTTGCCCTTGCCCCACGCGCGTCCGGCAAACAGCTCGTCGGGCAGGTCCTCGATGAGCGTGTCGAAGACGACGAGATAGCTGCCGCGGGTCACCAGCGGCGCGTAGAGGTCCAGCTCGCGCCGGACGTGGGCGTGCGTGTGGTCGGAGTCGAGGATGACCAGCACGGCGCGCCGGCCGCGCGCGTGCTCGCCCACCGCCGCGGCGACGGGCGCGTCGGTCGACGAGCCCTCGAGCAGCTGGATCCGGTGGGCGAGCGGATGGCGTTCGATCTCGCGCCGGTTGTGCGGGCGAATGTCCACGTCGACGCCCACGACCAGCCGATCGCCTCCGAGGAGCTCGAGCAGCGAGGCCGAGTGGACCAGCGAGCCGCCGTGGGCGATGCCGGTCTCGACGATGAGGTCCGGGCGCACCTGCCAGATCAGCTCCTGCACGGCCAGCAGGTCCTGGGGCAGCTGGATGACCGGCCGCCCGAGCCAGGTGAAGTTGTAGGTGTAGCGCCGCCGCGTGACCTCGGCCAGCCAGGCGCGCGACAGCGCCTGCATGTCGGCGTCGGCCATCAGCCGGTCGACGTTGGCGGTGACTTCCCCGGCGAAGCGTTCGATCTCGTCCACCGTTTTCTCACGTTATCCCAGTCGGCCACGGAAACAGCCATCCATTTTTGCCAGCGATTTCGCCCGCTTCGAAAGCGAATCCGCGTCAGGCGTGCGCCGCGTAGATCGCCAGCAGCGCGGGGACGTGGACCCGCCAGTCGTAACGCGCTTCGACCAGAGCCCGGGCTGCCGCGCCGAGCCGCGCGCAGCGGGTGGGATCGGCCCGCAGCGCCCGGATGGCCTCCACGGCGTCCTGCGGCGTCTCGGCGAGCAGCAGGTGACGGCCGTGCTCGACCTCGAGACCCTCGGCGGCCTTGGCCGGGCAGACGACCGGCAGGCCGGCGGCGAAGTACTCGAGGATCTTGAGCCGCGTACCGCTGCCGTGACGCACGGGGGCGATGGCCAGCTGGGCCATGGCCAGCGGCGTCGCGGTCGACTCGACGCGGCCGAGGAAGCGCACGTTGCGTGGCGCGCGCGCCGGTCGGACGGCGGCGTCGCCGACGATGTCGAACTGGACGTCGGGTAACGCCGGCGCCAGGTCGCGACAGATCTCCTCGAGCGCGAAGAAGTTCGGCGGATACCGCATGGTGCCCACGAACACCACCGGGCCCCCGTTCGCGAACGCGGCGGCGGGTCGCGGCCTGAATGCGCCCGCGTCGACGCAGTTGGGGACGATGGTCGACTTCGCGGCGACGCCGGGCGCGAGCCGCTCGGCCCGGTCCCGGTCCACGCTCGAGCAGAACAGAACGTGGGAGGCTCGCCTCCAGCAGGCGACTTCGATGCGCGCCTGCCGTCCGCGCGTGAGGCGGTGAAAGAGCCGGTCGCCCGGCGAGGCCTGCGGGAACGCGGCCATGTCCTGGTAGACGTTGTGGGCGTCGAGGACGAAGCGTGAGAGGCCGGCGCGTCGCGCTGCGGCGAAGAGCAGCGGCGACTCGAGCTGGACGAGACTGCCGGCGGTGTCGAGCGAGACCGGAAAGCGGTAGCCGAGCGTCGGACCGAGCAGCATGCGGGCGAGGTGAACGGCGCGGGCCACCCCGCGCGACGGGCGCGGCACGTGAACGACCTCGAGCCCGGCGGGGGGATGGGCCGGTGCCGGCGCCGAGGAAAAGCACCGCAGCGTCACCGCGCCGAGGTGCGGACGCACCGCCGCCGCCAGCCCGAACGTGCGGGCCGCCGAGCCGCTGGCGGGCGGCACCACGGTGTCGGGCGCCACGCACACCAGCCGCAGGTCGCCCAGCCCGCTCACGTCAGCCGCGGACGCCGTCCGCGGAGCGCGCGCCAGCCACTGCCGACGGCCCACTCCAGGATCGCGCCCACGCGCCGCACGACCCGCTAGAACCGCGAGTTGTCCATCGGGTCGCGCAGGAAAAGGCGCAGGTTGTCGTCGAGGGCGCCCATCAGCGCGAATGTGCCCGGCGCGCGACGCGGGGTGCCGTCGCGCTCGAGGAACTCGACGCGTGGCACGCAGCTGACGACGTCGGGCCGCGCGTCGAGCACGGCGACCGCCCGCCCCAGCAGGCCGGGCAGCACGAAGTCGTCGGCCGGCAGCCACATGAAGTACGGCGCGCGGGCGGCGTCGAGAACGTAGCGGAAGTTGTCGAAGCCGCTGATCGCCGGCGCCTGGCGGGTGTAGCGGATCCGCGCGTCGCGGGCGGCGTAGCGCCGGCAGATCGCCTCGGTGCCGTCGGTCGAGCCGTTGTCGGAGACGATCAGCTCGAGCTCGTCGAACGTCTGGGCCAGCACCGACTCGATGGCGCGAGCGACGCAGGCCTCGAGGTTGAACACGGGCATGCCGACCGACACCCGGGGCGTCGCCGATGTCACGGTCGCCGTCAGACCGGCCGCGCGGTGGCCGCGGCCATCACGCGCCGGCGCACGGTCGTGGCGGCGGCCAGCGCCGCCGCCGCCGCCAGCACTGCCGTGACGGCGAGCCAGGCCAGACGTACGGCCGGCGCCGGCGTCTCCGGCATCGCCGTCCGGCTCACGGCGAAGACGACGACGACGGCGGCCGCCGGGAGCAGCACGTGGCCGTACCAGCGCGCGAGCTCACCCGGCAGGACACGGGTGTGCATCCGGCTCATCGCGAAGAGCAGCATCGCGAGGTTCAGCGCTGTCCACACCAAGGCAGCGCCGACGCCACCCCAGGCGAGTCCGAGCGCCACGGTGGAGGGGATCACGACGGCGAGGGCGACGGCGTTCACCGCGGCGCCCAGCGTCGACCAGCCCACGGCGAGCTGCATCACGTGCGGCACGTGCATCAGCGCGTTGAGCATGGTGCCCGTCGCGCGGAGGCCGAGGACGGCGGCGGCCTGGCGGGCCGCGTCCGGGCTGCGCGTCCACAGGGCCAGCACCTCACCCGGGAAGAACGCCAGCAGGCAGCCGACCGGCAGCACGACGACCGCCACGAGCTGGGAGAAGAAGTGATACTCGTCGGCGATGCGCGGCGTGTCGCCACGCTCGACGAGCTGGCTGAAGCGCGGGTAGACGGCCGTGGTGATCGGCTGAACGATCTGGCCCAGCGCGTTGGCGGCCGCCACCGCCAGCATGTAGTAGCCGAACTGCGCCAGCGGCAGGATCGCGCTGAGGATTACCTGATCGACGGACGTGAGGCCGAGCGCCAGCAGCATCGTGCCGGCCACCCCGCCGCTGAAGCCGAGCGTCGGGCGCGCCGATGCGGGACGGATGCGGCCGTGACGGGCGGCCTCGGGCAGCGCGGCCAGGAGCGTGAAGCGAAAGGCGGCCACCTCCACGTAGAGGAGCGCCAGCTGCGCGAGGAAGAACGTGGTGATCGTTGGGCGCACCAGCACGAGCGCGGCCACGGTGGTGAGCGCCCGGAGGCCGGTGCCGGTGGCCATCAGCAGATTCGCACGTCCCTGGTGCTCGAGGCCGTTGAGCCCGGCGAGGTACACCGTGCGCGCGGTCAGCGCGGGCAGCGCCAGCGCCATCAGGTAGAGGGAGCGCGTCACCTCGCCCGGCGTGAGCATCGAGAACGTGAGCCAGCGGCCGGTGATCGCCGGCGCCGCCTCGGCGAACGCGGCGCCGAACAGCAGGCCCAGCCCCCAGGCGCCGACCTCCAGCGTGGCGACCAGGTCGCCGAAGCTGGCGCTCTCCCCGCGCGCCCGCATGCGCGCGGCCTCGCGGTTCAGCGTGGCGCCCAGGCCCAGGTCGAGCGCCAGCGCCGCCACCGTCACCGTGGTGAAGAGGCCGACGAGCCCGTACGCCTCGGCGCCCAGCAGGCGCAGGTAGATCGGCACGACGACGAGCAGCGCCAGCATCGAGAGCGCCGAGCCGCCCACATTGGCCGCGATGTTGCGGAAGACGGTCACACGCGAGGCGGGGTCACTCACGGAGTGGCGGCAGCGCGGCGTCGCGCGGCGAGACGGTGACAGGGGCGAGCGGCCACGCGATCGCGCACCCGGGGTCGTCCCAGCGCACCCCGCGCTCGGACCCCGGGTCGTGGGTCTCGGAGATCTGATAGAAGACCTCGGTGTCGTCGGCCAGCGTCTGGAAGCCGTGGGCCACGCCCTCGGGGACGTAGAGCATGCGGTGGTTGTCGGCGCTCAGCTCGGCGGCGATCCAGCGGCCGAAGGTCGGCGAGCCGCGCCGCACGTCGAGCGCGACGTCGTGGACGGCGCCCCGCGTGCACCGCACGAGCTTCGCCTCCTCGTGGGGCCGGGCCTGATAGTGCAGGCCGCGCACGGTACCGCGCGCGCGCGTCCACGAGACGCTGCACTGCGCCAGCGCCGGATTGAGCCCGCGCGCCTCGAACTCCCGGCGGCACCACGTGCGCGCGAAGAAGCCGCGGTCGTCGCTCAGCGGCTCCGGCTCCACCAGCCACACGCCCTCGAGCGTCGTCTCGCGGAAGATCATCCGCCGCGAACGAGCCGCGGCGCCGGCACCGGCACCAGGAACGCGCCGCCGCGCCGCAGGTACTCGGCCTGCTGGGCGACGATCTCGTCGGCCAGATTCCACGGCAGCAGCAGCGTCACGTCCGGCATCTCCTTCACGAGATCCTCCGGCGGCCGGATCGGCAGTCGCACACCGGGGACGAGGCGGCCCTGCTTGTGGGGGCTGCGATCGACCGTGAACTCGAGCACGTCGGTGCCGAGGCCGCACGCGTTCAAGAGCACCGTGCCCTTGGCCGGCGCGCCGTACGCCGCCAGCCGCCGCCCGTCGGCGCGCAGCCGCCGCAGCCGGCTCACGAGGTCGCCGCGCAGCCGGTCGACGGCGCCGGCGAACCCCGTGAAGCGCGCGGCGCCGGTGAGCCCGGCGGCGGCCTCGTCGGCCCGCAGTCGCGCGACGGCGGGCGACACCGCGCGGGCGCCGGGGTGCTGCAGAAAGATCCGCAGCGAGCCGCCGTGCACCGGCTGGCGCGCGACGTCGAAGACCTCCAGGCCGGCGCGGGCGGCGAGCCCGGCGACCGCCGCCAGGGAGTAGTAGAAGACGTGCTCGTGGTAGATCGTGTCGAACGCCGTCCGCTCGAGCAGCTCGCCGAGATAGGGAAACTCGAACACCGCCGCGCCGGCCGGCGCCAGGCAGTCGCGGACCGCGGTCAGGAACGCGTTCACGCCGGGGACGTGGGCGAGGACGTTGTTGCCGACGACGACCTCGGCGCGGCCGAGCTCGCCGAGGACCTGCTCGACGACGTCGGGACCGAAGAACCGCGCCAGCGTCGGAATGCCGCGCGCCCGCGCGACGGCCGCCACGTTGCGGGCCGGCTCCACGCCCAGCACCGGGACGCCGCGGGCCTGAAAGAACTGCAGCAGGTACCCGTCGTTGCTGGCGACCTCGAGGACGCCCCGGCCGGGGCCGAGCCGGAAGCGCTCCACGAGCGAATCGGCCATCGCCCGCGCGTGGGCCACGAAGTCGTCGGAGTAGGAGGAGAAATAGAGGTACTCGCCGAAGAGCGCCTCCGGCGGCGCCGTTTCCGTCAGCTGCACGAGGTGACAGCCCGCGCAGTAGGCGACGGCCAGCGGAAAGCGCGGATCGCGGCGGGCCGCGTCCTCGGGCTTGACGAAGGCGTTGGCGAGCGGCTGGGCGCCGAGATCGAGGAACGGCTCGCCGAGCCCGGCGCCGCAGCCGAGACACGCGCGCCCGCTCACGGCTCCCGCGCGCCTTGCCAGCGCTTCTCGTACTGGCGGATCTGCTCGACCGAGAGCTCGTGCAACCGCTGCGCTGCGGTCGGGGCGGCGGCGGCCCGGTACCAGGCGACGGTGAGCTCGGCCGCCTCCTTCAGCGTCAGCAGCGGCCGCCAGCCAAGGCGCTCGCGGGCTTTCGTCCAGTCGAGTCGCAACAACCCCGCCTCGTGAGGCGCCTCCTCCTCGACGGCCGCCTCCCATCGCCCGCCGTCCCAGAAGCCGAGCAGCAGCTCTACCAGCGCGGCGACCGGCACCGCGTCGTCGTCGCGCGGCCCGAAGTTCCAGGCGCCGGCGAAGGCGTCGCTCTCGACGAGCCGCTCGGCCAGGGTGAGATAGCCGCCGAGGGGCTCCAGCACGTGCTGCCAGGGCCGCACCGCGGCCGGGTGACGAATCTTGACCGTCTGCCCCCGCGACAGCGCGCGCATCGTGTCCGGCACCAGGCGGTCCTCCGCCCAGTCGCCGCCGCCGATGACGTTGCCGGCGCGCGCGGTGGCCAGGCGCGGCCCGCGCGCGAAGAACGAGCGGCGGTAGGCCGCGGTGACCAGCTCGGCGGCGGCCTTGCTGGCGCTGTAGGGGTCGTGGCCGCCGAGCGGCTCGTCCTCGCGGTAGCCCTGCGGCCGCTCGCGATTCTCGTAGCATTTGTCGCTCGTCACCACGACGACGGCCTCGACCGACGGCGTGCGGCGCACGGCCTCGAGCACGTGCACCGTCCCCAGCACGTTGGTGGCAAACGTCCGGACCGGTGCCGCGTACGAGCGGCGGACCAGCGACTGCGCCGCCAGGTGGAAGACGACGCTCGGCCGCGCCGCCGCGACCGCGGCCTCGAGCGCGGCGAGGTCGGTGACGTCGGCGACGTGGGAGGTGACGCGCTCGGGGAGCCCGCAGCGCACGAAGTAGGACGGTGTCGTGTCGGGGCTCAGGCCGTAGCCGACGACCCGCGCGCCGAGATCGACGAGCCAGGTCGCCAGCCATCCGCCCTTGAAGCCCGTGTGGCCGGTGACGAAGACCGAGCGATCACGCCAGAACTCACGCCGGACCATGGCTCATCGCCGGGCGGCGCTCATCGCCACACGGCCCAGGCCGCCTTGTCCTGGCGCCACAGCTCGTTCAGCAGCTCCATCTCGCGCGGCGTGTCCATGCACTGCCAGAAGCCCTGGTGCTGATAGACGGCGAGCTGGCGCATGCCGGTCAGCTTGATCAGGAGCGACTGCTCGAGGCTCTCGTCGTCGCCGGCGATCAGCGGCAGCACGCCGGGCTCGAAGACGAAGAAGCCGCCGTTGATCCAGCCGCCCTGCACCTGCGGCTTCTCCTGGAACACCTGGACCATGTCGTTGTCGATGACGACCTCGCCGAACCGCGAGGACGGCCGCACCGCGGTGAGGGTGGCGAGCTTGCCGTGCCGGCGGTGGAAGTCGAGCAGGCGGTCGAGGTCGATGTCGGCGACGCCGTCGCCGTAGGTCACCATGAACCGCTCGCGCCCGAGGAAGCGCGCCACCCGCCCCAGCCGGCCGCCGGTCAGCGTCCGCTCGCCGGTGTCGGCCAGCGTGACGCGCCAGCCGCTCTCGCCGTGGGGGCCGTGGATCTGGACGTCGCGCGACCCGAGCGTGACGGTGACGTCGCGGTGGCGCACCTCGTAGTTGAGGAAGTAGTCGCGGATGACGTCGCCCTTGTAGCCCAGGCAGACGACGAAGTCGGTGTGGCCGTAGTGGGCGTACGCCTTCATGATGTGCCAGAGGATGGGTCGCCCGCCGATCGTGACCATCGGCTTGGGACGGAACTCCGTCTCCTCGCGCAAGCGCGTGCCCAGCCCTCCGGCGAGAAGCACCACGTTCATCGGCGGCCCCTCGATTATAGTAAGTGCGGCCCGCGATCCGTAGGATGAACATTCTCTGGGTCAGCCCCTTCCTGCCGAAGGCCGACGCCGCGCACGCGGGCGGCCGCGCGCTCGCCCAGTGGGTCCAGGGGACGGCCGCGCGCCACGCGGTGACGCTCCTCACCCGCGTGGAGCCGGGCGAGGGCGCCGCCGCGGCCGCGCTCGAGCCGCAACTGGCCGGCCTGCACGTGCAGGAGTTCCGGCGCCCGGCCGCCGGCCCCCTGCAGGCCGCGCGCATCGCCGCGTCCTATGCGCGCCTCGGTCGGGCGGCGAACCGCCTGCTCGCCGGCGGCGGCTTCGACATCCTCCACGTCGAATACCTGGAAACCGGGCTCGGGATCGCCGCCGGCGGGCGGGCGCCGGCTCTGATGGTCGCGCACGACGAGCTCACGCGGCCGGCCCACCATCGCCTCCAGCTCGCCCGTGGCGCGCGGGCGCGGCTGGGCGCCTGGCTCTACTGGCGCGCGGTGGACCGCCTTGAGCGCCGCATCTGCCGCAAGTTCGACCGCATTCTCACGCTCTCCGAGCACGACCGGCGCACGCTGCTCGCGCGCGACGGCGACCTGTCGGTCGGCGTGCTGCCGTTTCCGATCGGGCTCGACCGCGCGCGCGTCACGCCGGGGGCCCGCGGCGGCGCCGAGCTGCTGTTCGTCGGCGCCATGCACCGCGACGCCAACGTGGACGCGATCCGGCATTTCTGCGACGCGGTGCTGCCGCGCGTGCGAGCCGAGGTGCCGGAGGCGCGCTTGACCATCGTCGGCGCCGACCCGCCCGCGGAGGTGCGACGGCTGGCCGCCTCGCCGGGCGTGCAGGTGACCGGGTTCGTCGAGGCGCTGGAGCCGTACTACGCGCGGGCGACGGCGTTCGTCTCGCCGCTGCGCATCGCCGGCGGAATCCCCGGCAAGAACCTCGACGCGATGGCGGCCGGCTGTCCGATCGTCACCACCACGCTCGGCAACGAGGGGCTGGGGGCGACGCCCGGCGAGCACCTGCTGACCGCCGACACACCGGGGGATTTCGCCGCCGCCGTGGTGCGCCTGCTCCGCGACGCCGCGCTGCGCCACCGCCTCGGCGAGCGCGCCCGCGAGTTCGCCCGCGCGCGCTTCGACGTCGAGACGAGCGTGGCGGCGCTGGAGCGCGAGCACCAGGCGCTGGCGCGCGCGAGCGCGCTCACCAGACGATCAGGCGCTTGACGACGCGAAAGTAGGCGCTGAAGAGCGGATCGAGCACGACACGCACGGCCGGGGTGGCGACCGGCCCGAACCGGAAATGCGCCGAGAGGAACGGCACCAGATCGCGGTCACGCCGCCGGCGCAGCGCCTGCACGGCCCGTCGCTTGGCCGCCAGGTAGCGCCAGCTCGCGGGGCGCGCGAAGAATCCATACACCGCCAGCCGCTCGGCCAGCCACCCGCTCCTGGCCGCGTACAGGAGCCCGATCGGCTCGAAGAGGACGAGCGCCGGCGCCAGTACGAGCAGCGTGGCGAGGTGGTAGTGCGTGAGCACGTTGACGAGGCGGTTGCGCTCGACGTAGTAGAACTTCCGTTTCCAGCTCGGCCGGGCGAAGTCGTAGTCGTGGTGGAGGACGGCGGCCGGCGCCAGCAACGCGTCCCAGCCGGCCAGCCGCAGCCGCCAGCCGAGGTCCGAGTCCTCGTGGTACATGAACATCGCCGCGTCGAATGTCCCGACCTGCCGCAGCGCGCTGGCGCGGTAGAGCGCCCCGGCGCCGCTGGCGTAGGCGATCGGGGCGACGTCGAGCGGGCGGTCGGGCTCGCCGTCGCCGCCGACGAAGCCCACGCCCAGGTAGTGCAGCTCGTTGCCGCGCGAGTGCAGCACCGTCCGCCCGCTCGCCTCGCGCCGCAGGAGCTTGGGCTGCACGGCGCCCGCCTCCGGGTGCGCCTCGGCCACGTCGACCAGCGCGCCGAGGAAGTCCGGCTCCAGGGACGTGTCCTGGGTCACGACGACGACGTAGTCGGCGCCACGCGCCAGCGCCGCGTCCATGGCCAGCGCATTGCCGCCGGCATAGCCCAGGTTCTGGCCGGGCACGATCACGCGGATGCCGGTCGTCCGCTCGTCGAACCAGCGCGCCGCGCTCCCGTCGGGACTGTTGTCGACGACGATGAGCTGCCAGCGCTCGCGCGGGTAGCGCTGCGCCTGCAGGCTCGCCCAGAGCGCGTCGAGGTACTTGGTGCCGTGAAACGTGACGAGGACGACGGCGACCGATGGCGCCGTCACGTCAGGTAGGACGCCACGAACGTCGCCGCCGGCGCCGTGGTGGTGAAGCGACCGAGGCGGAACGGCGCTGCGCTCACCGGCGGCTCGGCACGCGTGATCAGCGCCGCCATCGTCTCGCCCACCGCGGGCGAGAGCTTGAAGCCGTGGCCGCTCATGCCGGCCGCCACCCAGAAGCCTTCGACCGACGTCTCGTCGAGGATCGGCATCCAGTCGGGCGTGATGTCGAAGGCGCCGGCCCACCCCCGCCGGTAGCGCGCCTCACCGAGGCGTGGGATCGCGCGCGCCGTGCGCTCGAGGGCCGCGCCGGCCTCGTCGTGTCCGACCTCGGCGCCCAGGCGCTCGGGATCCATCGGGTGCCGCGCCTCGTCGTCGGTGAGCGAGCCGGTCAGCGTGAGGTCGCCGGTCTCCGGCCGCGCATAGGCGCCGCCGGCGAGGTCGAGGTACACGCGGTGCGGCGGGCCGAAGTCGCGGTCGCGCTCGACGACGAAGACCGGGTGCCGCCCGATCACGATCGGCAGCTCGACGCCGGCCAGCCGCGCGACGGCCGGCGACCACAGCCCGGCGCAGTCGACGACCACCGGGGCGTCGATGCGCTCGCCGGTCGTCGTCTCGACGCCCAGCACGCGCTCGCCGGCCCGGCGGATCGCCGTGACGCCGACGCCCTGCTCGATCCGGACGCCGCGTCGCCGCGCGCCGTCGGCGAAGCCGAGCGTCACGGACGTCGGGTCGCCGTAGCCCGAGTCCGGCTCCCAGACGACGGCGCCCAGCCCGGTCGGATCGATCCGCGGCTCGACGCGCGCGACGTCGGCCGGGGCCAGCACCTCCGCCTTCACGCCGAGCGCCTTCTGGCGGGCCATCGACGCCTCGAGGCTCGCGCGCATCGACGGGGCGACGCCGATGAGGCAGCCGCAGGCGACGTAGCCGGCGTCGCCGCCGACGGCCTCCCCGAAGTCGCGGAACACGCGGAGCGAGCGCACCACCATCTGCGTCGTCTCGGGCGTGGGATAGAGCTGGCGCACGATGCCGACCGAGCGCCCCGTTCCGCCCGACGCCAGCGCGTGGCGCTCCAGCAGCAGCACGTCGCGGACGCCACGAGCAGCCAGGTGGAAGGCGATCGACGCCCCCGTCACGCCGCCCCCGATAATGACGACGGCGGCGGTGCGGCTCACGAGGTGACGGCAGGCTCGCTCACGACACGGACGGCGTCGCCGGGACGGACGGCCCCCTCGGCGAGGACGCGCGCGTAGACGCGGCTCCAGCCCGGGTGACGCTTGTGCGAGACGCGGCCGAAGTCACGGTGCCGGAACAGCGGCGCGAGGTTGAAGCAGGGGCTGGTGAACTTCGTCACCTCGAGCAGCACCCGCTCGCCGAGCAGCAGGCGGGCGCCGGGAACGACCTCGCTCCAGTCGAGTCCCGCCGTCGTCACGTTTTCGCCGAGCGCGCCCGGGACGATCGTGTGGCCCTCGGCGGCCAGCTCCTGGATCGCCTCGAGGGGAAAGAGGCACACGGCGCGCGCGGGGCCGCCGTGATGCTCGAGATTGCGGTGGGCGTCGCCGGTCAGCCCGAGCCGCGTGACGAGCGCCTCGGCCACCGCGCGCTTCGGCAGGCCGCCGGGCGACACGCTCAGCTGCACGACGTGCGCCTCAGTCAACCCGGCGCTCCGCTCCGACGTCCATGGCTCGATTGTACGCGAGCGGTCAGGCCCGGCGGATCATGCGCTGGATCGTCGCCTCCAGCACGACCTCGTCGCGCTGGTTCAGCACGCGGTGGCGGTAGGTGACGATGCCGCGATCGGGCTTCTTCGTCTCGCGCTTGTCGGCCACCTCGACCTCGACGCGGATGGTGTCGCCCTCCAGCACCGGCGCGACGACCTTCAGCTCGCCGCCCAGGAAGGCCATGCCGGTCCCGTGGATGAGGCCGGTCTGCATCACGAGGCCCTCGGACAGGGCGAACGTCAGCGCGCCGGGCGCGGCGCGCCGCTTGAAGACTGACTCGCGCTTGACGTACTCCATGTCGAGGAACAGCGGCTCGGTGAAACCGCACTGGTTGACGAAGTTGACGATGTCGGTCTCCGACACCGTCCGCGCCAGCGTGCGGTAGACCTCGCCGATCTTGTGCCCCTCGAAATTGATGCCCGCGCTTCTCATGACGCCTCCTCAGCTGGTCCTACTCGCCCAGATAGGCGCGGCGGACCTCGGCGTTCTCCCCGAGCGCGGCGGCGGTGCCGGACAGCACCACCGTCCCGGTCTCCAGCACGTAGCCGCGGTGGGCGATGCTGAGCGCCATCGCGGCGTTCTGCTCCACCAGCAGGATCGTCGTCCCCTGGCGATTGACCTCGGCGATCGTCGCGAAGATCTGCTCGACCAGCACCGGCGCCAGGCCCATCGACGGCTCGTCGAGCAGGAGCAGCCGCGGCCGCGCCATCAGCGCCCGCCCGATCGCCAGCATCTGCTGCTCGCCGCCCGACAGCGTGCCCGCCACCTGCGTGATCCTCTCCTGCAGCCGCGGGAACAGTGCGAAGACCCGCTCGAGGTCGTCGGCGATCCCGGCGTCACGGCGGAGGTAGGCGCCCATCAGGAGGTTCTCGCGCACGGTGAGCCGGTTGAAGATGCGCCGTCCCTCCGGCACGTGGGCGATCCCGCGCGCCACGACCTCGTGCGGCGGCACGCCGGTCAGCGGCCGCGTCTCGAAGCTCACCGTCCCCTGTCGCGGCGCCAGCAGGCCGGAGATGGTCTTCAGCGTGGTCGTCTTGCCGGCGCCGTTGTTGCCGAGGAGCGCGACGATCTCCCCGCTCTGCACCTCCAGCGCCACGCGCTTGAGCGCATGGATCTCGCCGTAGTAGACCTCGAGACCGTCAAGCGCCAGCACGACCACCGCCCGGCGCCGCCGCCCGCCGGCCCAGGTACGCCTCGATGACCCGCGGGTTCGTCTGCACCTCGCGTGGCACGCCCTCGGCGATCTTCTCGCCGTGGTCGAGCACGGTCACGCGGTCGGAGACCTCCATCACCACGCGCATGTTGTGCTCGATTAGGAGGATCGCCAGGCCGAGGTCGGCGACGAGGCGACGAAGCAGGGCCATGAGGCTGGTGGCCTCGGCCTGCGTCATCCCCGCCGTCGGCTCGTCGAGGAGCAGCAGGGCCGGCTGGGAGCCGAGCGCCCGCGCGAGCTCGAGGCGCCGCTGGTCGCCGTAGGGCAGGTTGCGCGCGATCTCGTTGGCCTTGGGGCGCAGGCCCACGCGCTCCAGGAGGTCGAGGCCCCCACGCCACGACCCCTGCTCGCTCGCGTGGAAGCGCGACGTGCGGGCCAGCGCGTCCCAGAGCCCGACCCGCACGCGAGCGTGCATGCCGACCAGGACGTTCTCGATCGCCGTCATGTTGGCGAAGAGCCGGATGTTCTGAAACGTCCGACACACGCCGAGCGCGGTGATCTGGTCCGGACGCAGCCCCAGCACCGGCTGGCCGCGGAAGGTGACGCGCCCCTCGTCGGCCGGATAGACGCCGGTGAAGATGTTGAACAGCGTCGTCTTGCCGGCGCCGTTGGGGCCGATGATCGACGCGATGCCCGCGTCGAGCCGGTAGTCGACGCCGTGCAGCGCGGTCAGCCCGCCGAAGCGCTTGCTGACGCCGGCCGCCTCGAACAGTCCGGTCACTGGCCGAGCTCGCGCTGGCGGCGGCGCGCCGGGAACAGGCCCTGCGGCCGCACGATCATCATCACCACCAGGATGATGCCGAAGACCATGCGCTCGTACTTCGCCGGCTCGAGCTGGGTCGGCAGATTCGCCAGGTTGTAGCCGAGCACGGTGACGTCGGCGTTCTTCAGCTCGTTGAGCCAGAGCGAGAAGCCCTTGAGCACCTGAAGATTCAGCACGGTCACGACGGTGGCGCCGACGACCGCCCCCGGGATCGAGCCCATGCCGCCCAGGATCACCATCGCCAGCACGCCGATGGATTCGAGGAACGTGAACGACTCGGGGTTGATGAAGAGCTGCTTGGCCGAGAAGACCACGCCCATGACGCCGGCGAACGAGGCGCCGCACGCGAACGCCAGCAGCTTGCTCCGCACCAGCGGCACACCCATCGCCTGGGCGGCCAGCTCGTCCTCCCGCATCGCCTCCCAGGCCCGGCCGATGTGCGAGTCCTCCAGCCGCCGGTTGACCAGGATCACGACGATGACGATCAGCAGGACGAGAAAATAGAAGCCCTCGGAGTAGGACATGAACGGCGGGACCGGCGGGCGCCCGATCGGCGTGATGCCCTTGGGGCCGTTGGTGAGGTTGATCGGCTTGTCGAGATTGTTGGCGAGCACGCGGATCACCTCGCCGAAGCCGAGCGTGACGATCGCCAGATAGTCGCCGCGCAGGCGCAGCACCGGCAGGCCGAGCAGGATGCCGGTGCCGGCGGCAACCAGGAGCCCGACCACCAGGAAGAGGTAGAACGCCCACGGCGACAGCGGGAAGCCGCCGCCGAATACGATATTGCCGTGCGGCGAGCCGACGATCGCCCACGTGTAGGCGCCCACCGCGAAGAAGGCGACGTAGCCCAGATCGAGAAGACCGGCCAACCCCACGACGATGTTGAGGCCCAGCGCCAGCGCGACAAATATCCCCACCTGGGTCGCGACCTCCAGGTAGTAGCCGTTCCAGGCGCCGATGACCGGCATCATGACGAGCAGCGCGGTGCCGAGGAGCAGCGCCCGCAGCCAGGCAGGAATGCGCGCCACGTAGATGGCGACCAGCGAGCCCTGGAAGACGAGGAAGGCCAGGATCGAGCGCGGGAAGACCGCCACCATGGCGCCGGAGACGATCAGCAGCGCGATCGACGCGGCCGCGTGGATCACGCGCGCTCCCGCACGACTTCGCCGAGCAGGCCCTTGGGCCGGAAGATCAGGATCAGGATGAGGGCCGAGAACGCGAAGATGTCCTTGTACTCCGCCCCGAAGGCGCCGCCGGTGAGCAGCGACAGGTACGAGGCGGCGAAGGCCTCCAGCAGGCCCAGCACGAGGCCGCCCACCATCGCGCCCGGAATATTGCCGATGCCGCCCAGCACCGCCGCCGTGAACGCTTTGAGTCCCGGAATGAAGCCCGTGTACGGATTGATGAGGCCGTACTGGACGCCAAACAGCACGCCGGCGGCGCCCCCCATCGCGCCGCCGATGAGGAAGGTCAGAGAGATGATGCGGTTGACGTTGATCCCCATCAGGCTGGCGGCCGCCTGGTCCTCGGCCACCGCCCGGATGGCGGTGCCGATCTTCGTGCGATTCACCAGCGCCCACAGCCCCCACAGCATGAGCAGCGCGGCCACGATCACGACCAGTGACTTGAGCGGAACGTCGACGGTCGCGGTCAGGTCGTAGCGGTGATTGAGGACGTCCAGCGTGGGATAGACGAGGTTGAAGGCGTTGCGCCAGATCGACTCGAAGAGGCGGATGGCGTCCTGCAGGAAGAACGAGACCCCGATGGCCGAGATGAGCGGGATGAGCCGGGGGGCGTGGCGCAGCGGCCGGTAGGCGATGCGCTCGACGCTCACCGCCAGCACGCCGCTGGCGAGCATGCCGGCCACCAGGATCAGCAGCAGCACCAGCACCCACGGCACGGAGTCGAGGACGCCCGCCGACTTCAGGCCGAGGAGGATCTCGACGCCCACGAAGGCGCCGACGATGAAGATCTCGGAGTGGGCGAAGTTGATGAACTCGAGCACGCCGTAGACCATCGTGTAGCCCAGCGCGATCAGCGCGTACATGAAGCCGAGGAGAATGCCGTCGAGGAGGACCTGCGGGAAGATGCCGACGAGGAGCTCGAGGTCCATGCGATCAGCGCGTGGAGGCGCGCGGCAGGGCGGCCGGGCCCGCCCTGCCGCGCGTCCAGCGGGTTATTTCTTGGCGGCGGGTGCGGCGATCGTGAGCTGCTTGACGATCTTGTTGTCGCCCCACTTCTCGGGGTTGTCGCTGACGACCTGGAGCACGAAGTACAGCGCCTTCTTGCGATCGCCCTTGCCGTCGAACTCGATCTCGCCGGTCACGCCGTGGTGCTTGACCTTGCGGATCGCCGTCGAGACGTCCTCGCGACTCGGGGCCTTGCCGCCCTTGGCCGCCGCCTCGATCGCCTTGAGGGCGATGGCGGTGGCGTCGTAGGCCTCGGCTGCGTAGGGCTCGGGGTTCTTGCCAAACTTGCCCTTGAAGTCCGTCACGAAGCCCTTGGCGCCGGCCAGCGCGGAGGCGGGGCCGGCGGCCGAGGTGTAGTACATGCCGACGACGGCCTTGCCGCCGATCTTGGTCAGGTCCGAGGAGTCCATGCCGTCGGGGCCCATGAACTTCGCCTTGATGCCCTTCTCGCTCGCCTGCTTGAAGAACGGCGCCCCCTGGTCGTAGATGCCGCCGAAGTAGATGAGGCTGGGGTTCTTGGCCTTGACCGGGGTGAGGATCGGGTCGAAGTTGGACTTCTCCTCGGTCCCCTCGAAGCCGGCCACCGTGATGCCCTTCTTCTTGGCATCGTCGCGGAAGAACTCCGCCACGCCCTGGCCGTACGTGGTCTTGTCGTGCACGATGTAGACGCTCTTGGCCTTGAGCGTGGTGTGGGCGAACTCCGAGCCGACGACGCCCTGGACGTCGTCGCGGCCGCACACGCGGTTGATGTTGCCGTACCCGCGGTCGGTCACCGTCGGGTTCGTGTTGGCCGGCGAGATCATCCCGAGGTTCACTTCCTTGTAGACCTCCGACGACGGGATCGCCACGCCGGAGTTCAGGTGACCGATGACGGCGAGAATGTCCTTGTCGGC
>VBPC01000038.1 GCA_005887895.1 Candidatus Rokuibacteriota bacterium
TGCTTCGCCGAGCACGAGGACGATCATCCGTGGGAGCCGTTGCACGTCACCCGCGGGCTGCGGCCCCACGACAGCGCCGTCACGGTCTACGCGTCGAACAGCCTCTACCAAGTCTACAACCAGCTGGCGGCCGAGCCCGAGCCACTGCTGCGCTGCTTCGCCGACGCGCTCTGCAACCTCGGCTCGCCCAACGTGAAGGGCTTCAACCAGTCGCTGGTCGTCCTGGCCGGTGAGCACGCCGAGGTGCTGCGCGCCAGCGGCTGGAGCCGCCGCCAGGTGCAGGATTTCCTCGTCGAGCACGCGCGGCGCACGGTGGCCGACTTCAAGCGCGCCGGCCGGCTGCCGGGCGCGGTCGAGCCCGCCGACCAGACGACGTGGCGTCACGCCTTCGAGCGCGCCGACGACCTGCTGATCGTGTGCGCCGGCGGCCGCGCCGGGAGCTGGTCGGCCTGCCTGCCGGGCTGGGGCAACAAGTGGACGCGGGCGGTGACGACACGCATCGAGACAGCGGGGAGGGCAGCGTGAAGCTTTTCGATCCCACGTCGAAGCCCGTGGAGCGCGCGGTCGAGCTGGCGCCGAGGCCGACGAGCCTGCAGGGCCTGCGGCTCGGCCTCGTCGACAACACGAAGTTCAATTCCGACACGCTGCTGACGAGGCTGGCCGAGCGGCTGGCCCGGCGCCACGGCATGACGGTGATGCTGACGAGCCGCAAGCGCTCGCCCAGCCACGAGATCGACGAGGCGGCCGTGCGCGCGCTGCGCAAGCAGGCCGATTTCGTCGTCTCCGGCATCGGCGACTGAGGGTCGTGCAGCTCGAGCAGTGTGCTCGACGCGATCCTGATGGAGCAGCAAGGCGTACCGGCGGTGGCGATCGTGACGACGCCCTTCCGCACCACCGGCGAAGCCATGGCCACCAGCTGGGGCAAGCCCGGCTACGGGTTCGTGGACACGCCGCATCCGATCGCCAATCTCACGGCGTCGGAGCTGGAGGCGCGTGCGGACGCGCTCGCGGACGCCGTGGAGCGCTGCCTGCGCGGAGAGCGGTCGTGACCGCGTCGTCCAAGTCCGGCTTCGATCTCGGCCCGCTGTCGCCCGTCGAGCGCGAGCGCCTGGCGCGCGACCTCTCGGCGGACGAGCGCCGGGTCCTGCTCGACCACGGCACCGAGCCGCCGTTCTGCGGCGGTCTGCTCGACAACAAGGAGGACGGCGTCTACGCCTGCCGCCTCTGCGCGCTGCCGCTCTTCCGCTCGACGACGAAGTTCGAGTCGGGCACCGGGTGGCCCAGCTTCTACGAGCCGTTCGACCCCGAGCACATCACCAGCGTCAGCGATCGCTCGTACGGCATGGAGCGCGTGGAGATTCGCTGCGCGCGCTGCGACGGGCACCTCGGCCACGTGTTCCCCGACGGGCCGCGGCCGACCGGCCTGCGCTACTGTCTCAACTCCGCCTCGCTGAAGTTCTTCCCCGACGGCGCCGAATTGCCGAAGCGGGCGGAATCGAATAGATGAAGCGCGCCATCGTCCCCGGTCTGGGCGTCGTGGCGCTGCTCGCCGTCCTCGGCGCCGTGCGGCCGGCCGTCACGGCGGGGCCGGCGAGCGAGCCGATCGCCGAGCGCCTGACCGACATGGGTCCGGCGGTCAGCCTCGGCTTCGGCGTGGCGCCGCTCCGATGGGAAGTGGTGCCGCCGCCGCTCGGCGTTCCCACCGACGCGGAGACCCGCAGCACGGCGATGTCGTTCGACATCAAGCTCACATGGCCGGGAAGCGAGACGAGCGTCGTCGAGCCGTACGTGGCGTTCCGTCCCGCGCTCTTCGTCGTCGAGCCCGACGACGTCAGCCGGCTGCTCGGCACGCGCGTCGATCCGGCGCTGCGGGTGGGCGCCAAGGCCGGCGTCGGCCTGAACTGGAAGCTCGGCAAGGACACGACGTTCTTCAGCGCCTACGAGCTGTCGACCGCCGGCCACGGCGGTCTCGGCTCCCCGGGCGCTCGGAGCTCCGCCGACAGCGCCCTCAACGGCTTCGATTTCACCTACGGCATCCGCCTGCGGTACTAGCGCTCACGCCGGCGCCGGCGTGCCCAGCCAGAACGGCGACGTCTTGCCGAGGCGCTCGAGGACGGCGCGGCGCTCGGCGGCGCGCTTGGGATACCACGCCGACAGGTAGTCGGCGTCGAGCATGTGGCGCCGCGTCTCGGTGCCGAAGAACGCGGCCAGGTCGGGCAGCGCGATGAAGCCTTCCTCGGCGGCCGGATTGAACTGGGGCCACCGGCGCGCGTGCTCTTCCGACCGGAAGAGGTTCATGCCCGTTCAGAGAAAGGCCGGGCGGCCGCGGGAGGCGCCGAAGCCGTAGTTCAGGTGGCCGACGATCCCCGGCGGATCCACGGTGCCGAGGCGGCCGTCGCGCATCTCGACCACGACGGGATCGCCGCAGTCGAGACACGGGGCCTCGATGCGCACGGTGGCGCCGGGGAACAGCCAGGTCACCGAGGTCGCCTCGAAGCCGCACTGCGCGAACCACTTCTGCTCGCCGCCCACGCTGACGCGGTACTGGGTCGGCAGGCTGTTGAGCGGCGGGAACGACGCGATGTAGTCGGTCTCCGGGTGCAGCCAGCCGATCGGGTACGCCTGCATCACGTCGAGCAGGAGCTGCCGTCCCTGCTCCACCGTCAGGCGCATCGCGCGCGCCAGCTCCGCGTAGTGCGGCGCGCGACCGGTTTCCACCAGGGCGCGCATGATGCGCTGGAACATCTGGTCCAGGCTCCGCGGATCGGCCACCTCAGTCGACGAGCGGGCGGAAGGGCGCCGGTGCGCCGTCCTGCCACCGGTCGGGCACGATGCCGAACGCCTCGATGAAGCGCTGCCAGCCGCTGGCGAACGTCAGCGTCATGCCGAGGTCGATCAGCTCGTCCTCGCTGAAGTGACGGAGCAGCGCGGCGTGGAGCTCGGCGTCGACCCGCGGGTGCTCGCCGGTGAGCCGGTCGGCCAGGCGCAGCGCCACCTTCGTCCGCTCGGGCAGGTCGGACGCCTCGTAGTCGGCCAGCTTCGCCACCAGATCCTCCGTCGCGCCCCGGCGCACGGCCGAGGACGAGCGCGCGAGGCTTCAGTGCACGCAGCGATTGGCCCAGGCCAGTCGCACGCGCAGCAGCTCGAACAGCTCGGGCTCGATGCTCGAGCCGCCCCCGTAGATGTAGCGGATGAACCCCCAGGTGGCGTCGAGCAGGCCCGGCCGCCGCGCCATCGTCAGGAAGAGGTTGTCGTCCTCGTAGGCGTTGCGGTACCAGCGCTCGAGCAGCGTCGCGAGCGCGTCCGGCAAGTCCTCGCGCCGCGCCTTGGGCAGGAGGCCGCGGTCGTTCACCGTCGCGTGGTCCGGGCGATCAGCCGGCGCGTCGGCCGGGTGGCGTCGCCGAAGGTCGGCTGCCAGCAGGAGTGCTTGCCGGCGCCGCCAACGACGATGATGCTGAGATCGTCGGCCTGACGGACGATCGACAGCATCGTGTCGGGCGCGTCCCGGGCGCCGTGGCGCTCGATCTGCTGCTGCTGGTACTCGCGGCCGAGGCGCGCGAACGGGAAGCGCGCGTGCTCGAACAGGAACTCCTTCACGGCCTTCTTGCCGTAGCCGTCGCGCGCGATCGTCGCGGCGTGCTCGGGGCCGAGCGACAGCAGCGGCCACCCCCAGCCGAGCAGATTGTTGCTGCCGGCCTGGCCCATGGCGCCCGCCACCGTGCGCAGGACGCCGAGGGCGGTGTTGCTGTAGTGATCCTGGATGTTGTGCGGCCCCTCGCAGCCGAACACCGTCACCACGCTGGCGTCGCGCGGAAAGCCGGCCTCGACGTGCAGCGGCTCCCACGGGCTCCCGGCCTCGTTCTCGGCCACGCAGTAGGCGAGCTTGGCCGGGCTGCCCTGGGTCGCCCGGTCACCGGAGCCGGGCAGGCCGCCGCCGACGTTCATGAGCACGAGCCGCACCGCGCGGCCGATGGTCACGTTGGCGCGACAGCCCTGGCCGAAGGCGTTGTAGCCGCCGTTCAACCCGATCTCCCGGACGATGGGTCCGTTCACCACGATCAGCGGCGCCACCGGATGGGTGGTGGCCTGCACGGAGTCGAGATTGAAGAGCGGATCGGCCAGCGCCTCGATGGCGGCGAGGACGACCGGGAAATATTCGGGACAGCAGCCGGCCATCACGGCGTTGGCCGCGATGCGCTCCACCGTGGCCTCGCCCTGGCGCGGCGGCAGCACGCCGATCACCTCGCGCGGATCGCGATCGGTGGCGTTGAGGAACTCCAGCACGGCGATCTCGGTCGGCGGGACGATCGGCAACCCGTCGGTCCAGCCGCGCTCCTGGTAGAGCCCGTCGATCTCCTCGAAGCCGCCGGGGAAGTCGAACAGCCTGGCGGCCGAGCCGGGGGGGCTCATGCGCGCGTCAGCGCCTTCAGCACCGACTGCAGGGCGAGGTCCGCCTTGCGGACGACCTCGTCCTCACGGATGCCGCCCAGCGGGTGCGGCACGAGGGCCAGCGGCAGGTCGGCGATGCCGCGGTTCTTCGCCTCCAGCCGCGCCAGCGCCTCGAACTCGAAGGTGCCCATGACCGCGGTCGGAACGCCGCGCTGCTCCAGCAGGATGGCGCCGTGGATACTCCACGACGTGCACGACCCTCAATCGGCGCTGCCGACGAGGACGAAGTCGCACCTCGCCAGCGCGTCGAGCGCCTCCGCCGACGGCGGACCCGCCACCGGCTTGTCGCGCTTGACGACCTCGCCGACGCCGTAGCGCTCCTGCAAGATCTTCGTCACCGCCAGCATCAGCGTGCCCGCGTTGGCCTTGCCGTTGTCGAGGATGCCGGCGCGTGCCCCGCCGAGGCTCTGCAGGCGCGTCGCCAGCGGCGTCGGGGTGATGCGCGGCTCGGCGGTGGGGTCATACAGTCGGGTCATCGCGTGCCTCCTGGAGCGCACTCTACGACGGAGACCGCTCAAGCGCCACCGCTGACCACGAGCAGGACCTCGCGGCCCTCGCGCAGCGACCGCTCGAGGGCGAGACACACGGCGACCGCCTTGCGCGCCTCCTCGGCGGATACGAGCGGGCGACGCCGGGCGAACGCCGTCACCGTCTGGCGCAGCTCTTCCTCCAGCTCGAAGAGCTCACCGGAGGCCGGCACCGGGACGACCTCGACGGCGGTGGCGCCACGGCGCCGCACCTTCAGCTCGAAGACGGCCTGGCGGCTGCGATCGAGCGTGCCCGACCACCACGTTCGCGCGGCGCCCTCGCTGCCGACGACCTCGGCCGTCACGTGATATTCGAAGCCACCGAGCGTGAACGTCACCAGGGCGTAGCGGCCGCCCGGAAAGCGCAGGGTGCAGGCGAGGGTCTCGGTCAGCGCCACGTCGCCGCCGGGCGCGTGGCCGACGGCGCTCACCGCGAGCGGCTCGCCCCAGCGCGCGAGGTACCACACGAGCAGATCGAAGTGATGGACCAGCTCCTCCAGCGGCCACGACCCGATGCGGGTCGGCTCGTGGCGCCAGCCGCCGGCGCCGGGCCGGTACGGAAAGCGGAAGAGGGTCATCACCACCGAGCGGACGTCGCCGAGGTCGCCGGCGTCGATCAGCGTCTTGAGTGCGCCCCATTGACGCGACAGTCGCAGCTCGTGGCCGATCGACAGCAGGCGCCCCGTGCGCCGGGCGGCGGCGATCAGCCGATCGCACTCCGCGAGCGTTGGCGCCAGCGGCTTCTCGAGCAGCACATCCTTGCCGGCCTCCAGCGCCGCCACGCCGATCTCGGCGTGCAGGTCGTTCGGCACCACGACGTCCACGACGTCGACGTCGCCGCTCGCGAGGAGCGCGCGATAGTCGAGGTGGACGGCGGCGTCGGGGAAATCGCGGCGGGCGGAGGCGGCGGTCTCCGCGCTCCGGCAGGCGATCGCCCGCAGCGTGGCGCCGGGCGCCTGGGCGATCGCGCGCGCGTGATGGCGACCCCACAGCCCGTAGCCGACGAGCCCGAAGCGCACGCTCAGCCCTTCAGCGCGCCGGCCACGAGCCCACGGACGACGTACTTCTGCAGCAGCAGCACGAGCGCCAGCGTGGGCGCCAGGCCGAGCAGGCAGATCGCCATCATGAGCGTGAAGAAGACGAAGTAGTCCGAGACGAGCCCGGCCAGGATCACCGGCACGGTCATCGCCTCCGGGCGGCTCACGACGATCAGCGGGATCAGCAGCTCGTGCCAGGACAGGATGAACATGATCGTGGCGCAGGCGGCCAGTCCCGGCGTCGCCAGCGGCAGCACGATGCGCAGGAAGGCGCCGAAGCGCGTGCAGCCGTCGAGGCGGGCGGCGTCCTCCAGCTCGACCGGCAGCGAGGCGAAGTAGGGCGCCAGGATGAGGACGGCGTAGGGGACCAGGAAGCCGACCTCGGCGGCGACGACGCCGGTCAGCGAGTTGAGCAGGCCGTAGGTCCGGAACATGACGTAGAGCGGGACCATCAGGACGATCAGCGGGACCAGGCGTGCCACCAGCGCGAGCGAGACGAGCGCCTTCACCCAGCGCAGGTCGAGCCGGGCCACGGTGTAGGCGGACAGCGCGCCGAAGAGCAGCGTCAGCAGCGCGACGGACGAGGCGACGACGACGCTGTTGACGAAGGCGGCCGGGAAGCGCTCGACCGACTTCGGCAGGTACGACACCTGCTCGAAGATCGGGCCCCGCCGGGCGCCGCCCGAGAGGATGAGCTGGAAGTTGGCGAGCGTCAGCTGGCGCGGCAGCAGCGCACGCACGTCGGCCTGGAGGGCCTTCTCGGACTGCAGCGCGCCCAGCACCACCGGCATCAACGGTAGCACCAGGAACGCGATCGCGGCGAGGTTGGCCGCCCACAGCAGCGCACGGCGCCCCCGCGACAGCCGCCTCACGCCGTCGCCTCCAGCCGGCGGCCGGCGAGCCGCGCGTAGAGCAGCGCGGCCACGGCCAGGATCAGCGCCGTCACCCAGGCCGAGGCCGCGCCCAGGCCGACGTTGAACGGCGGCTGGAACGCGGTGCGATACGTGTACCAGGCCGCCACCCACGTCGCGTTGCCGGGCCCGCCCTGGGTGATCGCGAAGATCTCGTCGAACACCATGAAGGCGAACGTCGTGCGCAAGATGAGGCTCACCGCGATGATCGGCCGCAGCAGCGGCAGCGTGACGTGCCAGAAGACGCGCCAGCCGGCCGCCCCGTCCATCTGGGCGGCCTCGTAGTAGTCGCGCGGGATGCCGCGCAGGCCCGCGTGATAGAGCAGGATGTTGAACGGCGTCGTCCGCCAGACGTAGGCGACGATGACCGCGCCCATCGCCAGCCGGGCGTCGCCCAGCCAGTTGACGGGCTCGGTGACGACGCCGAGGGCCAGCAGCGTGCGGTTGAGATAGCCGTACTGGGCGTTGAAGATGAACGACCACAGGAGCCCGTTGACCACGGGCGGCACGCCCCACGGCACCAGCAGCAGCGCCCGCGTGACGCGCGCCACCGCGACGCGGTCGTCGTCGATGACGAGTGCGATCGCCAGCGCCAGCACCACCTCCAGCGCGACCGACGCGGCGACGAAGACGACGGTGTGCGAGAGCGCCAGCCAGAAGACCTCGTCGGCGAGCAGACCTCGTGCAGCGAGAGCCAGCCCGCGTAGAGCACGGGCCAGGCCAGGATCAGCAGCAGGCAGAGGCCGGATGGCAGGTTGAGGACGAGCGCGAGCGCGCCTGCCGTCGGTTCGCGTCCTCGCACGGAAACGGGCGGGGCTAGGCCCTCTTCGCTTTGCCCAGCGCGGCCACCATGTTGTCGCAGGCCTGGTCGGCGGTGAGCTTGCCCTGCAGGCAGGCCGTCAGCTCGACGTTGATCAGCTCGCTCCAGCGCGGATACCACGGCTGCGACACGGCCGGCACCACGTCGCCGAAGTTGGTCGCCTTGTTCCAGGCGCCGAGGATGGTCGGGACGTCGCCCCACTTCGACCAGCCCGTCTTCAGCAGCGCGCTCTCCATCACCGACTGGTAGCCGCTGCCCAGCATGGCGTCGACGGCCAGGCGGTTGCCCTGGGTGTACTGACCGTCCTTGGTGCGGCCGCCGAGGTACTGCAGCAGCTTCCACGCCCACTCACGGTTCTTGGTGTTGGCGGCGAGGATGTAGAGCATCGTGTAGCCGATCGTCTTGCCGTCGCCGGGAAGGCCGAGCACGCGGCCCTTGCCGGCGATCGGTGACTGGGCAGCGTCGTTGATGAGGCTGATGTAGTAGTGGTGCAGCGTGCCGAGGTAGAGATGCTGGCCGGCGTTGAAGGCCTTCACCGCCGGGATGAAGCGCAGGTTGAGCGAGTTGGGATCGGCCAGCTCGTCCTTGAACGTCGTCTGCCACCAGCGCAGCGTCTCGCGGGCGATCGAGCCGGCGCCGAGCTGCGGCGCCAGGCCCTTGTCGAAGATGACGCCGCCGCGGTTGGCCACCATGCTGAACCACGTGCCGGGCAGCTGCTCGAAGCCCTGGCCGCCGATCCAGAGGATCGGATACTTCGACACGCCATCCTTCTTGGCCTTCTTCGCCTGCTCGACCAGCTCGGGGTAGCTCTTGAACGGCTTGTCCTTGAAGCCGGCCTTGCCGAGCAGCTCGTCGTTGTACATGAACGTCCACACGGTCGAGAAATACGGCAGGCCCCACGTCTTGCCGTCGCGCTGCGCGATGGCGCGCGTGAACGGGGTGAAGTCCTTTAGGTACTGGTCCACCCCTGGCAGGCCGTCGATCGGCTGCGCGATGCCCTGCTCGATGTAGCTCGACAGGTATTGCATGGGCGATTGCGAGACGTCGACGGGCTCGTTGGCCGCGAACATGGCGGTGAGCTTCGCGACCTGCGGCTCGACGTTGGGCTCGATGATCTGCTGAACCTTCACGCCCCAGTCGTCCTCGAACTGCTTGGCGATCTGCTCGTAGATCTTGCCGTACTGCCAGACGACGAAGTTGACCGACTTGGGATGGCCGGGTGGCCGCTGCGCCCAGGGGCCGGCCTGCGCCGCGACG
>VBPC01000039.1 GCA_005887895.1 Candidatus Rokuibacteriota bacterium
CCGTGCGCCAGCAACGCCAGCGCTGGAGGTGGCGCTACTTGACGCCGGCCATGCCGCGGGCGGCCGTCGAGAGGCCGCCGCTGACGGTGTCGACGATGAAGGTGCTCGGGCAGATGAGGAAGCCCTTCTCCTGCTTCGGGTTGTCGATCGGCCCGCCCTTGATCACGCGCTTGTAGACGTGCCCGTTGCGCCACACGATGGCAAACGTGCGGTCGTCGCCCATGTCGTGCGAGTCGCGGCTGTTCACGCAGAAGCGGTCGGTGATCGAGCGCAGATCGCGCTCGTAGTATTCCTCGGCGTAGTGCGAGCCCATGAAGTCGGTGTAGGCGCGCACGTCGCCCGGGGTCTGCAGCGGCGGCGGGCTCACGCTCATGCCGACGGCGGCCAGCGCCTCGTTGCCGTAGAGGGGCTTGGTATTCGCGCGCCGCACCCGCTCCTCCGGGTCCACGTAGATCGTGAAGCCCTTGGCCCGCACCTCGGCCATTGTGTCACCCACGACCCCGCGCTCGGGATCGGCCTCCTGAATACGGAGAAAGTTTTCCACCATTCGGACAAGCCGTGTGCTGTTGCACTGGACCAGCTCGATCTCCAACGGGTCGACCGGCGCGTCGGGCTTGCGCACCTGGTCGCACGGCAGCTTGAACAGGGCGGTGGTCCGGAAGTCGTAGGAGTGCTTGACGACCATCGGCGCGTGCGCGCAGCCGGTGACCGCCAGGAGGGAGAGTGACAGGAGCGTTCGTCGACTCATGACCGGCCTCGGAGCGGCCCTCTAGGCCGCACATTGCGTTCGCGTCTGACCCTGCCCTCGAAATCGAGCAAAGGACAGGCCAAAGCCCCCAGGCGATTGCGTTGCATACTCCGTCGCGCCGGTGGTAGCGTCCAGAGCCGTGCCCGCCGCCCGGCGTCTCCTCGATCCGATCGATCACCTTCTCGCTCTGGATCCCGGCGGGCGCGGCATCGCCGCCTTCTTCCAGCCGGGCGGCGCGCTCCGCGCCGCCCGCGCGCTGCTCCCCGCGCGGAGCGTCCTGATCGTCACCGGCTTCGTCGTCGCCGAGGGCATGCCGGAGACGGACGGGCCGCCGGGCGCCGTCGTGCTCGGTCGCGCGCTGCGCCGCCTCGGCGCGCGAGTGCGCTACACGACCGATCGCGTGGTGCTGCCGGTCCTGCGCGACGCGCTGAGCGCGCTCGGCGAGCCCGCCGAGGTGCTGCCGTATCCCGCCGGCGCCGGCGCCGCCGGCGCCGTCCTCGCTCGCGAGCGCCCGACGCACCTCGTCGCCATCGAGCGTCCCGGCCGCGGGCGGGCCGGGGACTATCTCAACGCGCGCGGCGCCTCGGTCGCCGCCTGGAACCGCCCGCTCGACGAGATGTTCTGCTGGAGCCGCCGCCGCGTGCTCGCATCGGGTCGAGACCGGTCGGCGCGCGCGGGGCCTCGCCGGCCCGTCACCGTCGGCGTGGGCGATGGCGGCAACGAGATCGGCATGGGCCGCGTGCGCGCGCGGCTCGCGCGGGAAGGGCCGCTCATGGCCCGCATCGCGTCGATCGTCCCCGTCGATCATCTCGTCGTGGCCGGCGTGTCGAACTGGGGCGCCTACGGCATCGTGGCCCAGCTCGGGCGACTGACCGGTCGGTCGCTGCTTCACACCCCGGCCGAGGAGCGGCGGCTGATCGACGCCTGCGTCGGCGCCGGCGCCGTCGACGGCATCACGCGTCGTCGAGAGCCGACCGTCGACGGGCTCGACGCCGACACGCATGCGTCGGTGGTCGCGCTGCTCGGGTTATCATGGGGAGACTTGCCAGGACGAGGAGAGCGGCCATGAGCATTCACGACGAATACCGCGCGAAGCATCCGCGCTCCGCCGCGCTGGCGGAGCGCGCGCGGACGGCGATCCCGGGCGGCATCACGCACGACATCCGGCACCTGCTGCCGTTTCCCGTCTACATCGATCGCGCCGCCGGGAGCCGGAAGTGGGACGTCGACGGCCACGAGTACGTCGACTACTGGATGGGCCACGGCGCGCTCTTTCTCGGCCACTGCCACCCGGCGGTCGTGCGCGCCGTGCAGGCGCAGATGGCGCGCGGCACGCACCTGGGCGCCGGCCACGAGCCCGAGGTGCGCTGGGCCGAGCTGGTCAACGAGCTGGTGCCGTGCGCGGAGCTGACGCGGTTCACGATGTCGGGCACGGAGGCGACCCACCTGGCCATGCGCGTCGCCCGCGCCTACACCGGCCGCCCGAGGATCCTGAAGCTTGCCGGCCACTTCCACGGCTGGCACGACGGTGCGGTGGCCGCCGTCAATCCGCCCTACGAGGTGCCGATGTCGGCGGGCGTGCCGGGCGCCACGATCGACCAGGTCGTCGTCTGTCCGCCCAACGACATCAAGGCCGCCCAGACCGTGTTCGAGCGCGGCGACATCGCCGCGGTCATCCTGGAGCCGGCCGGCGGCCAGGCCGGCTCCACGCCGACGATGCCCGGCTACTTGCACGAGCTGCGCGCGCTGGCGACGCGTCACGGCGTCGTGCTGATCTTCGACGAGGTCATCACCGGCTTCCGCTATGCGCCCGGCGGCGCCCAGCAGTACTTCAACGTCACCCCCGACCTCACGACGCTCGCCAAGATCGTCGCCGGCGGCTTGCCGGGCGGCGCGCTGTGCGGCAAGCGCGAGATGATGTCGATGCTGACGTTCCGCGGCGACCCCGATTGGGACCGCGCCTCGCGGGTGGCTCACGCCGGCACGTTCAACGCCAACCCGCTGTCGGCGGCCGCCGCCATCGCCACGCTCGAGCAGTGCGCGGATGCCGCGCTGCAGACGCGCGCGAGCAAGGCCGGCGATCAGCTGCGGGCGGCGCTCGGCGAGGCGATGAAGAAGGCCGGCGCGCCCGGCACCTGCTACGGCGAGGCGTCCATCTATCACGTCTCGTTCGAGGGCAAGCCCGGCCTGGCCGGCTTCGACCGGCCGCGCAAGGGCGCGCTCTACCATCTGCTGCGCTGCGCGCTCCTGAACAACGGCGTCGACTGCTCGGCCAACCACGGCTGGATCTCGGCGGTGCACACCGAGGAGGACCTCGAGCGCACGGTGCAGGGCTACGAGCGCGCGTTGCGGGCGATGGCGGCCGACGGCGCGTTCAAGGGGCTGTGATGGTGGGACGCGCCGCCCGGGCGGCGCTGGCCCTGCTGCTCGCCGGCTGCGTGCACTATCCGACCGTCATGGACTCCGGCGGCGTGCGCATCCGCACCGAGAACGGTCGCGCCGTGCGCCAGGGCGACGGCCTCGTCGTCAGCTGCGACATCGCGAGCACCGGCAAGTACGGCGACGTCATCGTCTCGGTGACGACGCCGGTGGCGCGCCAGGCGCAGCTCGTGAACGGCCGCGGCGCCCCCCTCGGCCGTCTCGAGGTGCCCGGCGCCACCACCGTGCACTTCACCCCGGCCGGCCCCCACATCGTCCTGACCGACCTCCAGCGCCCCGTCGAGCGCGGCGAGACCTTCATCGTCACCCTGATGTTCCAGAAATCCGGGGGGATCGGGATCGTCACGCTGCTCGAATGACGGCGCCGGGGCGCCACCGGCTGGGTGCGCGGCCGGGGCGGCACCGTCCCTGTCGGGGTCGACGCCGAACCTGGGTCTGGGCGGCCTTTCTTGCTAATCTGGAACGCCGATGCCGCTCAAGCTCAAGCTCAGCCTGATCGTCACGGTCTTGCTGACGCTCACCGTCATCCTGGTCTCGGCGATGCTGCTGCGCCAGCAGCAGAAAACGCTCACGGCCGAGATGGTCAAGCGCGGGCTGACCATCGCCCAGAACCTTGCCGCCAGTGCCAAGCAGTCCCTGGTGAGCGACGACGACCTGACGCTGAACCTGCTCGTCAAGGACGCGATGAAGGACCCCGACGTCGCCTACGTGGCGATCACCGACGAGAAGGGCAAGGCGCTCGCCCACTCCGACGTGGGCCTCGTGGGCCACCGGCTGGAGCGGGCGGCCCCGCTGGCGCCGCTCGGCAACGAGCTGCTGGTGCAGACCTACGAGGTGGCGGGCACGGGCGAGCTCATCGACTTCTCGCTGCCGCTGACCTTCCGTAACATCCGGGTGGGCGCCCTCTACCTCGGCTTCAGCCAGCGCTCGATCGCCGCCGCGCTGGCGCGGGCGCGCAACAACGCCATCCTGATCAGCGTGGCCATGGTGCTGCTCGGCATCGGCGGCGCCGTCACGCTGGCCTCGTTCCTGTCGCGGCCGATCTCGCAGCTGATGGAGGGCACACGCGCGATCGCCGACGGCAACTTCTCCATCACGCTGCACGTGCCCTCCCGCGACGAGATCGGCGCCCTCACCCACAGCTTCAACGAGATGGCGGCGAGCCTGCGGGAGAAGGACGCCATCAAGCGGGCGTTCACCCGCTACGTGGCCCGCGAGGTGGTGACCGAGATCCTCAAGGACCCCGACAAGATCGTGCTGACCGGCGAGCGCCGCGACGTCACCGTGCTGTTCTGCGACGTGCGGGGCTTCACCTCGATCTCCGAGCGGCTGCCGCCGGAGGAGGTGGTGGCGATGCTCAACGCGTTCTACACGCTGATGATCGACACCACGTTCAAGTACGACGGCACGCTCGACAAGTTCCTCGGCGACGGCGTGATGGCGGTGTTCGGGGCGCCGATCTATCACGGCGATCACAGCCTGCGCGCCGTCCGCACGGCCCTGGCCATGCAGGCCGGGATGCGCGAGCTGAGCGCGCGCCGGGTGGCCGAGGGCAAGGCCCCGCTGACGATCGGCATCGGGATCAACGCCGGCGACGCCGTGGCCGGCAGCGTCGGGACCGAGGCCCGGATGGAGTACACGGTGGTGGGCGACAGCGTCAATCTCGCCGCGCGGCTCGAGTCCGCCGCCAAGCCGGGACAGATCCTGATCGCCGGCGCGACCTACGCGCGGGTGCGCGACGCCGTGCAGGCCCGCGCGCTGGGGCCCATGAAGGTGAAGGGCAAGGAAGAGGAGATCGACGTCTACGCGGTGGTCGGAGTGCGCGGGGCGTGAATCCCCGCGCGCGCCCCGCCCGCCTGGCGGTGAGCGGCCTCGCCGCGCTGCTGCTCGGCGCGTGCGCGACGGCGGGCGGCCCGACGCTCGGCCTCGGCGGCGGCCCGGACATCTTCGGCCGCTCCAGCGTCGAGTCGGACGACTTCATCGTCACCGTCGCCCGGCGCGGCGACACCACGGCGCAGCTCGCGCGCCGCTTCCTCGGCGACGCGTCGCTGGCGTGGATGATCGAGGACTACAACGACGTGACCACGCTGGCCGCCGGCCAGAGCGTGGTGATTCCGCGGCGGCCATGGAACCCGTCCGGCGTCTACGCCGGCGGCTACCAGCTCGTGCCCGTGCTGACCTATCACGACATCGGCCCGCAGGCCAAGGGCCGGCTCGTGATCGGCGCCAAGGCCTTCGAGGAGCAGATGCGCTACCTCAAGGCCAACCACTATCGCGTGGTGAGCCTGACGGAGCTCTACGAGTTCCTGCAGCTCAAGCGGCAGCTGCCCCGCCGCGCGGTCGTCCTGACGTTCGATGACGGCTACCGTTCGTTCCTGCAGTACGCCCATCCCGTGCTCAAGAAGCTGCACTTCACGGCCACGCTGTTCGTCTACACCGACTACGTCGGGACCGGCCGCAACGCCCTCGGCTGGCCCGACCTGGCCCGGCTGACGGTCGAGGGCTTCCAGGTGGAAGGCCACACCAAGACGCACAGCGATCTGCGCCAGCAGCCCGGCGAGCCGGAGGTAGAGCACGCGCGGCGGCTGCGCGCCGAGCTGGAAGGGCCGCAGCGGCTCTTCGAGCAGCGCCTCGGGCACCCGGCGAGGTTCCTGGCCTATCCCTACGGCGGCGCCGACGAGACGGTGCTGGTGCGCACGCGCGACTCCGGCTTCCTGGCCGGCCTCACCGTGTTCCGCGAGGGCAACTCGTCGTTCGTGCCGCTCTTCCGCATCCGCCGCAGCCAGGTCTACTCCGAGATGACGCTGGAGGACTTCAAGAAGAACCTGAACACGTTTGCCGCCGAGCCGCTCAAGTGACCGCCGGCCGGCCGCTGCTGGTGCTGGCCACCGTCGTCGCGCTGAGCGGCTGCGCTGGCCTGCCCCACGGCGGCCCCACCGGCCGTCACGCCGTCGCCGACGCCCACCGCGCCAAGGCCGAGCTGTACGAGCGCGATGGCGCGCTGCGGACGGCGCTGGACGCGGCGAGGGTCGCCGTCACGCTCGAGCCCGACGACATCGCCGGGCGCGCGCTGAAGGCGCGCCTGGAGGCGCGGATCGAGCGCGACGTGGCCGAGCACGTGCAGCAGGCCCGGGCGGCGGTGGCCCGCGAGGCATACCTGGAGGCCCGGCGCCACTACCTCGCCGCGCTCGCGCTCGAGCCCACCAACATGGCCGCCTTCGAGGGTCTGCGCAACGACGTCAAGGAAGTGCGCTTCGTGACGCACACGGTGCGGGCCGGCGAGAGCCTCGGCTCGATCGCCCAGCGCTACTACGGCGACCGGTCGCGCTCGGAGGTCATCTGGGAGGTCAACCAGCTGCCGCGCAATCCCAAGCTCGCCGCCGGCGTGTCGTTGCGGGTGCCGGAGATCCCCGGCGTCCCGTTCTACGTGACGCCACGGGAGGGCGGTGCCGCCGAGCCGCCGCGCGACGACCTGGCGCCCGAGGTCGATCCGCTCCTGACCGAGGCCCGCGACGCGCTCGATCGGCGCGAGTTCGCCGAGGCCCTCGCCGACGTCGACCAGGTGCTCGCCGGCAACCCTCGCCATGCCGAGGGCGCCGAGCTCAAGAAGTCGATCCTCTACGCGCTCGGCAAGACGCGCCTGATCGAGAAGCGCTACGACGAATCGTACAAGGCGCTGATCCAGCTGTCCCGGCTGGCGCCGAACTACGAGGACACCGGCGACCTTGCGCGCCAGGCCCGCAGCGGCCTCGTGCAGGATCGCTACAACGAGGGGCTGCGCCTCTACCGCGAGGAGAGGCTGGAGCAGGCGATCGTGCAGTGGCGCGCCGTGCTGGAGCTCGATCCGCGCCATCCCAACGCCCGCAAGAACATCGAGCAGGCCGAGCAGATCCTCAAGAAGCTGGAGGAACGCAGCAAGCGCTGACGGCCGTCGGCTGGACGCCCCCCGCCCGCTCTGTTATCCTCACCCCTCGGCCTTCCGGATCGGGCAGGTAGCTCAGTTGGTAGAGCACAGGACTGAAAATCCTGGTGTCGGCGGTTCAATCCCGTCCCTGCCCACCATTTTCTCCGCATAGTTCCTCAGAGCACCC
>VBPC01000040.1 GCA_005887895.1 Candidatus Rokuibacteriota bacterium
ACCGAGGGGCTGCCGGGCCCGGTGATGATGTACAGATTCGGGAAGCCGGCCACCGCGAGCCCCAGGTACGTCCGCGGGCCGGCCGCCCACTTGTCCCGCAGCGCGGCGCCGGCCCGGCCGCGGATGTCGATGGCCAGCAGGGCGCCCGTCATGGCGTCGAACCCGGTCGCGAACACGAGGCTGTCGAGCGTGTACGTCGCCGCGCGGGTCTGCAGGCCCGTCGGCGTGATCGCCTCGATCGGCGCCTTCCTGAGGTCGACCAGGGTGACGTTGTCGCGATTGAACGTGTCGTAGTAGTCGGTGTCGACGCAGAGTCGCTTGGTGCCCACGGGATAGTCGCGCGGCGACAGGGCCTCGGCCACGGCCGGGTCGCGCACGATCGCCCGGATCTTGGCGCGAAAGAACTCGGCGGCGGTGTCGTTGGCGTCCTGGTTGGTGAGCAGGTCGGCGAATGCCGAATTGAAGCCGAGACCGCCGCGGCGCCAGCGCCGCTCGTACTGGCGCTCGCGCTCCTCGGCCGGCACGGCGAGGGCCGACTCGTCGCTGCGCTCGACGACGAACCCCACGCGCGACTCGCGCGCCTGCCGCCGGTGCTCGGCGTAGTTCTTCTTCCACTGCCGCTCGTCGTCGGGGTCGAGCGGCGCATTGCAGGCGGGGACGCTGAAGTTCGGCGTCCGCTGGAAGACGAACAGGTGCGCCGCCTGTCGGGCGATGATCGGGATCGACTGGATGGCGGACGAGCCGGTGCCGATGACGCCGACCCGGCGGCCGGTGAAGTCGACGCCCTCGTGCGGCCAGTGGCCGGTGTGATACCACGTGCCCTCGAAGCGCTCGAGTCCCTCGAACGCGGGCACCTGCGCCGCCGACAGGCAGCCGGTCGCCATGATGCAGAACTGCGCGGAGACGCGCTCACCGCGGTCGGTCGCGACGGTCCAGCGGGTCGTCGCCTCGTCGAAGCCGGCGGCCGTCACGCGGGTGGCGAGCCGGACGTCGCGGCGCAGGTCGAACCGGTCGGCGACGTGGTTGATGTATTTCAGGATTTCCGGCTGGGAGGCGTAGCGCTCGGTCCAGCGCCATTCCTGCTGCAGCTCGTCGGAGAACGAGTACGAGTAATCCAGGCTCTCGACGTCGCAGCGCGCGCCCGGATAGCGGTTCCAGTACCAGGTGCCGCCGAGGCCGTCCCCCGCCTCGTAGACGCGCGCGGAGAGCCCGAGCCCGCGCAGGCGGTGGAGCATGTAGAGTCCGGCGAATCCGGCTCCGACGATGACGGCGTCGAGCTCGTCCATCGTCGGTCAGGGCGTCGTGAGCGCCGGCGCCGACTGGCGAAGGGCGTCGTCCCACGGTCCCGGGAACCGCCCCTTCTCACCGCCTCCCGAGAACGGCCGCTCCTGGAGCCACTGGCTGCGCGGCAGCTCGTAGTAGACCTCGAGACCGTTGCCGTCGGGGTCGGAGAAGTAGACGCCGATGGACACCGTGTGATCGGCGACGCGGACGGCCACGCCCTTGTCGTTCAGGCGTCGATAGATCTCCGCGAGGTCGTCGAGGCTCGCCATCCTCCACGCCACGTGGTTCAGACCGACCTGGCTCTGCTGGGGGGCGGCGGCGTCCTCCCCGACCTCGAACAACGCGATGTCGTGCGCGTGGCCCGGGTCACAGGCGAGGAAGGCCGCCCGCAACCGCTCGGTGCCCGGATGATTCATCGTGTCCTGCGTGTGGAGCCCGAGGACCTCCGTGTACCACCGGTGCGATCGCTCGGCGTTGCGCACGAAGATGTTGACGTGGTCGAGGGACATCGGCTTGTAGGCCATTGCTCGCTCTCCTGTGGGTCGTGTCAGGGGTGGATCACCGTCGCCGCGCGGCTGATCACGAACGCCTCGTGGCGCTCGAGGAAGTCGATCGCGACCTCGGCGAACGCCTCCGGTCGATCGGCGCCGACGGCGGGCCCGGCATCGTAGACGAACACGAGGTGGGCGCCCGGCATCAGCGCCTTGTACACGCGTCCGGGCGACGGCCCGGCGACGTCGTCGCGCGTGCCGACCAGCACCAGCGTGGGCGTGGCGAGCGCCGGCAGCCGGCGCTCGAGATTCGCCTCGCGGCTGACGCCCGGCATGGCCGCCGGCGCTTCCAGGACCATGGCGAGCACGCGCTCGGGCGCGTGCAGCGCCAGCCACAGCGCCGTGACCGCCTCGCGGGCCGTCGCCATCAGGTTGAAACGCTCCAGGCCGAGGCTCTGCAGAGCCCCGGCCAGCGTGGCGGCGACCTCCGGCGATGGGGGGACCCCGGGCGTCTCGAGCGCGATCACCCGAAACCGCTGCGCGAGCAGCCGGTGCGCCGGTGTCAGGCTCGACCCGCGCGGCGCCGTGAGATGCACGAGCGCTGGGCCCTCACCGGCGTCCTGGTATCGGCACCGGACGCCGCCGGCCTCGACGTGGCCTTCGCGCACGCCCGTCTCTCTCACAGGTCGCGGATGCGCGGCAGGACTTTGCCGCCGAACAGCTCGAGCGCGCGCATCAGCGGCTCCAGGTCGCCGGCGCCGGGGGGATGCAGGGACAGGTCGAGCACGCCGGCGCCCACCACGTCGCGGCAGCGCTTGACCTGCTCGACCACCGTGTCAGGACTGCCGACGAAGGTCGTGGGCAGCGCGCCGGTGACGATCGGCGATCGCGTCTGACCGGCGATGTTGCGCGAGTCGAGCGTCAGCATGGCCTCGCGGACACCGGCGCGCATGACGAACGGCGCCTGGTCGGGCTGCCGCCGCAGCAGCGCGTGGGCCTCCTCGTCGGTGTCGGCCACGAGCATGTTCGCCCGGTAGACGATCTGCTCCGGCGTGGGCTGCCAGCCGTGGCGTGCGCACTGCTCGCGGTAGTACCGCGTGGCCCTGGCCATGACCTCGAACGGCCCGTAGGAGACGCCGCAGCCGAGATGGTGGCGCGCGGCGAACTCGCACGACTCGCGGCTCGTCCCCAGCGCGTAGGTCGGCGGATGAGGCTGCTGCAGCGGGCGCGGCCAGATCGAGACCGTCCGGTACCGGAAGTGGCGGCCCTGCCAGCCGAAGGGGTGCGGCTCCGTCCACGCCTTGAGGATGAGCTCCATGCCCTCGTCGGTGCGCTGGCGCGCCTCGGCCGGGTTCAGGTCGTAGGTCAGCGCCTCGTTGGCCGTTCCCCGCAGCAGCCCGACGATCAGGCGCCCCTGCGCCAGGTTGTCGAGCATCGCCAGCTCCTCCGCCACCCGCACCGGATTGCTGTGGGGCACGATGGGGCCGAGCAGGGCGATCTTGATCCTCGGCAGCCGGGCGGCGATGTAGGCGGCGGCGACGATCGGCGAGGGGGTCAGGATCCGCGGCGAGTAGTGGTGCTCGGAGACGCTGACCCAGTCGAAGCCGAGCTGCTCGACGTACTCCAGCCGCTCCATCACCCCGCGAAAGGCGGCGGCGCCCGCCTCGCGATCGTACGTCCCCGACGGCACCGGCCACTCGGACGGCAGCGGCTCGGGCGGCAGGTAGCGGACGGTTTCGAAGAACGAGACCTTCATGGCCGATAGAGTATCCTTCCCGGCGAGGAGCCGCCATGACCGCCACGCCCGCGTCGCGCCCGCCCCGGCCGACCACGCTCGAGATCGACCTCGACGCCGCCGCCGCGAACGTCCAGGCCGTGCGCCGGCTCGTGGGTCCGGCGCGCCGGCTCTTCGCCGTCGTCAAGGCCGACGGCTACGGTCACGGCGCCGCGGAGATGGGCGCGGTCTTCGTCGCGCACGGCGCCGACGCCCTGGCCGTCGCCGACCTGGCCGAGGGCATCCGGCTGCGCCGGCACGGCATCGTCGCCCCCGTGCTCGTCTATCCGAACTCGCTGCCCGAGGCCGCGCCGGAGACGATCGCCCACGGGCTCATCCCGACGCTGGTGGACCTCGACAGCGCCCGCGCCTACGCGGAGGCGGCCACCGAGCCGTGCGACGTCTTCGTCAAGATCGACGTCGGTCTCGAGCGGCTGGGCGTGCCGGCCGAGCTGGCGGTGAAGACCATCACGGCCATGCTGGAGCTGCCGCGCCTGCGCCTGGCCGGTCTCTGCGCCCACCCGCACGCGCCCGACGGCGGCGGCGCCGCCTACGCCGAGTGGCAGCTCGGCCGGTTCACGGCGGCGGTCGACGAGCTGGAGGCGCGCGGCGTGCGGGTGCCGATCCGGCTGTTCGCCGCCTCGCCCTTCGTCCTGCGATTCCCGCAGACGTACCTGAACGCGGTCGATCCCGGACGGATGCTCTACGGCATCACGTTCCCCGGCGAGCCGACGCCGGTGGAGCTGCGGCCGACCTTCCGCCGCCTCGCCTCGCGCATCATCGCGCTCAAGGAGCTGGCCCCGCGCGAGCGCTTCGCCGAGCTGGCGCCGTTTCCGGTGACGGCGCCCCTGCGCCTGGGCGTGATTCCCATGGGCTCGGCCGATGGGCTGCTGTGGCTCCATGCCGGGCGGGTGCTCGTGCGCGGGCGCGCGGCCCCGATCGTCGACGCACCCTCGCTCGAGCACACGCGGATCGACCTCACGGGCGTGCCGGATGCCCGCGTCGGCGACGAGGTCGTGATCATCGGTCGCCAGGGCGACGCCGAGATTACCGTCGCCGAGGTGGCCGCGCGACACGGGCTCGGTCTGCATCACGTGGCCACCGCCGTCGGGCCACGCGTGGCGCGCGTGTACCTGTCGGGCGGCGGTCCCGTCATCCCCGAACCGCGGAGGACACCATGACGCGCAGAGAATTCATCGAGGACACCGCCGGCGCCCTGGCCGGCGTCGCGTTCGTCGGCTGCGACGTGCTGAGCGCGACGCCCGCCTACGCGCAAGCGCCGTCGGCCGGCCCGGCGCCGGCCCGTCGCCGCGAGATCCTCGTCGGCGGCCGACGCGTCAAGACCATCGACGTGCACGCGCACTGCGCCGTCCCCGAGGCGATGGCCCTCATGGGATTGAAGCTGGGACAGCCGGGATCCCAGTCGCCGCCGCTCCTGCACATGGCGACGCGCGCCGCGGATCGCCTGCGGGCCATGGACGAGCAAGGCGTCGACGTCGAGGCGCTCAGCATCAATCCATACTGGTACAAGGCCGATCGTGACGTCGCCAGCCGGCTCATCACGCTCCAGAACGAGAAGCTCGCCGAGGCCTGCGCGGCGCACCCGGATCGCTTCGTCGCCTTCGCCTCGGTGGCGCTGCAGCACCCGGACCTCGCGGCCGAGCAGCTCGAGGCCGGTCTGAAGCAGTACGGGCTGCGCGGCGCCGCCATCGGCGGCAGCGTCAACGGCGAGGAGCTCAGCGATCCGAGATTCCATCCGTTCTGGGCCAAGGCCGAGCAGCTCGGCGCGCTCGTCTTCATCCACCCGCAGGGCACGGGAGTCGCCTCGCAGATCCCGGACCGGCTCAAGGGCAACGGGCTGCTCGACAACGTCATCGGCAACCCGCTCGAGACGACCATCGCGCTGTCGCACCTGATCTTCGAGGGGACCCTCGATCGTTTTCCCGGCCTGAAGATCTGCGCGGCGCACGGCGGCGGCTACCTGCCCTCGTACGCCGCGCGCTCCGACCAGGGCTGCCACGTCTTTCCGGACCGCTGCCCCGGACCAAAGGACGGGCCGCTGAAGAAGAAGCCCACCGACTATCTCAAGCAGCTCTACTACGACACGCTGGTCTTCACGCCCGAAGGGCTGCGTCACCTGGCCGCGGAGGTCGGCTCGAGCCAGCTCGTCATCGGCACCGACTATCCGTATCCGTGGACGACGACGGCGGTCGAGCACATCCTCGGCACGCCGGGCCTGAGCGACGCCGAGCGGGTGGCGATGCTGGGCGGCACGGCCGCGAAGCTTCTCGGTGTGAAGGCGTAGCCCGCGACTGGACGGAGGACACGATGGCAGTTCGACTGGTGGTGACGATCACCGCGGCCGTGGGCAAGGGCGCCGAGCTGGCGCAGGCCTATGTCGCGCGCTGCGCCGAGGCGATGAAGGAGCCCGGCTGCGAGCAGTTCGAGGTCTTCCGGAGCGCCGCGAACCCCGACCGGCTGGTGCTGCTGGAGCGCTGGGCCGATCAGGCCGCGCTGGACGTCCACGCGAAGGTGAATGCCACGCGTCCGCCGCTCCGCCCCGAGCTGCGCGTCGGAAGCGAGCGCGAAGACTACCAGTACCACCGCACCCGCTAGGATCGTGATGAGCGTGCTGCTGGGCGGGCTCGTGCTCGGCGCGGCGCTGGTGGCGGTCGGCGCGATGCAGGACGCCCGGGCCCAGGCTCCGGCGCCACCGCCGATCGAGGGCAACGTCTACTCCGTGACGTACGTGGAAGTGCTGCCGACGTCGCGAACCGAAGCCGTCGCGCTGCTCGCGGGGTACCGCGTGCGGACCCGCCAGGAGGACGGCAATCTCCGCTGCGAGGTGCTCAGCCGCATCGGCCAGGCGTATCAGCTCGTGATCCTGGAAGTCTGGCGAGACCTGACGGCGTTGGAGGCCCACGGCCGGTCGGCGCAGACCACGCAAACCCGCGAGAAGCTCCAGGCGATCCGCACCGCCCCGCTCGACGAGCGCGTGCACGGCGGCCTCTCGGTCGGGCCGCTCGGGCCCGGCCCCGCCGGCGACGCCGTGTACGTGGTGACCCACGTCGACGTCGTGCCGCCGCGCAAGGAGGACGGCGTGGCCGCCGTCAAGGAGCTCGCCGACGCCGGTCGCGCGAGCCCGGGCAACGTGCGCTTCGAGGTCGTGCAGCAGGCCAACCGCCCCAACCACTTCACGGTCGTCGAGATCTGGAAAGACGCGACGGCGGTGCAGACGCACTCGATGGCCGAGACCACGCGCCGCTTCCGCGACCGGCTCGCGCCGATCTCCGGCGCGCTCTACGACGAGCGGATGTACAAGGCGGTCGAGTAGTCTCCCGCGCGCGTCACACCCGGCGCTGGAGGAAGTCGGTCGGGATGGCGGAAGCCGTCCGCTCCTTGATCGAGACGCGCCAGTGGATGCGGTCTTCCTCGGGCGGATAGTCGCCGGCCGCCTTGTGATACGAGCAGCGATTGTCCCAGATGACGATGTCGCCCTTGCGCCAGCGGTGACGGTACTGGCCGTCGGGCTGGATCATGTAGCCGGTCAGCTCCTCGACGACGGCGTCGCTCTCGCGCTCGTCGAGCCCCTCGATGCTCAGGATCTTGCCGGGGTCGAAGTAGAGGGCCTTGCGGCCGGTCTCGGGATGGACGCGGATGATCGGGTGGAAGACGGGCTTCCAGTCGCGGTCCTCCTCGTTGAGGAGGGCCACCGCCTTGCGCCGCCCGCCGTAGGCGAAGGCGCCCAGGCGGCCCTCGAGACGTCGCCGGAGGTGTGACGGCAGCGCGTCGTACGCCGCGTACATGCTGGCGAAGAAGGTGTCGCCGCCCCGACTCGGCACCGCGAGCGCGTAGAGCTGGGTCGCCTTGAACGGCTCCTCGTCGTAGGCGCCGTCGGTGTGCCAGCCCTCGGCACCGCGCCGGTAGATCGCCATGTCGAGCGTGCCGTCGGGGGCGAACTTGTTGACGCCGAGCAGCGTGATCTCGGGATGGTCGGGATGGCGCGTCATCTTCGAGGGGTGCGGGTGCACCACGCCGAAGCGGCG
>VBPC01000173.1 GCA_005887895.1 Candidatus Rokuibacteriota bacterium
ACGATGCGCTGGGCGATGGTCGCTTCCGGCAACAGGAAAGCTCGCGCGATCTCCCCGGTGGTCAGGCCGCAGATCATCCGCAGCGAAAGCGCCGCGCGGGCCTCACGCGACAGCAGCGGGTGACAGGCTGTGAAGATCAGTCGAAGCAGCTCGTCGCCGATGTCATCATCCAGGCCGGAGTCCAGATCGGGCATGACCTGCTGCTCCTGCTCCATGTCGCACGCGATCATCCCGTGCTTGCGCGCGAGCATCTTGGTGCGGCGCAGATGATCCAGGGCCCGACGCTTGGCGGCCGCCATCAGCCACGCGCCGGGTTCTTCCGGAACGCCGGTCGCGGGCCAATGCTCTAACGCAGCCAACAGGGCGTCCTGCGTCATTTCCTCGGCCAGCGGCACATCGCGCAGCATCCGCGAAAGGCTGGTGATCAGCCGCGGCTGTTCGATCCGCCAGACCGCGAGGATCGTGCGATGGATGTCGGCGGCCGTCATGGCCGCCGACTTGATCTACTCAATGCTCGCATCAAGAGTGGGCGAGCGTGTCGCCGCCTCAGCCTGGCACTCTCCCTGACCATCCGGCATCCCAAACGCGCGAACCTCGCAGGTCCCTTCCCAGCCCGGCATATGATCCAGGTGCAGTTGCATGAATTCCTTCGCACTTGCCAGAGCCTCCTGCTTGTCGCGGAGTTCGAAGATGGCGTAGCCGCCGACGACCTCTTTTGCCTCCACGAACGGGCCATCGATAACGCTTAGCTTGCCGTCCGCGATGCGCACCTGAGCACCGGTCTGGACCGGCATCAACCCGCCACAGTCGAGCATGCGGCCAGCCTTGATCTCCCGGTCGGCGAGCTTGCCCATCGCCTCCATCAGTTCCGGCGTCGGGTTTCCCGAACGACCGGGATGTTTGACCAGATACATAAAGCGCATCGAAATACTCCCTCTTGAGGGCGAGCCGCAGGCACCAGCCTTGCGGAACTGTCTCGCTAACTGGATAGACGAACGAGGCAAGGGCAGATCGACATGGACTTTTGAAAAAAGACCGGCCGGAGCCGATCCGAACGCGGAATACCGTTGCAAAACAAGGAATCCGGCCCCGCTGGGGAGCGCTGGACCAATAGGCTCAGGTGGGTTTTCCCGAGCGTTCCTCTTCCAGGGTAACCGCTACGGCTGCATTCGCCGACAGGCGCACCTTCTGCCCTTCGACATCGGCGACCAGCCCCAGATCGATGAAATGATGGTGGCCCTTGTGGCGTCCTTCGCCGCTATCGGCCTTGGTGAGCTTGATCCTGCCACCTTCAACGCGATCGACGGTCCCGAGGTGAACGCCGTCCGCGCCGATCACTTCCATGTGCTGCTTTACTTCGTATCTCCTCACTCCAGCCGGCGACTTTCGCTCCGTGAGCTCATCGCGCCGCCGGGTCAGGAGTTCGAGTAGAGCTTCCTGTTCGGCGATACGCCGCGCCGCCAGCTCCTCGTCCGCCGCGCCGGAATATGCGGCCGCGTGCTCGATCAGCTCGCTGATGTTTTCCCTTACAGCGGCGATGCGTTCCTCGATCTCCGCGAGGTTCAGCGGAACTTCAGCCATGAATCATCTCCTTAAGCCCGCGCCCTGCACGAGGAGGAATCGAAGCACTGCCGTGGGCGCCGCTTGCGAGCCGGGCGCCGACAAAGATTGAACGGGATCACGGCGCCAACAAGGCAATTTTTGGTGCGCGGCGATCTCCAGCCACTTTCGCCGATACCGGCGTCGTTCCGGATCGCCGATGGATGACGTCGACGGCCCCGTTATTCGGCAGCAGCTCGCGATGATTGCGACGCCGGTTGGTTGACCGCTGGAATGCCTTCTCGACGATGGCCCGCACCTCCTCGTCGACGGTCGCGGCCGTCTTCTCCGCATAATCTCGGTCGCGCGGAGGCGGTGGAAGATCGGGCCCAGTCAAGAAGGTGCGAGGATCGCGGTCATAGGCGACGTTGCCGAGCTTTTCGGACATCCCGTAGCGTGTCACCATGCTGCGAGCGATGTCGGTGACGCGCCGAAGGTCGTCGGCGGCGCCAGTCGAAAGGTGACCGAATACGATCCACTCGGCTGCGCGGCCACCGAGTGCCACGGCCATCTTGTTCTCCAGTTCCTCGCGCGTCATCAGGAAGCGGTCCTCGGTCGGACGCTGAATGGTATAGCCGAGCGAGCCGATGCCGCGCGGAATGATCGACACCTTGTGAACCGGATCGACGCCCGGCAGCGCAAGCGCCACCAGCGCATGGCCCATCTCGTGATAGGCGACGATCTCCCGCTCCCTGGGGTTGAGCAGCCGGTTTTTCTTTTCCAGACCTGCCACGATGCGTTCGACCGCATTGCCGAAGTCCGCCATCGATGTGGCATCTGCGCCTCTCCTCGTCGCCAGCAGCGCCGCTTCGTTGACGAGGTTGGCGAGGTCGGCGCCGGTAAAGCCCGGCGTCAGGGCGGCGACCTTTTCGGCGTCGACATCGGGCGCGAGCTTCACCCGCTTCATGTGAACCTGCAGGATCTGCACGCGGCCCTTCTTGTCGGGCCGGTCCACCAGCACCTGGCGATCGAACCGGCCGGCCCGCAGCAAGGCGGGGTCGAGAATTTCAGGCCGGTTGGTGGCCGCCAGAATGACGAGCCCCGAACGCGAGTCGAAGCCGTCGAGCTCGACCAGCAGCTGATTGAGCGTTTGCTCCTTTTCGTCGTGGCCGCCGGCGTAGGGGCCGATGCCGCGTGCCCGGCCAAGCGCATCGAGTTCGTCGATAAAGATGATGGCGGGCGCCTGCTGATGTGCCTGCTGGAACAAGTCACGCACACGCGCAGCGCCGACGCCGACAAACATCTCGACGAATTCCGAGCCCGAGATGGAAAAGAACGGTACCTTCGCTTCACCGGCGACCGCTTTGGCCAGCAGCGTCTTGCCGGTGCCGGGCGGGCCCACCAGCAGCGCGCCCTTGGGGATGCGACCGCCGAGGCGCTGGTACTTCTTGGGATTCTTCAGGAAGTCGACGAGCTCGATCAGCTCGGCCTTGGCCTCGTCGACGCCGGCCACGTCGTTGAACGTGGTCTTGAGCTCCTTGCGGTCGTAGATCTTGTGCTTGCTGCGCCCGAAGGAGAGCGCCTGGGTGGGCCCACCGCCGACCCGCCGCATCAGGAACATCCAGATGCCGACCATGATCCCGAGCGGGATGACCCACCCGAACAGGAGGTCCTTCCAGAACGTCGTCTCGATGCGGCCGGCGAACTCGACGTGGTGCTGCTCGAGCTCGGCGACGATCCGCTGCTCGTCCACGCCGGGAATGCGCGTCACCGAGAAGACGCGGACCTCCTCCTCGGAGCCCAGAAGCTGCCGGAGGCGGTCGCCCGGCATGGCCGGGGGCGGCGGCAATGCGCCGGGCTTGGCCACGCCACGGATCTCCTTCTCGGTGAGGGCGACGCGCTCGATCTTGTCGGCGCGCAGCAGGTCGAGGAACTTCGACATCGGCAGCTCGATGGTCCGCGGGGCCAGCAGCCAGCTCTGGAGGAGCGACAGCAGGACGACCACGACCAGGGCATAGGCGAGCGAGAACTGGATGCGCTGGCTGAGGCGAGGCTTCATCGAGGGCCCCTCTGCTCGATGCTAGCGTCAGGGTCCGAGTGTGTCAAACGTACGGGCCTCTTTCCGCTTGACACATCGAGGCGTTGGCCCTAAAACTTGCCCGGAACGCTCATGTGATTTCGCGAACAAGCTCGTCTGCGGTGAGGGAAGTCGCACGCTCGCGGGAAGTTCGCAGTCAGAGGCCGAATCGATGAGCATCGTGACCGCCGCGCGCCGGAGCGCGTACGCGGGTGTCCTGCTGGCCGCCGTCCTGACGCTCGTTTTCCTCGCCCTCCCGGCCGAGGCCCAGCAGGCCGCCGCCAGGGAGCCCGCCTACCGGGCGTTCCCCCTGCTCGGCTCACGGCTGGCCGTGTGGGCCGTCGCGCAGCTGCACCTCAACTTCGCCGCGTTCATCCTCGGCGTGCCGATCTTCGCGGTGATCATCGAGATCATCGGCTGGCGCACGCGTGACGCCCGCTACGACTGGCTGTCGCATGAGTTCGTGAAGCTGACGTTCGCGGCGTTCTCCACGACGGCGCTGCTCGGCGCGTTCCTGCTCTTCCTCTTCGTCGGCTACTACCCGAAGTTCTGGACCTACATGTCCTCTATCTTCTTCCCGACGTACTGGGTCTACGCCCTGCTGTTCTTCGCCGAGACGTTCACCGTCTACCTCTGGTACTACGGCTGGGACTGGCTGTCGGGCTCCCGCAAGTGGATCCACGTCAGCCTGGGCGTGCTGTCGAACCTCTTCGGCACCGCCATCCTCGTGGTCGCCAACTCGTGGGTCACCTTCATGATGTCGCCCTCGGGCATCGACGACTCGGGCGCGCTCAAGGGCGGCGTGTGGGCGGCCATCCACAACCCCACCTGGATCCCGATCAACATCCACCGGCTGATCGCCAACATCGTGTTCGGGGGCACCATCGCGGGGGCGTACGCGGCATTCCGCTTCCTTTCCGCCAAGACGGACGAAGAGCGGGCGCGGTACGACTGGATGGGCTACATCGGCAATTTCGTCGCGCTGTCGGCCTTCATCGTGCTGCCGTTCGCCGGCTACTACCTGGGCCGGGAGATCTACGCGTTCAACCAGACGATGGGCATCACGATGATGGGCGGCTTCATGTCGTGGCTGTGGATCATCCAGGCCATTCTCATCGGCATCCTCTTCCTCGGCTCGAACTACTACCTCTGGCTCGGCATGGAGCGCATCCCGGGCGCCGAGCGCTATCGCAAGTACGTCCCGCCGATGCTCATCATCCTCACCGTCGGGTTCATGGTGTGGGCGACGCCGCGCTCGATGGTCGTCACCCTGGACGAGGCGCGGGCCATGGGCGGCACCCACCATCCACTCCTCGGCTTCTTCGGCGTGATGTCGGCCAAGAACACGGTCGTGAACCTCATGATCCTCACGACGTTCCTCTCCTACATCCTCTACCGCCGCGCGAACCGGATCTCGACGCGGTCGTGGGTGCGCACCGGGATGGCGATCCAGTGGGCGGCCTTCGCTGTGGCCGCCGTCGTCGTGGTCTTCTACGGCGTCTACGGCTACTTCGTGGAGTCGATCGTGCGCATCGGCTTCTCGGTCTACCAGGTGGTGGCGGTGCTGGCCGCCATCGTGGTGGTCATGGCCATCGACGTGCCGCTGTTCAAGGGCGCGCGCTCGACCGGCACCATCCGCTGGGGCACCATCGCGCCCCACTCGCAGTACGTGCTCATTCTCCTGGCCGTCACCTTCACGTGGCTGATGGGCCTCATGGGCTTCGCGCGCTCCGGCATCCGGCAGCACTGGCACGTGTACGGCGTCCTGCGGGACACCTCGGTGGACGCGGCGACGCCCGCCCTCGGGTACGCGGCCAACGTGATCACGTCGGTGACGCTCGTGTTCTTCGCGCTCGTCATGTTCATCTTCTGGATCGGCGGCCTGGGCGAGAAGGGCAAGGAGACGGCGCACGGGCACGCGCCGGCCCCGGTGCTGGCCGGCGGCAGCGACCAGGACGTCTAGGATGCACGTGCCCGTCGGCGTGAAGGTCGGCCTCTTCGCCGTCGCCGTGATGGGCAGCTACTCCTACTTCGCCAACTCGATCCCGCAGATCGAGTCCAAGCCGCCGCAAGAGCTGTCGCTGGAAGGCGGCAACGTCACGCCGGCCCAGCTCGTGAAAGCCGGCGAGGAGATCTTCCACACCAAGGGCACCTGCGAGATCTGCCACCGCATCGGCCAGCCGGGCACGCGGGCGCCCGACCTGGCCGGCGCCGGCGGGCGCGCCGCCAAGCGGAAGCCCGGCATGAGCGCCAAGGCCTACCTCATCGAGTCGCTGCTGCAGCCGCAGGCCTACGTCGTCGAGGGCTACCCGCCGATCATGCCGGCCGTGGACAAGCCGCCGATCGCGCTCAATCGCTCCGAAGTGTGGGCGCTGACCGCGTTCCTCGAGTCGCTCGGCGGCACCGTCGACGTGACGCTGAACGACATCCCGGCCAGCGTCGGCGCGGCGGCGGCCGGCGGCGGGGCGGCGGAGTTCAAGATTCCGGGCGATCCTCAGGCCGGCGCCCAGGTGTTCCAGGGCAAGGGCACCTGCATCGCGTGCCACAAGGCGGGCAAGATCGGCGCCTCGCCGGTCGGTCCCGACCTCTCGCAGATCGCCAAGATCCAGACGCCCGACTACATCATGGGGAAGATCCTGAATCCGGCCGGCATGGGCACAGTGGCCGGCTTTCCCAAGGGTGTCATGCCCCAGGACTTCGGCACGCGGCTGACCTCGAAGGAGTACGTCGATCTCGTCTCCTTCCTGCTCACCCTGAAATGAGCCGATGAGATTCCTCCGCTCGCGCTTCCTGCAGGCCGTCGCGATCTTCGTGCTGGCGTTCGTCGTCCTGCGCTTCGGGATCCGGCCGCCGGCGCCGTGGAGCGTCCTGTCGCTCTACATGTTCATCATCACGCTGGCGCTCCTCATCTTCGTCTCATCCGATCGCGACTCGTGGCGCGACTTCGTGCGGCCGATCTGGCTGACGCTGACCGACCCGCGCTACCGCGGGCTGCGTTCGGTCATCGTCGTGCTGGTGCCGCTGCTGTTCGGCTACTACGCCTACACCCAGGCGGCGGCCAAGCCCCAGGGGCCGCCCGAGCTGCGCGCGGTGCACCCGGCGCCGCCCGCCTCGATCCAGTTCCGCGGCAAGGAGATCAACATCTCCGGTGTGGAGAACCCGCTGCGCAAGGACGCGGCGGCGTTCGGCAAGCACGTGGCGGCCGGCCACGACACCTACATCCGCAATTGCGTCTACTGCCACGGCGACAACCTCGACGGCAAGGGCCACTTCGCCTACGGCTTCAACCCGCCGCCGGCGAACTTCCAGGATCCCGGCACCATCGCGATGCTGCAGGAGGCCTACCTCTTCTGGCGAATCGCCAAGGGCGGCCCGGGGCTGCCGAAGGAATCGACGCCGTGGAACTCGGTGATGCCGGCCTGGGAGGAGCGTCTCACGGAGGAGCAGATCTGGCAGGTGATCATGTTCCTGTACGATTTCACCGGCCAGCAGCCGCGCCGTTGGGAAGCGGGAGAGCATGCCTCCCACTAGGTGGCGGGCGCCGATAATGGCCCATCTGCGTCGTTGCCTTCTCGCTCCTCCCTGCGGCGTGGCCGGGCCACGCCGCAGTCGTCGCTCGTCGGCGCCTAGCATCTGGACCATTCTCGGCGCCCTACCTCGACCCGGGCTGGCACAGCTGATTTTCTGCGCGAGTGTTGCGGCCTCGCTGGCGCTCGCCGCGGACGTCGGTAATGCGTTCGCGCAAGCTGGGGATGCGAATGCGGGGAAGGCGGTTTACGAGAAGAAGTGTGCGGGGTGTCATGGTCAGAACGGCGACGGGAAGGGGCCGGCGGCGGAGCTGCTGGTGCCGGCGCCGCGGGATTTCACGCGGGGGTTGTACAAGATCCGGACGACGGCGAGCAAGGCGCCGTCGGACCGGGACCTGTTCAAGATCATCACGGACGGCATGCCCGGGACCTCGATGCCGTCGTGGGCGGTTCTCCCGGACAAGGACCGCTGGAATCTCGTGGCATACCTGAAGACCCTGGCGCCGGAGGCGTTCAAGGAGGCGCCCAAGAAGCTCGAGCTGCCGAAGGAGGTCGCCTCCTCGGAGGCGTCGATCAAGCGCGGCAAGGAGATGTTCGAGGCGATCGAGTGCCACAAGTGCCACGGCACCGACGGGCGCGCCGATGGGCCGTCGCGGCCTGAGCTCAAGGACGAGTGGGGCCATCCGATCGCGCCGGCCAACCTCACCAAGCGCTGGACCTTCCGGGGCGGGCCGGGACGGACCGAGATCGCCACCCGGCTGGCCGCCGGCGTCCTCGGCACGCCGATGCCGACCTTCATCGACAGCGTCGAGAAGCCGGAGGACATCTGGCACCTCGCGAACTATCTCGCCTCGCTGGGCCCCGAGCGCCCGAGCTACGCCACCCTGATCACGGTCACCGCCGTCCGCGGCGACATCCCCGACGATCCCAACGCCGAGTTCTGGAAGAAGCTGACGCCGAGCGCCATCCCGCTGATGGGCCAAATCATCCAGGATCCGCGTAACTTCAATCCGTCGGTGGATCTCGTCGCCGTCCGAGCTGCCTACAACGAGCGGGACGTCGTGTTCCACCTGACGTGGGACGACCCCAGCGAGTCGAAGGGCGACGGCAAGCAGACGTTCGCCGACGCGATCTCGCTCCAGTTCCCGCCGCAGATCACCGCGTCGATCGAGCGGCCCTATTTCCTGATGGGCGACGCCAACGAAGGCGTGTACCTGTTGCGCTGGGAGCAAGGCAAGGGCGTCGGCGAGGCGACCGCCAACGGGCCGACGAAGATCGCACCGATCGCGGGCGGCGAGGCGGGCGGCAAGGCGGTGTACGACCACGGCCAGTACCGGCTGGTGATGCGGCGCCCGCTGGCCGCCACCGGCGAGGCGCGGCCGACGTTCCGGCCGGTCGTGTTCACGCCGGTGGCGATCCAGGCCTGGGACGGCGGCGCCGGGGAGACCGGCACCAGGATGTCGCTGACGTCATGGTACTATCTGCGGCTGGAGGAACCGCAGTCGAACCGACGCTTCGTCATTCCTCCCGTCGTGGCAATCCTCACACTGGCAGCCATGGTCCTCGTCGTGCGCGCGGCGAATCGCGTCCGATGAGGTCACCGATGGTCGATCACATGCTCAACTCACGCACAGCAGGAGGGGTACCGGTCATGCGGAAGGTAGCGACGGCAGGCAGCGTGGCCGCGCTCGTCATCGGCGCGGCGATGTGGTGGGCAGCCTCGGTGGACGCGCAGGGCGGCGGCACCATCGAGGCTGACGTGAAGTACAACGGCGCGCCCAAGGTCGAGAAGCTCAAGGTCAACAAGGACACCGAGAAGTGCGGCACCGAGACGACGATCGAGCACGTGGTGGTGGGCTCCAACAAGGGCCTCGCCAACGCGGTGGTCTCGGTTCCCGACGCCAAGGGGGCCACCAAGGCCAAGGGCGCGATCGACCAGCACGGCTGCCGGTTCGTGCCCCACGTGGTCGTGATGCAGCCCGGCGAGATCGAGATCAAGAACTCCGACGACATCCTGCACAACATCCACACGTACTCGACGGCCAACCCGTCCATCAACAAGGCCCAGCCGAAGTTCAAGAAGGTGATGACGGAGAAGCTCGAGAAGCCGGAGTTCGTGAAAGTCACCTGCGACGTGCACAGCTGGATGCTCGGCTGGGTGGCGGTGGTGCCGGGCCTGGCCGCCGCGACCGACAACAACGGCGTCGCCAAGATCGAGAACGTGCCGGCCGGCAAGCACAAGGTCGAGGTGTGGCACGAGACGCTGGGCAAGCAGGAGAAGGACGTCGACGTCAAGGCCGGGCAGGTGACCAAGGTCAGCTTCGAGCTGAAGGGCAAGTGAGCCGGGCCGGCGGCCGGAGACGGGGGAACGCGCATGCTTGACTGGTGGCTGCCTGAAAACGTCTCGACCTACGGGCGGGACATCGACTGGTTGTTCCACCTCATCTACTACATCACCGGGATCACCGCGATCCTCGTGTTCGGGGCCATGATCATCTTCCTGGTGATGTACCGCGACCGTCCCGGTCGCCGGGCCCGCTACACCCACGGCAACACCACGCTGGAGATCGTCTGGACGATCGTGCCGGCGCTGATCCTCGTGATCCTGACGCTGCTGAGCGTCCCGGCGTGGTCGAAGATCAAGATGACCATGCCGGAGACGGACTTCATCGTGCAAGTGACCGCGAAGCAGTTCAACTGGCAAATCACCTATCCCGGCCCCGACGGCAAGTTCGGCACCGACGACGACAAGACGCTGCTCGACGAGATGCACGTGGCAGGACGCGGTGCCGGGCCGCCAGATCGTGCAGTGGTTCGAGGCGACCAAGCCCGGCAAGTACGAGCTGCCGTGCGCCGAGCTGTGCGGCTTCGGCCACTCCGGCATGCGCGGCTGGATCTACGTGCACACGCCCGACGAGTACGCGAAGTGGGCGGCGGAGAACCTGACGGCCCAGGCGGCCGGCGGCGAGCAGAAGCAGGCGGACGAGGCCAAGCCGGCGGCGCCCGCCGCCAAGACGGGAGGAAAGGCCAAGCGATGAGCGCCACCACCGCGACGGCTCACGCGCACGTTGCACACGAGCATCACGAGCTGGGCTTCGTCCGGACGTACATCTTCTCGACCGATCACAAGATGATCGCCCGCCAGTTCCTGTTCCTGGGGCTGACGATGATGATCCTCGGCGGCCTGCTGGCGCTGATCGTGCGCTGGCAGCTGGCGTGGCCGGAGACGCCGATCCCCGGCATGGCGCACATCTTCACCGAGACCTCGCCGCCCGGGATCATCCAGCCGCCGCAGTACAACATGGCGTTCACCATGCACGCCACGATCATGATCTTCTTCGTGATCATGCCCATCCTGGCCGGCGCCTTCGGCAACTTCTGCATCCCGCTCATGATCGGCGCCCGCGACATGGCCTTCCCGTTCCTGAACATGCTGTCGTTCTGGGTGACGGGCACGGCCGGGGTCATCATGCTGTCAGGCTTCTTCGTCGAGGGCGGCCACGCCGCCGCCGGCTGGACGTCCTACGCGCCGTTGTCGGCGGTGCCGGAGTACACCGGCGTCAACTGGGGCCAGAACATCTGGTGCATCAGCCTGTTCGTCATGGGCGTCGGCTCCATGATGGGCTCCATCAACTACATCACCACGATCATCAACATGCGGGCGCCCGGCATGCGCCTGTTCCGCATGCCGCTCGTCGTGTGGTCGCTGTTCATCACGGCCATCCTCCTGCTGCTGGCGCTGCCGGTGCTGACCTCCGGTGTGGCCATGCTGCTGTTCGACCGCACGCTCGGCACCTCGTGGTTCAAGCCGTCGGGCGGCGGCGAGCCGCTGCTGTGGCAGCACCTGTTCTGGTACTTCGGCCATCCCGAGGTCTACATCCTCATCCTGCCGGCCATGGGCATCGCCTCGGAGATCCTGCCGGTGTTCTCCCGCAAGCCGATCTTCGGCTACCACGCCATGGCGTTCTCGATGATCGGCATCGCGTTCCTGTCGTGGATCGTCTACGGCCACCACATGTTCGTGAGCGGGATGAACCCCCGGCTCGGCATGGCGTTCACGGTGAGCACGATGATCATCGCGGTGCCCTCGGCCATCAAGACCTTCAACTGGCTGGGCACCCTGTGGGGCGGCCGCATCCAGTTCAAGGTGCCGATGCTGTTCGCGCTCGGCTTCGTGTCGATGTTCGTGATCGGCGGGCTCAGCGGCATCTTCATGGCCAGCACCCCGGTCGACATCTACATCCAGGACACCTACTTCATCGTGGCCCACATCCACTACGTCGTGTTCGGCGGCTCGATCTTCGGCGCCTTCGCGGCGATCTACTTCTGGTTCCCGAAGATGTTCGGGCGGATGCTGAACCCGGTCCTCGGCCATCTCCACTTCTGGGGCACCCTGATCTTCTTCAACTGGGTGTTCTTCCCGATGCACATCATCGGCGTCGGTGGCCAGATGCGGCGGATCTACAACCCGATGCAGTACGAGTTCCTCCAGCACCAGCAGCACTGGAACGTGTTCATGACCTACGGCGCGCTGTGCCTGGGCGCCGTCCAGCTGCTGTTCGTGGTCAACTTCTTCTGGTCGCTGTTCGCCGGCCGCAAGGCGCCGATGAACCCGTGGAACTCCACGACCCTCGAATGGACGGCGCCCTCGCCGCCGCCGCATCTCAACTGGGGCGCGACCGTGCCCACCGTCTACCGGGGGCCGTACGAGTACAGCGATCCCGAGGCGGCCGAGGACTTCCTGCCGCAGAACCAGCCGCCGGCCCGGGTCGGCGCGCGGGCTCACTGACGGAGACGCCCGGGGTGAGGCTGGCGCATCGCCTGGCCGTGCTGACGGCCGCCGCGACCGGCGTGCTCATCGTCTTCGGCGGGCTCGTGACGAACACGGGCGCCGCCCTGGCGGTGCCCGACTGGCCGACGACGTTCGGCCACAACATGTTCCTGTTCCCACCCTCGCAGATGGTGGGCGGCGTGTTCTACGAGCACAGCCACCGCCTGCTCGGCGCCCTCGTGGGCGGACTGACGGTGGGGCTGGCGGCGATCCTCTGGCGGCGCGGCGGCCGCTGGCGCGCGCTCGCCGTCGCCGCCGCGCTCCTCGTCGTCCTCCAGGGCGTCGTCGGAGGGCTGCGGGTGGTGCTGCAGACGGAGGCGCTCGCCATGATCCATGGTCCGCTGGCGCAGGCGTTCTTCGCGCTGACCGTCACCATCGCGCTGCTCACGTCGCCCCGGATGGCCGCGCCGGCGCTCACGGTGGATGCGACCACGCGCCGGCTGACGCTGACCGCCGCGGCGACGGTGTATCTACAGATCGTGTTCGGCGCGCTCCTCACTCACGCCGGTTATCTCGGCCTCCACCTGGCCGGCGCGCTGGCCGTCTTCGTCCTGGTGCCGATCGTCACCGCGCGCCTGCGGCATGGCGGCGACCCGGTGGCCGCGCCGGCGGCCCGCGCCCTCCTGGCTCTGCTGGGGCTGCAGCTGCTGCTCGGCGTCGGCAGCTATCTGGTGCGCTTCTCGGCGATCTGGATCCCGGGCGGACAGCTCACGATGCTGGCGGCGCCCGTCGCGCATCGGCTGGCCGCCGGCCTCGTCCTCGCGGCCGTCGTGGTGCTGGCCGTCCGCGTGCTGGCCTCCGCGCGGCCGGCGGTGCTCGACGTTCCCGGCGTGCTCGGAGTCGTGTCATGAAGCCCCGCGCGTCTGGAACAGGCCACCTGCGGTTCACGCCGGCCGCGCGGACCCCGCTACGATTGAAGCCCCGCGCGCCTGGAACAGGCCACCTGCGGTTCACGCCGGCCGCGCGGACATGACGCCGCGGGGCGAGGTCGTCGTGGCGGCGCTTGCGCGCGAGCGCGGACGCGTGGCCGGCGACCTCCTGTCGCTGACGAAGCCGCGCGTCGTCCTGATGGTGCTCGTGACGACGGTGGTCGGCTACTACGTCGGTCTGGCCGGCGCGCCCGACTACGCGCGCCTGGCGGCGCTCCTGCTCGGCACGATGCTGGCGGCCGGCGGCACGCTGGCGCTGAACCAGTACTGGGAGCGTGACGTCGACGCCCTCATGGAGCGCACGCGCACGCGCCCGCTGCCCGAGGGACGGCTGGCCCCGCTGGAGGCGCTGCTGTTCGGCGGGGGGCTCACGGCGGCGGGGCTCGGCGTGCTGGCCCTCGGCGTCGGCTGGCTGGCCGCGCTGGTGGTGGCGGCCACGTTCGTGCTCTACATCTTCGCGTACACGCCGCTCAAGGTGCGGACGCCGTTCTGCACGCTGGTCGGCGCCGTGCCGGGTGCGCTGCCGCCGGTGGCCGGCTGGGCCGCCGCGCGCGACGACGTCGGGGTGGGCGCCTGGGTGCTGTTCGGCATCCTGTTCCTCTGGCAACTGCCCCACACGCTGGCCATCGGGCGTCTCTACCGTGACGACTATGCCCGGGCCGGCGTGCGGCTGCTGCCGGTGATCGACGCCCAGGGGCGGGCCACCGAGCGACAGATCCTCAGCGGCTGCCTGGGGCTGCTGGCGGTGAGCCTGCTGCCCACGCTGATCGGCCTGGCCGGCGGCGTCTACTTCGCGGGCGCCCTCGTCCTCGGCGCCGGGTTCGTCACGCTCGGCGCCCAGCAGGCGCTGGCGCCGTCGGCGTCGCGCGTGCGACGCGTGCTGCTGGCCTCGCTGCTCTACCTGCCGGCGCTGCTGGCGCTGCTGGCCTTCGACAAAGCATGAGCATGAGCGCCGTCATGACCGACCCCGGCGACCTCGGCCAGCGCAACCGGCTCGTCCGCCGCATCCTGCTCGGCATCGTCGCCGTGCTGATCGTCGCCTCGTTCATGGTGGGGATTCGCTGGTGACCGCCGCCGACGCCGCCCACCGGCGGCGGCGACGACGACCGCAACGGCTCGTGGGGCCGGCCGCTCGACAACGTGCGGCTGGCGATGATGTTCCTGATCGCGGGCGAGGTGATGTTCTTCGCCGCCCTCGTCTCCGGCTTCTTCGTCCTGCGGCTGGCGGCGCCGCTGTGGCCGCCGCCGCTGCAGCCGCGGCTGCCCGTGTTCGTGACCGGGCTCAACACGCTCGTCTTGCTCGGCTCGAGCATCGCCATGCTCGGCGCGACGCGCGCCGTGGGGCGCGGGGAGCGGTCGCGGGCGCTGCGCCGCCTGGCCCTCACGGCCGCGCTCGGCATCCTGTTCCTCGCCGTGCAGGGCTACGAATGGACGCGGCTGATCGAGTACGGCCTCACCACCTCGTCCGGCGCCTACGGCGGCACGTTCTACACACTGATCGGCGCGCACGCCGCCCACGTGCTGGGCGCGCTGATCTGGCTGGCCGTCACCCTGACGCTGGCCGCCCGCGGGCGTTTCCTCGACGGCCGCACCGCCGTGCTGCGAGCGTGCGCGATCTACTGGCACTTCGTCGTGGCCCTGTGGCCGGTTCTCTACGTGACGGTCTACCTGATATGACGCACGCGTTCGGACGAGTCCTGGCCTGTGCTTCCTGCATGTCGACCGCGTACGGCGACCAGTCGTTCACCTGGGCGTACGGCGCGCTCATCGTGGCTCCCTTCCTGGTCGCCATCGCGCTCGGCGCCGTGCTCGCCTGGAGCGCGGGGTATCGGCTGCGGTGGTGCCGCGTGACGCCGATGGCGACGCCGATCAACGAGGAGGTTTCATGAGTGCTGCAACCCCGCACGCAGCGGTGGAGCGCGCCGAGACCCCGCTCACGCCGGAGAGCTGGGGCAAGCTCGGGATGTGGATCTTCCTGGCCGGCGACGCCGTCGGCTTCGGCACGCTGCTGGCGTCCTACGGCGGCATGCGCGCGACCAGCGCCGACTGGCCGAATCCCTACGCGGTGCTCGGCATCAACCTGACCGCCGCCATGACGTTCCTGCTGATCTGCTCGAGCGTCACGATGGTGAAGGCGCTCGAGTGGCTGGGCCGCGGCGACCGAGCCAAGGCCAAGATGTTCCTGTTCTTCACCGCGCTGGGCGGGGCCATCTTCGTCGGCTGCCAGGCCTATGAATGGACGCACCTGATCGAGCGTGGCCTGCACATCAACGGCAATCCCTGGGGGGCCGCGCTGTTCGGCACCTCGTTCTTCATCGTCACCGGCTTCCACGGCCTCCACGTGACGGGCGGCGTCATCTACCTGCTGGCGATGATCGGCGTCGTGTCCCGCCGGCCCGATCCGGCGGCCAGCTACAACGCGGTCGAGATCGCCGGCCTCTACTGGCACTTCGTCGACCTCGTGTGGATCATGGTGTTCACCTTCATGTACCTCCTCTAAGGAGGCGAGATCGATGGCAGCCGAGCACAAGCATCCCAACTACATGGCGATCTTCTACCTGCTGGCGGTGCTGACGGTCGGCGAGATCGCCGTCGTGTTCCTGCCGCACTACATCGGGATCAGCAAGTTCGCCGTCGGCGTGTTCCTGTGCGCCTTCGCGATCGTCAAGGCGGCGCTGGTCGCCATGTACTTCATGCACCTGAAGTTCGAGGCGCGCACGCTGGGCCTCATCGCCCTCACGCCGCTGACGATCGCCACGCTGCTGGTGTTCGTCATCCTTCCCGACGCTTCGTTCGTGGATCACAAGACGGCGAACGTCAAGCCGGCGGCCGAAGAGCCGGCCAAGCACTGACAGCGGCCCCGCGGGTGGGGGAGCGCGTGGGGCATGGCGGAGGACGGGCCGCTGGCGCGGGTGGTGCGCGCCGAGGGGCGGACGCTGCGGCTGCGCTGTCCGCGCTGCGGCCGCGCCCCGCTCTTCCGCGGCTGGTTCACCATGAACGTCGTCTGCGCGGTCTGCTCTCTCCGCTTCGAGCGGGCCCCCGGCTACTGGATCGGTGCCATCTACGTGAACTACGGCGTCACGGTGACGATCGCGGTGGCGGGCTACTTCCTGCTGTGGGCGCTGGCCGGCGTCGAGACCGGACAGCTCGCGCTGTGGGTGCCGTTCGTGATCGCGTTTCCGCTGTGGTTCTTCCGCTACAGCCGGGCGCTCTGGCTCGGCCTCGAGTATGCGCTGAACCCGGACCCGTAGGGTCCGCGACCTGAGCAAGGAGTCGGTGTGCTGAGAATCGTGGCGATGGTCGTGCTCGCGATGGCGCTGGCGACGCCGGCGCCGGCCTACGAGGTCGTCACCGTGCCCGACGGCGGCACCCTGGCCGGCGTGGTGAGGTTCGCCGGCCCACCGCCGAAGCTCGACCCGCTGCCGGTGAACAAGAACCGCGACGTGTGCGGCGACGAGAAGGCCACGGAGGCGCTCATCGTCGGGCCCGACCACGGCGTGCGTGGCAGCGTCATCCTCGTGGAGGGCGTCACCCGCGGCAAGGCGCCGGCCGGGGAGGTCCTGCTCGACAACCACAAGTGCCTGTTCGTCTCCCACGTCAGCGCGACGACGACGGGCGAGCGCGCGCGGGTGAAGAACTCCGACGGCATCCTGCACAACACGCACGGCTTCCTGGCCCGGACGACGGTCTTCAACCTCGCGCTGCCGAACCGCGACCAGATGATCGACATCACCCGGCGGCTCGGCAAGCCGGGGGTGGTGCGCGTCGTGTGCGACGCGCACACCCACATGTTCGGCTGGATCGTCGTGCACGACAGCCCCTACTTCGCCGTGAGCGACGACCACGGCGCGTTCCGCATCGAGGGCATCCCGCCCGGCAGCTACAAGGTCACGCTCTGGCACGAGGGCTACCGGCCCCGCGGCCTCGACAAGGACGGGCGCGCGCTGTACGACGAGCCCCGCACCATCACCCGCGACGTCACGATCGCGCCGACGGCGACGGCGACGGTCGACTTCGAGCTCAAATAGGAGAGGCGCATGTACAAGCACATCTACGTTCCGGTCGACAACTCGGACTACTCGAACCGGGCCATCGACCTGGCCGTCGAGCTGGGCCGTGCATTCGGCGCACGGCTCACGGGTTGTCACGTGTACGCCGCCCGGCTGCACGACTACCGGTTCAAGCAGATGGAGTACACGCTGCCGGAGGAGTACAAGGACGAGACGGAGCTCGAGCGCCAGCGCAAGATCCACGACTCGCTGATCGCCATGGGCCTGCAGCTGATCTCGGAGTCCTACCTCGATGTCCTGAAGGCCCGGGCGGAGGCGGCCGGCCTCGCCTTCACGCCGAAGATGATGGACGGCAAGCACTACAAGGCGCTCATCGAGGACTGCGCGAGCGCCGACTACGACCTGGTCATCATGGGCGCCCTCGGCATGGGCGCCGTCAAGGACAGCCAGCTCGGCTCCGTGACCGAGCGCTTCGTCCGTCGAGTCACGCGCGACACGCTGGTCGTGCGCAATGCCGACGCCCTCCGCGACGCCCAGGGCGCGATCGTCGTCGGCCTCGACGGCTCCCCGCAGTCGTTCCACGGGCTCAAGCTCGGCCTGGCGCTGTCGCGGGCGCTCGGCCGGCCGGTGCGGGCCATCGCCGTGTACGATCCGTACCTCCATTACGCCATGTTCAACGGCATCGTGGGCGTCCTGAACGAGAAGGCGTCGAAGATCTTCCGGTTCAAGGAGCAGGAGCAGCTGCACGAGGAGATCATCGATACCGGATTGGCCAAGATCTACCAGTCGCACCTCGAGATCGCTCGCAAGCTGGCCGCCGAGGACGGCGTCGACCTCGACATCACGCTGCTCGACGGCAAGTGCTTCGAGAAGATTCTGACCTTCGCCCGCAAGGAGCAGCCGTGGTTGCTCGTGCTGGGCCGGGTCGGCGTGCACTCCGAGGAGAACGAGACCGATCTCGGCTCCAACACCGACAATCTCCTGCGGCTGGCGCCCTGCAACGTCCTGCTCACCGGCGGGCGGTTCTATCCGCCGCTGGACGTCAAGGCCGAGGAGATCATCTCGTGGACCGAGGAGGCCGAGGCGCGCATGGAGCGGGTGCCGCCCCAGGTCAAGGGCGTGGCCCGCACCGCCCTGCTGCGCTACGCGATCGAGCAGGGCCATACGGTCATCACCAACAAGGTCATCGACGAGGCGATGGCCATCTTCATGCCGACCCGCATGGCGGAGACGATGCAGATCATGGCGGAGGACCTCGCGGTGGCCCAGCTGCGCAAGGACGGCCAGGCGGCGACGGCGATCTGCTCGGTGTGCGGCTACACCGTCAAGGGACCGAGCGCGGTGGTGACGTGCCCGGTGTGCTCGGCGGCCCCCGACAAGTTCCAGACGATCACCCGGGAGGTCGTGGAGACGATCGCGGCCCAGGAAGGCGGCGTCGCCGAGGAAGAGTCGATGCCCGGCGTCGTCACCAAGTGGTCGGCCGACGCCCGCGACGCCCTGCGCGAGGTGACCGACGGCTACCTGCGCCGGCGCGCCAAGGCCCGCATCGAGAAGTACGCGCGCTCGAAGAAGATCCCGGTCATCACCTGCCAGCTCGCGCTGCCGATGATCGAGGAGACGGTCGGCCGCGACAAGCTCGGGGCCGGCTGGGACACGCTCCTCGCCAAGACCCGGTTCGAGCCGGCCGCGGCGCCGGCGGCGGCGGCCGTGGCGCCGGCGACGAGCGCGTTCACGTGGACCGAGGACGCCGTCGCCCGGCTCAACCGGGTGCCGGCGGGGTTCATGCGGGACATGACGCGCGAGGAAATCGAGCGCGTCGCTGCGACGAAGAACGCCACGCTCATCGATCTCGCCCTGTGCGAAGAGGGTATCGGGCACGCCCGCGAGACGATGAACGAGGTCATCGCGGGATACGTCTCGAACAAGAAGCCGCGCTGAGCGATGACGGTTCGTGGGCGGCGGCGGGGGCGGGGTCCGGCGACCACGAGGTAGGCGGCGATGGTTGGGATGCGTGATTCCCTCGTGCCGGGTGGCTCCGTAAGCGGTTGCGGGAAACGGGTCGGCGGACCCCGCCCCCGCCGCCGCCCACGAACCTCCGCGCTCGCACATCTCTCCTTCGGAAGGATCCCGTGAGCTCGCCGGCCTCGCCTCAGGCGTCGCCGCCGGCGGCGATGTACACGGCGTATTCGGTGTCGTGGAACCTCACGCAGCGGTGCAATTTGGAGTGTGCGCATTGTTATATGTCGGCGCACGCGGGGGCCGACTCGCGGGGTGAGCTTTCGACCGACGAGTGCCGGCGCGTGATCGATGAGATTGCGCGGGTCAATCCGAACGTGTTCTTGATCCTGACCGGCGGGGAGCCGTTGCTGCGCCGGGACATCTTCGACGTCGCGGGGTACGCGTCGGGCAAGGGGTTCACGACCGTGCTCGGGACCAACGGCGTGCTGCTGCGCGAGCCGCAGGCACGGCTGATGCGCGAGCGCGGGGTGCTCGGGGCGTCCATCAGCCTCGATTCCACCGAGCGCGTGAAGCACGATGCCTTCCGGCGGCTGCCGGGGGCGTGGGACGGCGCGGTGCGGGCGACGCGCGTGCTGACCGACGCCGGCCTCGACTTCTCGCTGCACATGTCGGTGACGGACTGGAACGTGGGCGAGGTGCCGGCGATGATCGACCTCGCGAGGGAGCTGGGCGCCAAGGTGCTCAACTTCTTCTTCCTGGTGCGGACGGGCCGCGGCCGTCGGCTGACCGACATCGATCCCGACGCCTACGAACGGATCCTCACCTATCTGGCGAAGGTCCAGGGCGCCGGCGAGGGTCCGCCGGGCTTCGTGCGCCGGATGCTCGGCCTCGACCGCCGTGCCGGGGGGCCACGACACGGCCCTCCCGACGCCGCTGCAACTCCGTTCGAGGATCCGTGGTCGACGCCGGTGGGGCGCGCCGACGGGCTGCTGATCCGCGCGAAGTGCGCGCCGCACTTCCGGCGGATCCTGTGGGAGCTCAATCCGGCCTCGCCGCTGCTGCGCAACTACGCGCACGGCTCGTGCCCGGCCGGCAAGTACTACTGCCGCATCACGCCGGAGGGCGATGTGACGCCGTGCCCCTACATGCCCGTCGCCGCCGGGAACGTGAGATCGACGGCGTTCGACGAATTGTGGCGGACGGCGTCGGTCTTCGGGGACCTGCGCGAGTCGAAGCTGGGCGGCCGCTGCGGCGCCTGCGAGTTCTCCCGCGTGTGCGGCGGCTGCCGCTGCCGGGCCTACGCGGCCTCCGGCGACTACCTCGCCGAGGATCCGGCGTGCGGCTATCAGCCGGGGGCTCACGGCGGCGTCGTGATCGAGCTGCCGGCCACGCTCACCTTCGGGCTGCCCGTCGATTACGAGCTCGCCTGGGAGTCGGAGGCGCGCGAGCGCCTCGCCGCGATCCCCTCCTTCGCGCGCGGCATGGTCGTGAAAGCCGTCGAGGCGTACGCCCGCGGCCGCGGCGACCGCGTCGTCACGCGCGAGCTGCTCGCGCAGGTGCGCGGCTCGTGGGGCGGCCGATTCCGTCCGCAGGCGTGAGCGCCGACGATGGCAGGTTTCGCGCGGCCGCCCGCGGCTACCTCGTGTACGGCGTCGTCTACTGGATCGGCGGCGCCTGGCTCTGGCTGCACGACGTCGGCCGGGGCTCGGCGGCCAGCGTCGGCTGGATCCTCCTCGGCGCCGTGCTCGTCGTCCTGGTGCCGTACCTGTTGCGCCGCCGCCGGCGCGCGTTCGAGCGCTACGTGCTCAGCCGGCGCGACTTCGCCCGCATCGTCGCGCTGTTGCTGGCCGTGCGCGTCCTGGCGGTCGCCCGCGTCGTGTTCCGCGCGGGTAGCGCGACGGTGGCGGCGCCGTGGGGCGGCGTCGTGAGCTACCGTGTCGGCGGGGCCGTGTTCATCGTCGTCACGCTGACGGCGCTGGCCCTCGTGGCGCGGGCCGCCTGGGCCCGGGAGCCATGAGGTGAAGCGCTATCGGGACATCGCGGGCGACGGCGGCTCGGACATCGTCGGCCAGGTCGAGGCGCAACAGCAGCGTCTGGCCGCGCGCCTGCGCGACGTGCACGCCATCGTCGCGGTCGTGTCCGGCAAGGGCGGGGTCGGGAAGTCGTCGGTGACGGCGAACCTCGCCGGCGCCTTCGCCCGGACCGGCGCGCGCGTGGGCGTCCTCGACGCCGACCTCAACGGTCCCAGCATGGCGACGATGCTCGGCGTCCGCGGGCGCACGCTGGTGGTGGGCGCGGCCGGCGTCGAGCCGCCGCTCGGCGCGCTCGGCATCCGCGTGATGTCGATGGACCTGCTGCTGGCCGACGATGCCACCCCGCTGACGTGGCAGGCGCCCACCCAGGCCGAGGCGTACACGTGGCGCGGCGCCATGGAGGCCAACGCGCTCCGGGAGTTCCTGGCCGACACGGCGTGGGGGGCGCTCGACGTGCTCTTCATCGACCTGCCGCCCGGGAGCGATCGTCTCGCCACGGTCGTCGGCCTGTTGCCCGCCCTGGCCGGTACCGTCGTCGTGACGATTCCCTCCGACGTCTCCCGCCTCGTCGTCCGCAAGTCGATCACCGTGGCCCAGGGCCTGAAGGCGCCCGTGCTGGGCGTGATCGACAACATGGCGGGAATGTTCCCCGGTCCCGGCGGCGAGGCACTGGCGCGCGAGGCGGGCGTGCCGTTCCTCGGATCGGTGCCGTTCGACCCCGCGCTGGCCGAGGCGGCCGACCGCGGGGAGCCGTACGTGGCGGTCGCGCCCGCCGCGCCCGCCGCGCGTGCCTTCACGGCCATCGCCGCCCGCCTCGGCCAGGCGCTCCTCGGCCCGCGCTCGTGACCGCGCGCTACTGTCTCGCTTGCGGCGCCCCGCTGGCGACGGTGAGCGAGGGCGGCCGCCGGCGCCGCCGCTGTCGGCGTTGCGGCTGGACGTTCTACGCGAACCCGGTTCCCGCCGCGGTCGCGGTGATCGTCGTCGGCGGCCGGGTCCTTCTCGGGCGTCGCGCGCGGCCGCCCTACGCGGGCACCTGGGACCTGCCGGGCGGTTTCCTCGAAGCTGGCGAGGCGCCCGAGAGAGGGCTGCGGCGCGAGCTTCGTGAGGAGATCGGCGTCGGCGTGCGCCGCGCCTCGTTGATCGGCTTCGCCACCGACCGCTACGGTCCGCGCGGCTTCGCCGTCCTCGCCATCGTCTACCGCGTGGTCCCGACCTCGAAACGCATTCGGGCCGCCGACGACGTCTCGGAGGCCCGCTGGTTCAACATCGCCGCGCCGCCCTTCAGCGAGATCGCCTTCCCGGGCCTGCGCCGCCTCCTCCGCCGCTATCTGGAGTCCCCCCACCGCTGAGACACGTCGACATCCGAGCGGCGGCTTTGCCGCCGCAATCGATGTTCTGGGGGGAGGCAGCGCGAGCGCGAGCCGTCAGGCTCGCGCCGCGCGTCGGAAGGGGGGCGAAGCCCCCCTCCGAGGCGAGCTAGGGACAGGAGACGCCGGGCGCGAGCTGGTAGTTGCTCACCTTGTAGGTCGCGACGAAATCGTCGTCCCACGACGTCAGGCGCAGCGGGCCGACCGCCGTCTCGCCGTCCCAGCCGAGCACGCGCGCGCGGGCCGCGAGCTCGCGGGCGGGGAGCCGGCCGGCGAGGTAGTCGCCGGCGGTGGCCCGGTCCATGAACACCGCGATGGTCTCGTGCACCGGGCGGCCCGACGGCGTCGCCGCGGCCTGCTTGAGCCACTCCAGGATGACGGTGAAGCCGTCGAGCGACGGGTCGGCCATCAGCCCGGGGGCCTCGCTCATGCGGCGAACCATCGGCCCGACGTAGCGGGAGAACATCCGCGACGCACGTTCCTCGATCGTGTAGGCGGCGAATTCCGGCGAGGGCTGCTGGTCGATGTAGAGGTTGATCGACAGGTAGCGGAGGTCGCCGTCGAGATGCTTCGGCTTGTAGAAGCCGATGCCGTTGCGCTTCACCTCGACCCACGGCATGCAGTGGTACACCTTGGCACTCAGATCGTGGAGGGCCGGCGCGTACCGGGCGGCGAGGCGCTTGCCCTTCTCGGAGGTGTGCTGCTCGGGCGGCAGGACGCTGTCGTCGGCGGGGGCGGCCAGGGTCGGGCCCGGCGCCGCCATGGCGAGCGTGACGAGGACGACCGCGGCCAATCCGCGGCGGAACGTCTGGGCAATCCGGTGGGCAGGTCGTGAAATGTCCATATTCGCCCCTCTAAGCACAGCCAGTGCCATGCTGCGCTCTGTCTGTGATATTCGCCGCTTGGACAGCAGAGGGGGGCAGGGTCGGCGCCCGGATGACACGCCGGGCGCCGACTCTGTCACACCGATGTCAGCGCTCCAGGATGGCCTCCTGGCCGACGGTGATGGGCTTGCCCCACCAGCCCTGATCACGGGCCAGGGCGATGTCCTGACGCGTCACGCGGGGGGTGCCGCCTTCCTTGTTCCGGGTCGAGAAAAAGAAATGGTCCCCGGAGGCGAAGTGGGTGGGGTGCTCCTTCCACGTCGCCCATTCGTCACTCGTCGCGCAGCCCGCGAGCACGAGCAGCACGCTTGCCCCAAGCAGGAATTTCCAGTGGTCGATGCGCATAGCGGTCATCCTCCAGAAGAGGGTCGTCTTTGCCCCCGATCCATCGCTGCCGAACCGGTGCAGCCACATGCTACCTGCGGCTCCGCGGTCTTTCAACCGTGGTAGACTCCGATGAAATCGGGCACGCGGAGATCGCACCACGCCAATGAACCCGCTCACGATCCATGCGCAGCCGCAAGGCCTGCGCCGCCCGGTGCTGATCACGGCCTTCAGCGGCTGGAACGACGCGGCCGAGGCGGCCACCACCGCCGCGCGCTACCTGGCCACCACGTTCCACGCGGAGAAATTCGCCGAGATCGACCCCGAGGAGTTCTATCACTTCGGGCTCACCCGGCCGTACGTGCGGTTCAAGGCGGGGTCCGAGACCGAGCGTGAGATCGTGTGGCCGGCCACCGAGTTCTCGGTGGCACGCGCGCCCGAGCTGTCGCGCGACCTCGTCATCGCCGTGGCCGGCGAGCCGCATCTCAAGTGGCGGACCTACTGCGCGAGCGTGCTCGAGCTGGCCCAGCGCTGCGAGGTGACGCTCGTGCTCACGCTCGGCGCGCTGCTGGCGGAGGTGCCGCACACGCGCCCGGTGCGCGTGGCGGGCGGCGCCTCTGATCCCGAGCTGGCCGCGCAGCTCGGCGTGCGGCCGACGCGCTACGAGGGCCCGACCGGCATCGTCGGCGTGCTCAACACCGTCTGCCGCGAGCAGGGCCTGGCGACGGCCAGCGTGTGGGCGAACGTCCCGCACTACATCTCCGGCATCGAGAATCCGAAGGCCGCGCTCGCCCTCGTGCAGCGCGTGCTCACGCTGCTCAACGTCGAGGCTGACCTCACCGATCTCGAGGACGCCACCCGGCAATTCGAGCAGAACCTCGCCGAGATCGTCGCGCAGAACGCCAAGATCAAGGCCTACGTCGCCAAGCTCGAATCACGCGATGCCGCCGAGGCGGCCGAGGCCGAGCCGGCCGGTAGCGACCTGCCGCCGGCCTCCGAGCTCGTCGAGGAGATCGAGCAGTTCCTGCGGCAGCAACGTCCGGAGTGACGCGCGGAGCACGTTTCACCGCGGCGGCCGTCGCCGCCCTGCTCCTCGCCGCTCCGGTCGCCGCGCCCGCCACCGAACGCCTTCGCGTCAGCTGGCACCCCAAGCGTCCGCACCCGGGCGACGTCGCCTGGGTGCACGTCGCCGGCGCCGGCGAGGCCGCCGCGATCGAGGGGTCTCTCGGGCCGCGCTCGCTCACGTTCTTTCCCTACGCGGGGGGCCAGGCCGCCGTGGTCGGGATCGATCTCGAGACGAAGCCGGGCGCCCTGCCCTGGCGGCTGGCCGTGCTCGAGTCGGGCCTCGAGCCGCATAGCCTCGGTGGCCGCCTCACCGTCCACGAGCGTGCCTTCGCCGTCCAGCGCCTCACGCTGCCCCCTGGAATGGTCGACCCGGATCCGGAGACGGAGCGGCGGGCGATGGCCGAAGGCGAGCGGCTGGCGACCCTGTACCGGACGATCACGCCGGCGCGGTTGTGGCGCGGTGGGTTCGTCCGCCCCGTGGCCGGCCGCGAGCCCGCCACGGGCTTCGGCGCGCGGCGGGTCATCAACGGCCAGCCACGCTCACCGCACAGCGGTGCCGACTACGCCGCGCCGCGTGGCACGCCGGTGGTGGCCGTCAACAGCGGCCGCGTGGCCCTCGTGGGCGACTTCTTCTTCCCGGGCCGGCTGGTCGCACTGGACCACGGCCTCGGCGTCTACACCCTCTACTTCCACCTCGATTCCGTCGCGGTCGTCGACGGCGAGATGGTCGAGCGCGGTCAGGTCCTGGGCACGGTCGGCTCCACCGGACGGGCGACCGGACCACACCTGCACTTCGGCGCAGTCGTCGGCACCGCTCGCGTGGACCCCGCGGCCCTGCTGAAGCTCGATCTGCGCGAGTAGGGGACTCGACCGCCGGTTGGAGATGGGGGCTCCGGGATGGCCCCCAACCCCCGAGGACGGCTCGGAGCGCCGCGGGGCGCTCCTCGAGCGTCAGCGCCGGCGGGCCCCCTTCCGCTTGCCGCCCGCGCGCGCCTTCGCCCGCTTCTTGCCACCCCGGCTCTTCGTCCGGCTCTTGCCGCGGGCCTTGGCCGAGCCAGTGCGCTTGGCCTTCGCCTTCCGCTTCGGCTTGGCCGTGGCGCGACGCTTCGCCGGCGACGGCGTGGAGTCCATACCCATCGGGTCGGACGGCATCTGCGAGCTCATCCCTTCCATCGGTCGTTCCATCGTCTCCTCCGCGGGGGCGCTCGACGTGTCTGCTGCCTTACGGTGCACGCGGCGCGCGAGCGGCGCAAGAGGGATTTTCGATGCGCGCCACGATCCGCGCGCGGCGGCGCGCCGCGGTGCCCGCCAGCGCCTGATTCGACCACGCGGCGAGCGTCGTGCGCGCGAGGATGGCGCGGACCGCCGCGCGCGACACCTTCACCGGCGGCGCCGCTGCCAGCGGATTGGGGTGGGCGGCCAGCATCTCCAGCGTCGCCTGGCCGATCACCAGCGGCCACGCGCAGGCCAGGCGCATGCGCCATTCGCGCCGCGGGACGGCCAGCGTATAGCGCCAGGCGGCGTCGTAATGGCCGAGCGCCACGTCGAGCAAGCGGTCGAGCAGGGGGCGGGCCCGCGCGGCGCCGGCCGGCTCGAGCAGGTCGGCGGGGCCCAGGCCCAGCACCGCCAGCTCGCGGGCCGGCAGGTAGCAGCGTCCATGGGCGAGGTCGGCGGGCACGTCGCGCAGCACGTTGGTGTACTGCAGCGCCTTGCCGAAGCGCACGCCCATCGCCCGCATCGTCGTCGGCTCCCAGCACGCCAGGCGCGGACGGTGAGCCATGTGGACGTCGGTCCAGAACTCGCCGACGCAGCCGGCCACCAGGTACGTGTAGCGGTCGAGCTCCTCCAGCGTGGCGAGTGCCGCCAGACCGCCGGCGTCGTCGCCGGGAAAGCGGCCGAGGTCGAATAGCATCCCATCGGTCAGCGTCGTCAACACGGAGCGCACGCGCTCGCGGTCCGCGTCCGGCAGCCGGGCGAGACGCGCGAGGACCGCGTCGAGGCGCTCGAGCAGGCGCCGCTCGGCGACCTGCGTCTGGTGTGGCCCGCAGGCGCGGGCCACGGCGGCGACGTCGCCCGGCTCGCCGGCATAGCGCCGCCGCAGCGTCTCCAGATGGCGGATGCGCTCCGGCCGGGCGATCAGTCGCGTGTCGGCGACGGTGTCGGCGGCCCGGGCCAGCAGGTAGCCGAGCCCGAGCGGCTCACGGAGCGGAGCGGGCAGGATGGCGAGCGAGAGATAGAAGCTTCGGCTGACCTGCCGGAGCAGGTCCCCGAGGAGCTCGTCACTCGTAGTCAAACGGACGCTTGGGCGGGTCCGGCGAGTCCTTGGCCTTCTTGAGGCCTTCCTGGAACTTGCGGTCGAGCACCTTGCCCTTCTGCGACTCGGCCTGCATCTGGTCGCGGAAGCGCTGCTCCCGCTCGGCCGACTTGCTGCGCAGCACGTCGAATGCGGCGCCGAGGTCGTCGACCGTGCGCTTCGGGGGCGGAGGTTCGTGCGCCACCACGGCGGCCAGATCCGGGTCGATGGTCAGCTTGGCCTGGCAGCACGGACACGCGACGACGATCGACTTGGGCGGGGCCGACATGGCGCCACGCTAGCAAGCGCATCGGAAAGGGTCAAGAGCAGGCTAGAATCGGCGTCGATGGCCGACCTCAGCAACGAGTTCTCCTGGTCGCGCAGCCGTGACGCGACGTTTCAGGACTGCCGGCGCAAGTACTACCTGCACTACTACGGCGCCTGGGGCGGCTGGGCGGCCGACGCCGCCGCCGACGTCCGGCTCCTCTATATCCTCAAGCAGCTCGCCTCGCGCCAGATGTGGGCCGGCCGCGTGGTCCACGACGCGATCGAGATGGCCCTGCACGTCTACCAGCAGGGCCGCGACGTTCCCGTCGAGCCCTTCGTGGCCGACGTCATCGAACGCATGCGCGGGGAGTGGCGCAGCTCGCGGGCCGGCCGCTACCGCGACAGCCCCAAGACGCTGGCGCTCTTCGAGCACGAGTACGCGGTCGATCTGAAGCCCGAGGTCTGGCAGGCGCTCAGCCGCAACGTGAGCACGTGCCTGCGCAACTTCTTCCGCCTGCCGCTGCTGGCCGAGGTCCGCAAGACCGCGCCCGAGCACTGGTCGATCGAGCACTGGTCGAAGGTCTTCGACTTCGAGGGGACGCCGGTGTGGAGCGCGCCGGACTTCGGCTTCTGGAACGACGCCGGCCGGCTCACGCTGGTGGACTGGAAGACCGGCGCCAGCGACGCCGACGCCACCGCGTTCCAGCTCGGCTGTTACGCGCTCTACGCGCGCGAGGTCCTCGGGGTGCCGGCCGCCCAGGTGGTGCTGCTGGAGGTCAACCTGCGCGAGCCGACCGTGACGCCGCTGGCCTGGGACGACGCGCGGCTGGAGGCCATTCGCGAGCAGCTGCGCCTGTCCATCCGCTCGATGCGCGCCTACCTCGCCGAGCCCGCCGCGAACGTCGCGCGCCGGGAGGACTTCGAGCGGACCGAAGAGCTGCGGATCTGCCGCTGGTGCAACTTCCGCCGCGTGTGCCGGCCGGAGCTGGTGTGACGCGGGACGGGCGGCTCCGGCGATGAGCCTCGACTTTCTGGTGACGTCGCTGATCGTCTTCGGATCGCTCTTGCACACGAGCGCGTTCGCCTTCCTGCCCCAGTTCGTGAGCGCCGACGAGCCACATCCGCTGGCCCGCATGTTCGAGCTGAGCACCGTGTTCATGCTGCTGACGTTCGACGTCTTCGTCGGCTACTGGGCTCTTCGCCGCTCGATTCGCACGCGCGTGATCTCGCGTCCGCGGGTGTTGACGTGGATGCGCCGGGCGTTCGCCGGCGCGTTCGTCGCGCTCGGCGCCAGGCTCGCGCTCGCCGACCGCTGACGATCCCCGCTCAGACCATCACGCCGACCGGCGGACCGCCCGGCGTCCAGCCGGGAAAGAGCGGCGCGGTCGCCGGCAGGCCGAGGTGTCGCGTCGTGACCTCGTGGAACAGCGCGCGAAAGTCGGTGGTGACCGCCAGGTCGCGGCCCTCGAAGCGCTGCTCGGGGGCGAGGCCGGGCCACCGCCCATGGACGCGGCCGCCGCGCACAGCCCCGCCGAGCACCAGCATCGCGGTCGCGTGACCGTGATCGGTTCCGCGGTTGCCGTTCTCGGCCACCGTCCGGCCGAACTCCGACATCGTGAGCACCACCACGTCGCTCAGTCGATCGCCCAGGTCGCGCGCGAAGGCGGCGAGGCCGCCGCCCAGCTCGCGCAGGCGATTGGCGAGCTGTCCCTGCTCGCCGCCCTGGCCGACGTGCGTGTCCCAGCCGTCGACGTCGACGAAGCCGATCCGAAGTCCGACGTCGGCGCGGATGAGCTGCGCCACCTGGCGCAGGGCCTCGCCGAAGCGGCCGCGCGGATAGTCGGCGCCGTTGGCTGGCGCCAGCTGCGCCGCGCCGGCGCTCTTCAGCAGCTTCACGGCCTCGAAGGTCGCGCGGCCGGCGCCGTGCAGCAGGTCGTGCACACCGTCGTCGTAGAGCGACTCGAAGCCCCGGCGCGCCCGCGAGGTCTCGGCGCCCGCCCGCACGTCGAAGCGCTCGAGCGAGCTCAGGGCGAGGGCGCCGGCGTCGCCGCGCAGGCTGCGCGGCAACCGCGGCCCCACCGCGACGGCCCGAAACGGCGTCGCCCGCTCGGTCGGGAGCGCGCCGGCAGCGCGGCCGAGCCAGCCGTCGGGGATGCTTTTCACGCCGGGCGTCCCGCTCTCCATGTAGTCCTGGGCGTCGAAGTGCGAGCGCGTCGTGCTGGGCGAGCCGCAGGCGTGCACGAGGGCCAGCGCCCGCGCCGTCCACAACGGCTCCAGCGCGGCCAGCGCCGGATGGAGCGCGAAGAAGCCGTCGAGATCGACGGCGCCGCGCGCCTCGCCCGCGCGCGGGCGGGCGATCGCGATGCTGGAGCGCGCGCCGTAGTATGCCGGGTCGCCGTGCGGCACCACCATGCTGAGCCCGTCGACGGCGCCGCGCTGGAAGATGGCCACCAGCACCTTGCCGCGCGCGTCGGCCGCGGCGGCGGCGCGGGCCAGGAACCGTGGCGGGGCCGCCACGGCGGCCAGCGCGCAGGCGCCGCTCTTCAGGAGCGCGCGTCGGGTCAGCAGCGCGGTCGCTCGCATCGGCCGTCCTCCTAGCGTCGCTGGAATTCCGGGGAGCCGAGGACGAGCGCCGCCATTTTGGCGACGTCGGTGTCGGCGGGCCCGCGGTGGTCGGGTGCCAGGCGCGTGACCGGGGGCGCCGCGCGCTGCGCGCTCAACACGTCCCGCGTGGCGGAGGTGGCGCGCCCGTGGAGGAGCGAGGCCAGCAGCCGCTCGAGCGCGACGTCGGGCGACCGGCGATCGGCGTCGCTCACGAGGCCGGCCACGTCGACCCGCACGCCGGCCACCCGGCCTTCGGCGAGCGCGAGCGCGAAGTTCATCCGGGCCAGCAGCGCGCCGGGATTGACCCACGCCTCCGCGCGGTCTGGATGTCCGGTCGGCGGCTGCGCCTCGTAGAGCCCCTCGCCGATCTCCGCCGAGGCGCGCGCGAGGGCTGCCGCGCCTCGCGCGTCGAGGCTGGCGCCGAGCGCGCGGGCGGCGCTCGCCACGAACTCCGACGGCTTCTTGATCTTGGCGTCGGCGGTCGCGGGAGCGAGGAACTCCGGGGCCGCGAAGACCACCCGCAGCATCGCCCGGATGTCGCCGCCGGAGGCGCGATAGGCCGCCGCCACGCGCTCGACGAGCGCCGGCGGGGGATCGTCGGCCACGAAGCGGCGCACCAGCTTGCCGGCCACGAAGCGGGCGGTCGCCGGGTGCCGGGCCAGCAGCTCGAGCACCTCGTCGCCGTCGCGCTGGCCGCCTGCGCGCACCGGCCGATCCAGCACGAGCTTGTCACCGCCGTCGTGCATCGCCGGGCGAAAGGCGAAGCGCGCCTCCTGACGCGGCCGGTCGATGGTCCACCCGCTGAAGGCGCGCGCCACCTCGGTGACGTCGGCCTGCGTGTAGCCGCCGTCGACGCCCAGCGTGTGAAGCTCCATCAGCTCGCGGGCGTAGTTCTCGTTGAGCCCGGCCCGCCGACCGGCGTTGGGGCCGGCGCGCACGGTGAAGCCCGGACGCGTGCTCAGCCAGTTGTCGAGGTAGAAGAGCATGGCCGGGTGCTGGGCGGTCGCCCGTAGCAGGTCGGGGAAGCGGCCGAGCGCGTGGGGACGGATGACGTCGCGCTCGTAGGCCGTCAGATACCAGCGCAGCTCGCCCTTGCCCGCGAAGACGTTGAAGTGGTTGAACCAGAAGTCGACCATCACCTCCTGCAGCTGCCGCTCGCTCGTCACCGCCCGCAGCATCTTCGCGGCCTGCAGCTCGCCCACGATCCGGAACGGTCGCTTGTCCGTCCGGAGCTCGCGCATCTCGTTGCGGGTCATCTCGCCGCTGGCGAGCTTGCGCCGGGTTTCTGCGTCAGGGCGCGGGTACTCGCGCTGCAGGTCGCCGATCGACATCGTCAGCGTGGGGAGCGTGGCGAGGGCGCGCTCGGTCACCGCATCGTCGATTCGTTCGGGGTCCAGCTGACGCTCGAGCCAGGCGGCGAGGCCGATGGCCTTCACCTGCTCGACGTCGCCCGGCCGCGGCCCGTACGTCACCCGCTGCAGGACGTGCAGCACGCGTTCATCGATCGACGACGACGGCGTGGAGGCGGCCTGCACCGTTGCCACCCGGGTCGTGGCAACCGGCTCGTCTCGCAGTGCGCAGCTGCACGAGGCGACCGCGGCGAGCCCGACGACGACGGCCAGCCGGGCGCGCCTCATCGCGGCGCCTCCTCGCCGCGACGCTCGCGGCGCAGCTGCTGGCGCTGCTCGGGCGTCAGCTGGCGCGGGCGCTGGCGCTCCGCCGGCGTCATGTGCTGGCGGAACCGCTGGCGCTCCTCGGGGGTCATCTGCTGGCGCACCTGCTCACGGGCGTGTGCGCGCTCCTCCGGCGTCATGCGCTGCCAGCGCTGATAGTTCTCCATCACCCGCTGGCGCTCTTGCGGCGGGAGGCTCTGGAACTGGCGATAGCGCTCGAGGATCCGCTCACGCCGCTCGGGCGGCAGCCGCTGGAAGCGGTCGTAGGCGCGCTGCAGCTCCTGGCGTCGGGCCTCCGGCAGCTCGTTCCAGCGCTGGAAGTCCTCGAGAATCCGCTGGCGCTCGGTCGGCGGCAGCCCGCGGAAGCGCTGGAAGTTGTGCCGCGCGGTCTGCCGCTCCTGCGGGGAGAGCGCGCGCCACTGGCGATAGTTCTCGAGGATGCGCTGGCGCTCCTCGGGCGGCAGCCGGCGCCAGCGCTCGAGATTGCGCTCGACGACGGCCCGCTCGTCGGGCGACAGGTTGTCGAGCCCCGGCGGCGTCTGGCCCCATGCCACCTCGAGGAGGCCGCCGGCCAGCAGCGCCGCCGCCGTGAGCGCGATGGGAAGCCAGCGGCGCATCATCGCGCGGGCCCCTGGCCGGTGACTGCCGGTGCCGGCGGTGGTGGCGGTGGCGGCATCGACTCCGCCGCTGGTCGGGCTTCGAGCATTCGCATCATCTCGAGCAGTCGCCAGCGCTCGACGACGCTCATGCGTCGCATGAGATCGCGCTCCTGTGGCTTCGTCTCGGCCAGCAGATCGAGATCGAGCAGGAGCTGCGCGTCCGGCGGGGCCTCCGGCTCGGCCGCGGCGGCCGCGCGCGCTCCGGCGAGGGCGACGAGAACGACGGCTGCCAGCGCCAGGCCACGACGCACGTCAGCGCGCTCCGCCGAGCCGATCGAGCTGGCGGATCGCGTCCAGGTCCTCGAGCATGTCGAGCCGCTCGACGATCTGATATTGCTGCAGCAGCGGCAGCCGAGCGCCGAGGACCGTCTCCTCCATCGTCACGACGTCGCTGGGCGTCCGCGGCAAGCCGTGCACGGCGAACACGATCAGGGCCGTCGCGAAGCCCGCCGCCAGCACGGTCGGCACCGGCCGCCGCCACCACGCCCGGCGCGACGCGGCCACTCGCGCCCGCAGCTCGGCCTGGTAGCGCCCCCAGTCGAGCGGCGGCGGCGCGGGCGCGCCGGCCACCAGCGCCTCCAGCACGACGCGGCTCTCGTCGGCCGCGCGCCGGCACGCCGAACAGCCGTCGACATGGGCGGCCACCCGCGCGCGCTCGGCCGGCGGCAGGTCGCCGCGGACGAACGCGATCAGCTCGCTCTCAGGATGCATCGCTCTGGCCTCGCCCCATCGTCTTGCGCAGCGCGCTCACCGCGCGATGCAGGTGCACGCGCACCGTCGCCTCCGAGCATGCCAGCACCTGCGCGATCTCGCTCGTCGCCAGGTCTTCCTGCACGTGCAGCAGCAGCGCCGCCCGCTGCTGCGGCGAGAGCCGCTCCACCTCGCGCCAGACCTGCGCCATCAGCCGCTCACGCCCGAGCAGGTCGGCCGGATCGGCCGTGGCCCCTGGCTGCCGCTCGAGGAGGCCGCCGCGCTCGGGATCCTCGCCCTCGTCCCTGACCGTGAACCGCTGCCACCAGCGGCCGCGTCGCCGGTGATCCAGGCAGAGGTTGACCAGGATCCGATAGAACCAGGTGGAGAACTTCGCCTCGCCGCGGAAGCTCGCGGCCGTCCGATACACGCGGAGAAACGCTTCCTGCGAGAGGTCGCGGGCGTCCTCGGCGTCGCGCAGCAGCGACCAGGCCAGCCGGTACGCGCGCCCCTGGTGCCGGGCGACCAGCACGTCGAAGGCCGCCTCGTCTCGGGCCGCGACCCGCGCCAGCAGCGTTTCATCCGATGTCTCCTGGGTCAACGCGACCTCTGTCGTCAACCATCCCATTCCTCGCTCGCCGGCAGCAAGCATCCCGACCCAGGACCGGCCGGGCCGGCCTGGGTCGGGCGAGCTGCCGCTTACGAGCCGTCGCGCCGGTCCTCGCGCACGTCGCGCCGGTCGTGCCGGAGATCGCGCCGATCCTGGCGCACGTCGCGCACGTCACCGCGCCGGTCGGCGCGGTCCGCGCGGAGATCCTGGCGATCGCGGCGGATCTCCTGCCGCTCCGCCTGGGCGCCGGCGGTGTCGCCCTGGCGAACATCCCCCCGCAGCTCGCGGCGGTCCTGGCGCAGATCGCGCCGGTCCTGACGGATGTCACGCGTGTCCCGGCGGACGTCGCGCCGGTCCTGACGGACGTCCCGCCGATCGTGGCGGATGTCCTGGCGGTCGCGGTGCACGTCCTCCGCGAGCGCCGGGGTCGCGGCCAGCGCCGCGAGCAGGCTCGTCGTGATCACCATCCCTGTCAGCTTCATGTCCATTCTCCTCAACGAGAGCGATATGGACTGCTTGCTCGATAGGACGCGCGCCCCGACAGCCCCGTTTACCCCAAATGCCGCACCGCGCCGTGACACACACCGATACCGACATAGAGACGCGCCACGGCTTCGCCGGGGGCGCGCCGAACGTGGGGGATTTGGGGGCCATGTCGGGGCCCCGCACGACGTCAACCATTCCAGAGAAGCGCCACGGCTCCGCCGGGGCGCTGCGAAGGTTTGGGGGCTTGGGGGCCATGTCGGGGCCCCCATCTAATCAATCGAGAACCACCAGCCCGCGATGCGAGCGATTGAGGCCGTGAGCGCCGGTGCGCGTGACGAGCACCGTATCCTTCACGTTGAGACCGACCTCGCCGGCCACGTAGTATGGCGTCTCCACGCGCAGCACCATCCCCATCTCGAGCGCGCCGCCGTCGGGCGCCAGGCGCGGCGGCTCGGCGGGCTCGAGCCCGATGCCGTAGCCGACGTGGTGACGGGCGAAGCGGGGGAGCCCGGCCTTGCGGGTGGCCGTGATGGCGGCCTCGAACACGGCGGCGCCGGTGACGCCGGGTCGCACGGTGTCCAGCGCGGCCTCGAGCCCCGCGTGGATCGCGTCGAACGTCGCCTGCTGCGACGCGGACGGCTCGCCCATCACGGCCATGCGGGCCACGTCCGAGTGATAGCCCTTCACGACGCAGCCGAGGTCGAAGCGCACGAGCTCGCCGGCGCGCAGCGGGCGGTCGGTGGGCCACGGCGCCGGCACCGCCGAGCCGGCGCCGAACGCGACGATCGTGCAGTACGGCGTCGCGCCCTGGGCGATGACCTCGCGCTCGAACGCCTCGGCGGCCTCGCGCTCGGTGACCCCCGGGCTCAGCAGCGCGAGCACCACGTTGATCGCCTCCTCGGCGACGTGGAGCGCGCGCTGCAGGCAGTCGATCTCGTACGGTCCCTTGACGAGCCGCGCCGCGGCCAGCGTCGCCGACCCGGGCACGACGCTCACGCCTTTCAGTCGCTCGCGCACGGCCGCCGCCGTCGCGGCCGGCAGCCCGGCGTCGTCGAGACCGACACGGCCGCCGGCGACGCCCAGCAAGCCCAGGGCGGCGGCCAGCGCGTCGGCGCCGCTCGCAATCGGCTCGGCGACGAGCCGGCTCAGCCGCCGCGCCGCCTCGCTCCGCGCGCCGGCCGCGTCGAGATGGAATCGTCCGTGGCAGAGGACGTGGCCGACCTCGACGTTGCCCTCGACGACGGCGGCGGCGTCGAGCGTCGGCACGACCAGCGCGGTGCTGGCGCGGGTCACGACCGCGTAATACTCCTGCGCCGGATAGACGCTCCGCGCGAGGCTGCGAAAGCCGGTGAGGTAGGCGACGTTGGCCGGCGACGCCGCCACCAGCGCGTCGAGCCCCTCGCGCTCCAGGGCTTCGGCGAGCCGCTCGGCTTGGTGCGGGTACATCAGATCATCAGCAGCGTGCCGGTCACGTAGCCCGCGCTCTCGGCGGCGAGCGAGGCGACGGCGTCGGCGACGGCGGTGACGGGCACCCACGTCTTGGGGTCGGCGTTCGACATGGCGGCGCGATTGGCGGGCGTGTCCATCGTGCTGGGCAGCACGGCATTGACCGTGATGCCGTGCGGCTTCACCTCCTGGGAGAGCGCCTGGGCCAGGGCGATCACGCCGGCCTTGGCGACCGTGTAGGCGATGAAGCCGCCCGCCGGCGGAACCACCGCGCGCGAGGCGATCATCACGACGCGGCCGGCGCCGGCGGCGATCATGTGCGGCAGCGTCGCGCGCGCGGCCGTGAACGCCGTCGTCAGGTTGAGCGCGAGCATGGTATCCCAGGTGGCGCGATCGGTCTCGACGAGACGGCCGCCGGCGAAGCCGCCCACCCCGGTGACCAGGACGTCGAGGCGCCGGTGGCGCTCGACCAGCGCCGCGGTCAGTCGCGCCATGGCGGCCTCATCGCTCACGTCGCAGCGCTCCAGGGTCAGGCGCGCGCGCGCGGCGGCGTCCACCGAGGCCTGCAGCCGCTCGCGCTCGCTCTCCACGATCCACGGCACACAGACGGCGGCGCCGTCGGCGAGGAAGCGGTGGACGACCGCCTGGCCGAGCGCGCCGCTGCCGCCAGTGACGAGGGCCACGCGGGCCACGGCTACTCGGGCCCCGCCGGCGCCATCATGATCGCCGACCGCTGGATCTCGTCGTAGCGGACCTTCGACACGTCGAAGTCTTCGAGGTTCTCGCGCAGCTTCTTGAAGGTCTGCTCGAACGACGGCAGCGTCTTGCGCGCGCGCGTCAGGGGCGTGGTGCGCGCCAGCAGGTAGTTCTTCACGTAGGGATGGTTGATGCCGCGCTTCTTGACCCTGGCGACGACCTGGGCCAGCACCTCGTCGGCCGCCCGCACCATCTCCGCACGCTCGGTGCGGTCCACGAGGCCGCGGCGCAGCCCGCCCTTGAGGAATTTGTCCACCCGGCGGAGGATCGGCGCGAAGGCGCCTCCGGCGAAGCGCTTGTTCTGCTCGTAGAGCAGGCCCAGCGTGACGAAGTGGGCCGACTCGAACTGCAGCGCCCAGTCGTCCTCGGTGGAACTGGGCTGCTGCTCGGCCAGCGCCCGGTACATCCGGATGACCTCCAGCGACTTCTCCTTGAGGTTGTGCGCCTTCTCGGTGTTCAGCGGCAGCACCTGGAACGCGACCTCCGGCTCCGGCACCAGGATCGCCGGAACGTAGTCGGCCTTCAGCTTGTCGAGCGCGGTCCGGCGATGGTTTCCGTTCGGCGTCCAGTAGACCCCCGCCTCCGGCGAAACGACGAGGATGGGGTCTACGAAGCGGTCGATCCGCTTGACCGCCTCGGTGAGCCGCTTGACGTGCGTCGGCGAGACGTCGCGCTGGTAGGGGCTGGCGACGACCTTCGCGCGGGGGAGCAGGACGAAGAGCTGCCAGTGCTCGCCGATCGGCTCCTGGTAGACCGCCAGCACGTGGCCGCCGTCGCGCTCGACCTGCTCGACCAGCGCGCGCGCGGCCTTGGAAGGCTCCCGGGCCGGGTACACCGCAAAGTCCGCCATGGCCCTGATCCTACGCCGGACTCGCCGTCACCGGCGCCACCCGTCGCCCGACGAGGCGGCGGGCGCCGCCGGCGATCCCGGCCGGCAGGAAGATGATGAAGACGATCAGCAGGACGCCGTAGATCGTCTCGGCCATGCCGAGGAACTTCAGGCCGAAGGCGATGCGCAAGCCCTCGGACAGGGCCGTGGTCAGCGCGGTGCCGATCAGCGGACCGAGCAGCGAGTACATTCCGCCCAGCACGACGGCGAAGACGATCTTCAGCGAGACGCCGATGCCCGACAGCGTGTCGGGGTTCACGTAGGTGATGTACTGCGCGTAGAGCGCGCCGCCGAAGGCGGTGAGCGCGGCCGACGCGACGGTGATGCCGAGCTTGAAGCGGGTGACGTGGATGCCGACGGAGGCGGCGGCCGTCTCGTCCTCGCCGATCGCCTCCAGCGCCGCGCGCGCCATCGAGCGGTCCACGCGGTGCCAGATCCAGAGGCCGGCCAGCCAGACGAGCAGCGCCGCGTAGTAGAAGACGCGCTTGTCGGCGAACTGGACCGCCAGCAGGGAGTCGCCGCCGGCGGTCTTCAGGGTGAGGCCGAGCGAGCCATCGGTGCAGTCGCGCTCGGCGATGATGAGCAGCCGCACGACCTCGCCGACGGCGAGGGTCACGAGGCCGAAGTAGTGACCGACCACGCGAAACCGGAAGCAGGGATAGCCGAGCACCAGCGCCACCAGCACGGCCAGCCCCACGCCGGCCGGCCCGCCCAGCCACGGCGTGAGCCGGAAGTGGTTCCAGAGCAGCACGGTGGTGTAGGCGCCGACGCCGAGAAACGCGCCGTGGCCGAGGGAGACGAGGCCGAAGCGGCCCATCAGCGACCACGCGCTGCCGATGAAGGCCCAGATGAAGATCTGGATCGCGACGTGCAGGACGTACTGGCGCATGCCGCCCATGGGCACGAACGGCGCGCCGACGAGCGCGGCGATCGCCAGCGCGGCGGCCAGGCGGGGGCCGCTCATTCGCGCCTGGCCAGGATGCCGCCCGGCCGCGCGAACATCACGACGATGAACACCACGAAGGCGATGACGTAGCCCATCTCGGTGGAGAACATCACGCCCCCGATGGCGATGATCTCGCTCATCACGAACGAGGCCACGAAGGCGCCGACCATGTTGCCGAGCCCGCCCAGCACGCAGATCATGAACGTGAGCGGTCCGAACTGGCCGCCGAAGAACGGGTGGACCGAGTACTGGAACGACAGCAGCGTGGCGGCGAGGCCGGCCATCGCGCCGCCGACGGCCGAGGTGACGACGTAGACGCGCTGGGGGTTGGCGCCCATGAGCGCCATCGCGTCCCGGTCCTGGGAGACCGCGCGGATCGCGGTGCCGATGTACGTGTGGCGCAGGAAGAGGTAGAGGGCCAGCATGGCCAGGATCGAGATCGCGAAGGGGATGACCCGCGTGAACGGCAGGAAGATGCCGCCGATCTCCACGCTGGGCAGGCTCAGCCGCACCGACCGGTGGTCGGTCGTCCACAGGAACGTCGCGAACGACTGCAGGAAGAAGAGCAGCCCGCCGGTGGCCAGCAGCTGGTTGATCGGCGCGCTGGTCAGGATCGGCGAGATGATCAGCAGGTGCACCGCGATGCCGAGCAGGGCGCCGACCACGAGCGTGGCCGGCCCGGCCACCCACACCGACCAGCCGTGCCCCTGCACCATGAAGTAGAAGGCGTACATCGCCAGCATGACGAGGTCGACGTAGGCGATCCACACGATGTCGAGCACGCCGAAGATCAGGTTGAGGCCGAGCGCGAGGACGGCGAGGACGCCGCCCAGCAGGATGCCGTTGATGGCGGCCTCGACGAGGAAGATCGGATCCATCAGAGGCCCATGTACGCCTTGCGCACGAAATCCTGCTCGCTCAGCAACTCGGCGCGTCCCTCCATGCGGATGCGCCCGACCTCCAGCAGGTAGGCGCGGTCGACGAGCTTCAGCACCTGACGGACGTTCTGCTCGACGACGAGGATCGTGTAGCCCTCCGCACGGACGCGCCGGATGAGGTCGAACAGGCGGAACACCATGACCGGGGCCAGGCCCATGGACGGCTCGTCCAGCAGGATCAGCTTGGGCCGCGACATGAGCGCGCGGCCGATCGCGAGCATCTGCTGCTCGCCGCCCGAGAGGCTGCCGGCCCGCTGCGCGCGGCGCTCGGCGAGGACCGGAAAGAGCCCGTAGACTCGCTCGAGGCTCTGGCGATACGCGCGGCGGGCCGGCGGCAGGAAGGCGCCCATCTTGAGGTTCTCGGCGACGGTGAGGCCGGGGAAGATCCGGCGGCCCTCGGGAACGTGGGCGATGCCGTGGGCCACGATCTGATGGGCCCGCCGGCCCGTGAGCGGCGTTCCCTCGAAGACGAGCTCACCGCCGCGCGACGGCACGAGTCCCGAGATGACCCGCATCAGCGTCGTCTTGCCGGCGCCGTTCGGCCCGACCACGGCGACCGCCTCGCCGGCGGCGACTGTCAGGCTGACGTCCCACAACGCGGTGAACGCGCCGTACCCCGCCGTGACCCGACGGACCTCGAGCATCAGGCCAGGACGAGCTTCTCGCCGAGGTACGCCTCGATCACGCGCGGATCCTCCGCGACCTGGCGCGGCACGCCCTCGGCGATCTTCTCGCCGTGATCGAGGACGACGATGCGATCGACCACGCGCATGAGCATGGCCATGATGTGCTCGACCCAGACGATCGTGATCCGGTACTGGTCGCGCACGCGCTTGAGCATCTCGGCGGCGTCGTGCATCTCGGCGGGATCGAGGCCGCCGAGGCTCTCGTCGGCCAGCAGCAGCCGGGGGCCGGTGGCGAGCGCGCGGGCCAGCTCCAGCTTCTTGAGGCCCCCGGCGCCGAGCAGTGTCGTGGACGCGGCGCCGTCGGTCGGCAGCCCCACCAGCTCGAGGATCTCGCGCGCCCGCGCGCGGGCGGCCGCCTCGCTGGAGCGCTTCGCCGCCCCGTAGTGCGCCGCGACCGCGACGTTGTCCAGGATCGAGAGCTTGCGGAACGGCCGCGGGATCTGGAACGTCCGCGCCACGCCGTGGTGGCAGATCGCGTCGGGCGTCAGCCCGGCCAGCTCCTCGTCGCGGAAGCGGATCGAGCCCGAGGTCGGCACCAGCGCTCCCGACACGCAATTGAACAGCGTCGTCTTGCCCGAGCCGTTCGGCCCGATCAGCCCGAGAATCTCCCTCTCGCGCACCTCGAACGACACGCCGTTGAGCGCCATGAAGCCGCCGAACTGCTTCGTCAGGCCGGTGACAGTGAGCACGGGACCGATCGGCGCCCGAGCGTGGCGCTCCGGCGGCGACGTCTCCTAACTCAGCGCGCGGCCCAGGGCGAGGAAGGTGGCAGCAGCACCGGCGGATTGCCCAGGCTGGCGACCACCGGTGGATAGACGTGCTTCAGGCCGCCCTCGACGACCTGGAAGACGGCGGCGATCGCGCGCAGGTTCTGCCCCGCCATCGGATGCCCGGGCGGCTGGAACTTCACGCCGTAGCCCTGCAGCGTCCCGCCTTCCGGAATGTCCGTCTCGCGCGCGGCGGCCGCGAGGGCGTCGGCCGAGAAGCCGCCGTGCTTCTGGATGGCCCGCGGCAGCACGTCGTTCAGGAGGATCCACATGTTGTTGAAGCCCATCGAGACGTGCGGCGCGATCTGGGCGGCCGGGATGTTCGGCTCGAAGGCCTTGTAGCGCTTGAGCATCTCCTGCGTGAGGTCCGCCACGCCCGGCCGCAGCTTCTTGGGATCGATCAGCTGAGCCGCGGGCGGATCGACCGTGTGGAAGCCCTCCACGTCGGGGCCGAAGGCTTCCTTGAGCTTGTCGAGCTGACTGTGACCGGCGCCATGGCCGATGTAGATCTTCACGCGGAGCCCCTGCTCGCGGGCCTGGCGGAGGAAGAGCGAGATGTCCGGGGCGTAGCCGGTGTGGAGCAGCACGTCGGGCCGGGCGGCCCGCAGCTTCGTCACGAGGGAGGAGAGATCGGGCGACTGGATCGAGAAGCCCTCCTTCAGCACGATCTGCATGCCCTGCTTCTTCGCCTCCGCCTCGTTGGCGGCGGCGACGCCGGTCCCATAGGGACCGTCCTCGTGGATGATGGCGACGCGGACGTCCCGGGGCGCCTTCTTCAGCTTCTCCTGGGAGTAATGCGCCACGTACTGGACAGAATTCTCGCCGAAGAGGCTGCCGTTCGGCTGCGGGCGGAACGTGTACTGGAGGTTGCGGTCCTTGAGCACGGCGTCGGCGATGGCGGTGGTGATCCACAGGAACTTCTTCTGCTTGTCCACCTTCTCGGCCAGCGGCACCGCGTGGGCCGAGGAATAGATGCCGGCCAGGATGTCGACCTTCTCGGCGTTCAGCAACCGCTCGGCCTCGTTGATGGCCACCTCGGCCTTCGACTGGCCGTCGGCGTCGACCTGGACGATCTTGTACTTGCCGAGCACCCCGCCCTTCTCGTTGACGTAATCGATCAGCATCTTGGCGCCGCGCCAGCAGTTGAGCGAGCCGCCGGCCGCGAACGCGCCGGTGTGATCGAAGAGCACCCCGATCTTGATCGTCTGTCCCTGCGCCGCCGCCGGTCGCGTGCCGGACGCGCCGACGGCCACGGCGAGCAGCAGCACGAGCAGCAGGGCGACGCGGGTGGACTTCACGACGACCTCCTCGGCGGGACGTGGACTGCAGGGTATCACAGTCACCGGTGGCGGCGCGCCAGCACCATCCACTCGCGACCCTGGCGGGCGCGCGCCGAGCGCAGCGGCGGGAACGCACGCTCCAGGCGAAAGGCCGGCGCGAACAACCGGCGGATCTCGGACGCCGACACCGTGAACGGCGGCCCCGCGGTCTGCGCCCGCAGCGGGAAGAAGCAGGCGAGCAGCCAGCCGCCCGGCCGCAGGATGGCGGCCATCGTCCGCACGTAGTCGGCGCGGCGCGCGGGATCGATCGCGCAGAAGCACGTGTACTCCCACACGCCGTCGAAGGCGTGGGCGTGGTCGAGCGCCAGCGTGAAGACGTCGCGCTGCTCGAACGCGACGTCGACGCCCTCGCGCCGGGCCAGCGCGCGCGCGGCCGTCACCGCGGCCGTCGAGAAGTCGAAGCCGGTGACGTCGTAACCGTGCGCGGCCAGGAACCGCGCGTCGTGGCCGCGGCCGCAGCCCGGCACCGCGACGCGGCCGCGGGCCGGCGGCGTGGTCTCGACGAAATCCACGAGCGGAGGCGCCGCGCGGCCGAGCTCCCAGCCGTCGCCGCCGGTGGCGTAGAGCCGCTCCCAGAACTCCGGCGTGCTCACACGGGCCATGCGAAGCCCTGGAAATCCGTGATGGCGCGCTCGGCGCCGGCGCCGACCAGCTCGCGGCCGGTGTGGGCGGTGGTCACGCCGATGACGCGCATGCCGGCGTTGCGAGCGGCGTGGACGCCCACCAGCGAGTCCTCGAACACGAGACACGTGCGCGGCGGCAGCGCGATCCCGGCCGCCGCCTTCAGATAGACCTCCGGGTTCGGCTTGCCCCACTGCACGTCCTCGGCGGTGACGATCGTCCCGAAGTGTTGCCGCAGGCCGACCTCGCCCAGGAGCACCTCGGCGTCGCGCCGTGACGCCGAGGTCGCCACTGCCCGCGGCACGTCCAGCCGCACGAGGACCTCGACGAAGGCCGGCGCGCCGGGGATCGCCACCATGCCGCGGGCGGTCAGCTGCGTGTAGAGCTCGCGCTTGCGCGCGGCGAGCGCCACCGCCTCCTCGCGGGCGACCGCGCGGCCGAGCAGGAGCGGCACCGCCTCCTCGGCCGGGCGGCCGATGGTGAGGCGCCAGTAGTCCGGCGGCGGCTCGACGCCCATGTCGCCGAGCAGGAGGCGCCAGGCGTCGCGATGGTGGGCGCCGGAATCGATCAGGACGCCATCCATGTCGAAGATGACGCCCCGCGCGTCGGCGGCGCGAACGCTCACGACCGGAGGCGATAGAGCGGCGCGAGCATCCGGAAGGTTTCCAGCGCGGCGCTGCGATACTGCGCCTCGGTCCAGCGGGCCGCCTCGTCGGCCGGGACGGCGCGGCCCAGGACGAGCTGGCCGTCGCGCGTGCGCATCAGCTCGTCGGCCAGCCCGGCCAGCTGGTCGGGCGTGAGATCGGCCAGCGGTGTCGCCGGCGCCTCGTCGTGCTCGTTCTTGAACCAGGCCAGCCCGCGCACCCGTCGGAGCACCGGCCCGAGCTTGCCGGCGCTGCGCTTCCAGGCGCTCGCCCAGCGCTTCTTGTCGGCGTGCTCGGGCCCGACCTCGAAGAGGAAGCGCACGCAGTGACGCGATACCGCCACCTTGAAGTGGCCGTGCTTCTTGTAGCCGCGCGTGTCGGGGCCAAAGGCCACCCACGTGTCGTCGGGCGCGTTCACCGTGCGGCGGGCGTGCCTGGCGACGTGGGCGAAGCTGGGCCCGCCGGTGGCGCGGCTCACGCCGGGCGCCAGGCTGTGGCCCAGCGCCTCCAGCTTGGGCCGGATGCGGCCGCGGATCTCCGTCATGCGCGGCTGGAAGCCCTTCACGTCGAACACCCTGAAGTCTCCGGCGTTGAACGCGGCAGCGGGCATCGGCGTCTCCCTGGTGGCGTCGCTGTTACAGGTCGTCGAGGGGGAAGATCGGCCGCCGCACGTGCGCGAACGGGAACCGTCCCAGATTGGAAGAAGACAGCCCGGGCGCGTCGACCTCGAGGATCGCGCGGGCGATCGGCTCGAACGCGGCACGGTAGTGCACGGAGGATTTCACCACCAGGAGCTTCTCGGCGGCGGGATCGATGCCGACGAAGCGGATCATCTCGGGGTCGAGCGTCTGCCACCGGTGGGAGATGAGGATGATCTTGACGTCGTTGACGTCGAGCACGGCGGTCGTCCCCAGCCGGCCCTCCAGCCCGCGGCACATCGGTCCCTTGTGGACGAAGCGACCGTCGGAGAGCGTGCGGACACGGCCGGTCACGGCCAGCGGCGCACCGTGACGCGGATCGATCCGGCCGCCGACCGCGAGGCTCACGGTGGCGCCGACGCCGGCGTCGGCGCACGCGCGCGCGGCCGGCGGATCCCACAGGCACGCCACCGTCGCGCTGCGGGCGCCCACCCGCAGCAGCTCTCTCAGGATGCCGGTGGTGTCACCGGCGGCGCCGCCGCCGGTGTTGTCGGCGATATCGGCCAGCACGACCGGCCGGCCGTCGAGGGCCAGCGCCCGCGCGACCGCGTCCTTCACCGACAGCGCGGTGTGCAGGAACTCGCGGCGCAGCGCCCACGCCGCTTCGGCCAGCTCGTCGGCCAGTGCGTCGGCCAGCGCCTGGTCGCGATCGGTCGCCACGTAGATCGACAGTCCGGCGTCGTGGATGTCGGCCAGCGGGAACCCGGCGAACACCGAGATCGAGATCACGCCCGGCCGCCGCTCCATCGTGTCGGCCAGATCGTAGAGCCGGCGCATCGGGCCCCGCGCGGTGGCCTGGCCCGCGATGGGCGGCAGCATCGGCGGCTGGCGGAAGGCGACGGTGGGCCGCAGGCGCCCGCCGGCCACGTCGGCCAGCCGCAGGGCCGCCTCGCGCCCGCGCGCGTCCATGTCGACGTGCGGATAGGTCTTGTAGCCGTGCAGCAGCGTGGCCGTCTCGACCATCGTGCGCGTGACGTTGGCGTGGAAATCGAGCGTGACCGCGATCGGCACCGATCCCACTGCGCCGCGCACGGCCTGCAGCAGGTCGCCCTCGCCGTCGTCGATGCCCTCGACCACCATCGCGCCGTGCAGGTCGAGCAGGACGCCGTCGAGCGGTCCCGCCGCGCGCAGGTCGGCCAGCAGCCGCTCGCGCGTCTCGGCGTAGAAGCTCTTGAGCACGCGGCCGGCCGGCGAGGCGGCCGCGGCCAGCGAGGGCACCAGGGTGACGCCGCGGGCGGCGGCGCCGTCGATCATCCCGCCCAGACAGGTGCCGGTGTCGCGGTAGGCTTCGAGGATCTCGCCGCCGTAGCGCAGGTCGCGCGCCTCGAACTGGCCACGATCGGTGGAGATGGGGCTGAACGTGTTGGTCTCATGCGAGACCATCGCGACGAAGAACCGCACCCTGCCTCCTGACGCGCTCGACGCAGCTTCCCGGCGCCGCCGGCGGAGATAGTGTAAATGGTCGAGTCAGCCTGTTCAACGAGGAGGAGGTCATGAGCGAGGGATCGTGCTTCCACAACCTGCGCGAGGGCGGCATCGTGCGCCAGCTGGCGGCCGGGGTGACCGCCCGCGTGTTCCCCGGCGTCAACGCCATGCTCTCGGTCGTCACCCTCGAGCCGCACTCGGTGTCGCCGCTGCACGCGCATCCCAACGAGCAGTGGGGCGTGTGTCTCGAGGGTGAGTGGGTACGGATCCAGGACGGCGTCGAGCATCACGTCAAGGCCGGCGACTTCTGGCAGACGCCGCCGAACGTCCCCCACGGCGGGCGCACGCTCGACTCTCGCTGCGTCGTGCTCGATATCTTCGCGCCGCCGCGCGAGGAATATCGCCAGGCCGGCAGCGGCCTCGGCTCCGCGACGCTCGCGCGCTGATGCCGCGTCCTCGTCGCGCCGGCGCCTCGCGCGCCGGCCGCCGTCACCAGGCGGCGCCCCGCTGGCCCGGGCGGCGAGCCGGCCCGTCCTGGTCCGCAGTCCGCACCGTCCTCGCGTCGGGTCGTGTTGACCGGCGCTCGGCCGCGTGGTCCTGCCCGACGGGTATTTCGTGGCGGGGTGTTACAATCGCGGCGTGAATTCCGGGACGCGATCGGTCTTTGTCGTGACGGGTGGGGCGGGGTTCATCGGGTCGCATGTCGTCGAGCGGCTGTTGCGTGATCAGCCGGGGGCGACGGTACGGGTGCTCGACGATTTCTCGACCGGTAGCGAGGCGAACCTGCCGTTTGCGGCCGCCGCCGGGAACCGGCTGGAGATCGTGCGCGGCGACATCCGGGATCTCGACACGGTGGAGCGGGTGGCGACGGGGGCGTCGGTGATCTTTCATCAGGCGGCGCTGCGGTCGGTGCCGCGGTCGGTGGACGATCCGCTCGGCACGAACGCGCGGAACGTGACGGGCACGCTGCACGTGCTCGAGGCGGCGCGGCGCCAGCGCGTGCGGCGCGTGGTGTACGCGTCGTCGTCGTCGGTGTACGGCGACCGGCCGGAGCTGCCCAAGCGCGAGGACCAGCCGCCGGCGCCGATCTCGCCCTACGCGGTCTCCAAGGCGGCCGGCGAGCAATACGCCCGGGTGTGGACGCAGCTCTACGGCGTCGAGACGGTGGGCCTCCGCTACTTCAACGTCTTCGGACCGCGGCAGGACCCCGCCTCCGAGTACGCCGCCGTCATCCCGCGCTTCATCCTGTGGGCGCTGCACGGCACGCCGCTCGAGGTGCACGGCGACGGCGAGCAGTCGCGCGACTTCACCTACATCGACAACGTGGTCGACGCCAACCTGGCCGCGGCGAGCGCGCCGGCCGCCGCCGGCGAGGCCTTCAACGTCGGCTGCGGCAATCGCGTGAGCCTGCTGGAGATCATCGGGCGGCTGGAGAAGATTCTCGGCCATCCCGTGGCACGGCGGCACACGCCGGCCCGGGCGGGCGACGTGCCGCACACCCAGGCCGACGTGAGCAAGGCCGAGAAGCTGATGGGCTACGTGCCGCAGGTCGACTTCGACGAAGGCTTCCGGCGGACGGTCGACTACTTCAGGAGGAGCGCATGACGCGCCGAGCGCTGCTCGCGATGCTGGGCGCGGCGCTGGTGGCGGTGGCCGGCGGCGCCGGGGCCGACGCCCAGGGTCCGCCGAACCTCGTCGTCCAGGTGTCGACCGAGCCGCCCGGCCTCGACCTCACCGCGACGCCGGCCTCGGCCACCGCCGGGGTCGTTCTCTACAACATCCAGGAGTGCCTGCTGAAGGTCGATCGACACGGCAAGCTCGTGCCGTGGCTGGCCGAGCGGTGGCACACCGCGGACAACCGCAACTACACGTTCTTCCTCCGGCGCGGTGTGCGCTTCCACAACGGCCGCGAGCTCAAGGCCGCCGACGTGAAGTACGTGTTCGAGCGGGCGCTGAACCCGGAGACCAAGCATCCCTACGCGAAGGACTACGAGGCGATCGGCGACATCATCGTCAAGGACGACTACACCGTCACCTTCACGCTCAAGAGCGTCAACGCCAACTTCCTGCAGAACATCGCGCGTCAGGGCTCGGTGATCTATCCGCGCGACAAGGACTACTACGTCAAGGGGCTGCCGAAGCTCGATCGCGTCACCTTCCGCTTCATCACCGATCCCAACGCGATCCAGGCCGCCCTGAAGGCCGGCGACATCGACGCCTCGCTGTTCGGGCTCGGGGCCGAGCACGTGCAGGACTTGCAGAAGGACCCGCGGTTCACGGTCATCGTGGGCGACACCACCAACGACGTCATCCTCGCCATGAACAACTCGCGCAAGCCCTACCGCGACGTGCGCGTGCGGCGGGCGATGACGTACGCGATCAACAAGCCGGACGTCCTCAAGGGCGCCATGTTCGGCATGGGCAAGATCCTCGGCACCAACGTCGATCCGCTCAATCCCTACTACGTCGACCTCTCGAACGCGATGCCCTACGATCCCGCCCGGGCCAGGAAGCTGCTGGCCGAGGCCGGCTACCCGAACGGGTTCGAATCCGTCCTCCGGGTCTCGCCCCAGTACCAGTACACGGTGCGTTCGGGTGAGGTGATCGTCGACAACCTGCGCAAGGTCGGCGTCAATGTGAAGATCGAGCAGATCGAGTGGGCGCAGTGGCTCGCCCGCGTCTTCCGCGAGGCCGACTACGACCTCACGATCATCGGACACGCCGAGGCGTGGGACATCAAGAACTACGCGAACCCGAAGTACTACTTCCGCTACGACAGCCCGAAGTTCCAGGAGCTCTTCACGAAGTCCGAGGAGACCGTGGACGACGCCAGGCGCCGCGACCTCTACGTGCAGATGCAGAAGCTGCTGGTGGAGGAGGCGCCGGCGGTGTGGCTCTACATGCACCCCCGCCTGGCGGTGGCCAAGAAGGGCGTGCAGGGCCTCTGGAAGGACCTGCCCGTTCCGGCCGCCGACCTCTCCGAGGTCTCGTGGACGCCGGCCAAGTAAGCCTCGCCTAGCGCGTGCGCGGTTACGCCGCCCGGCGGGTCGCGGCGCTCGCCGTCACCCTCCTCTTCGTCTCGGCGCTGGTGTTCGTGGTCGTGCGCGTGCTGCCCGGCGATCCGGTGGCCGTCATCATGGGCACCGAGGGCGGCCGCGAGGCCGGCGACCGCCTGCGCCGGGCGATGGGCCTCGACCGGCCGCTGCCGCTGCAATACCTGACCTGGGTCGCCGGCGCGCTGCGCGGCGATCTGGGGCGCTCGATCCAGTACGACGTGCCCGTCGGCGCGCTCATCCTCTCCCGCCTGCCGGTGACGCTGCCGCTGACCCTCCTGGCCGCCGCCTTCATGGTGCTGGCCGCGCTGCCGCTCGGCCTCTACGCCGCCACCCGCCATCGGCGCGCCGGGGACTACGCGGCCATGATCGTGTCGCAGATCGGCATCTCGGTCCCGCAGTTCTGGTCGGGCCTGCTGCTCATCCTCTTCTTCTCGGTGCGGCTCGGCTGGGTGCGCTCGGGCGGCTTCGACGGCTGGTCGGCCGGCGTCGGACCGGCCCTCCGCTCGCTGCTGCTGCCGGCGGTCGCGCTCGGGTTCTTCCAGGCCGCGGTGCTGGTGCGGGCCACGCGCTCGGCCGTGCTCGACGTGCTGCGGGAGGACTATGTGCGCACCGCGCGCGCCAAGGGCGTGAGCGAGCCGCGCGTGCTGGCCCGGCACACGCTCCGCAACGCGCTGATCCCGATCGTGACCGTGGCCGGCATCCAGCTCGGGCAGCTCGTGGCGGGCTCGATCGTGCTGGAGTCGGTGTTCGCGCTGCCGGGCCTCGGTCGCCTGGCCCTCGGCGCGATCACCGCGCGCGACCTGCCGGTGGTGCAGGGGGTCGCACTGTTCGTGGCCTCCGTCATCGTCGTCATCAACTTCGCGGTCGACCTGGCCTACGGCCTCCTCGACCCGCGAATCCGGTACGAGTAGGGTGGCCCGCCGGCGGCCGCTGCGCCACCTCACCTTCACGCTCGGCGCTCTCATCACGATCGCGCTGCTCGCCACCGCCGGCCTCAGCCTGCTCTACACACCGGCCGATCCGCTGGCGATGTCGATCGGTGGCCGGCTGCAGGGGCCCTCCGGTGTCCATCCGTTCGGGACCGATCAGTTCGGCCGCGACATCCTGTCGCGCGTCATGACCGGCGCCGTCACCTCGATCGCCGTCGGCGTGATCGCCGTCGGCATCGGCGCCGGCGTCGGGGTGGTGCTCGGCCTCCTGAGCGGCTACGTCGGCGGCTGGCTCGACGAGTGGCTGATGCGGCTGGTCGACGCCGTGCAGGGGTTTCCGGCCATTCTCTCCGCGCTGCTGTTCACCGCGGTGTTCTCGCCGGGCATGGTCGTCAGCATGGTCGCGATCGGCATCGCCTTCGTCCCCGCCTTCGCCCGACTCGCCCGCGGCTCGGTGCTCGAGCTGCGCGAGCGCGAGTTCGTGGTGGCCGCGCGCGCGCTCGGCGGCCGCGACGCGCGGCTGCTGCTGCGTCACATCCTGCCGAACTCGCTGCCGCCGCTCATCGTGCAGGCCACCACCAGCTTTCCCGTGGCGATCCTGGCCGAGGCGGCGCTAGCGTATCTGGGTCTGGGAACGCAGCCGCCGTATCCGTCGTGGGGGCTCATGCTGAAGGAGGCGCAGAATTTCCTGTCGCTCAATCCGTGGTTCGCCGTCTTTCCGGGCGGGGCCATCGCCCTCACCGTGCTTGGTCTGAACCTTCTGGGCGACGGCCTGCGCGACCTGCTGGACCCGAAGACCGCTTGAGCATCCTTATTTGACAATTGTGCAAAGGTACCTTTATCGTATCGGTTGGCCTCGGCGCTGGCACGCCGGCTTGAACATCGCTGGCGAATCTGACGGGCGCCTCGGAGAATGCACGGACATGAAGGTCTTCAGTACGTCGTTGACGCTGTCGACGGAGGAGCGTACCGAGGTCTCGGACATCACCAAGCTCATCCGTGAGGTGGTTCAGCAGTTCCCGGTGGCGAACGGCATCGCGCTCATCAATACGCTCCACACGACCTGCGCGCTCTTCATCAACGAGTTTCAGAGCGCGTTGATCGACGATCTCAAGGGGCTCATCGAGCGGCTGGTGCCGGAGCGGGGCGGCTACCGTCACGATGACCCGCGCTTCTCCGACTGTGAGCGGGGCAACGCCCACGCCCACCTGCGGGCCGCGCTGCTCGGTCGCAACCTCGCCGTCGGGCTCGTGAACGGCGAGCTGTCGCTGGGGCGGTTCCAGTCGGTGATCTTCGCGGAGCTCGACGGGCCGCGAAAACGAGAGATCACCGTCCAGATCCTCGGAGAATAGCGGCCCTCCGTCCGACCTGCGTCCCTCCCGCCGCCTCTCGGCGCGCCGGGCGCGGCGCATCAAGGATTTGACCGGCCCCCACCCGCTGTGCTGCTAGAATTCGTGTTCAGGTGTTGAACATGCCCGGCGCTCCCGCGCCCCGTCGATGACCGCTCTCGTTGCTCCCCACGGCGGGCGCCTCGTCGACCTGCAGGTGGCCGCCGCCGAGGCGACGGCGCTGCGGGCGGAGGCCGCCCGCTTGCCCTCGCTGCAGCTCTCCGATCGCGCGGTGTGCGACCTCGAGCTGCTCGCCTCGGGCGGCTTCTCGCCGCTCGAGCGCTTCATGTCGCGCGCCGATCACGACCGGGTGGTCGGCGAGATGCGGCTGGCCGGGGGCGCGCTGTTTCCGATCCCGGTGACGCTGCCGGTCGAGCCCGGCGCCGCCGGCCTGCGACTCGACGGGCGCGTCGCGCTGCGCGACAGCCGCAACGACCTGCTCGCCGTGATGACGGTCGAGGAGATTTACGAGTGGGACTGGCGGCCGGTCGCTGGCGAGGTGTTCGGCACGCTCGACGCCCGGCATCCCCTGGTGGCCGAGATGCAGCGCTGGGGCCGCCTCAACGTTTCGGGGCGGCTGCAGCAGCTGCAGCCGCCGGCCCGCCACGACTTCCGCGACCTGCGCCTCACGCCCGCCGAGACCCGCGCCCGGCTGGCCGCCCTCGGCCGCGCCAACGTCGTCGCATTCCAGACGCGCAACCCGCTGCACCGCGTGCACGAGGAGCTGACCAAGCGTGCCGTCGCCGGCGCGGACGGCGTGCTGCTGCTGCACCCGTCGGTCGGTATGACGAAGCCCGGCGACGTCGATCACTACACGCGCGTGCGCGGCTACAAGGCGCTGGCCGAGAAGTACTACGAGAGCGACCGGATCGTGCTGGCGCTGCTGCCGCTGGCCATGCGCATGGCGGGCCCGCGCGAAGCCCTCTGGCACGCCCTCATCCGGCGCAATCACGGCGCCAACCACTTCATCGTGGGCCGCGACCACGCGAGCCCCGGCGTCGACTCCGCCGGCCGGCCGTTCTACGGTCCCTACGACGCCCAGGAGCTCGTGGCCAAGCATCGCGACGAGCTCGGCGTCCGGATGGTGCCGTTCAGCGAGCTGGTGTACCTGCCCGACGAGGATCGCTACGAGGAGATCTCGCGCGTCAGCGCCGCCACGCGCACCGCCTCGATCTCCGGCACCCAGGTGCGCGAGCAGTACCTGAACCAGGGCCGCCCGCTGCCGGCGTGGTTCACGCGGCCGGAGGTCGCCGAGATCCTCGCCGAGACGTACCCGCCGCGCCACCGCCAGGGCGTCTGCGTCTGGTTCACCGGCCTCAGCGGCAGCGGCAAGTCCACGACTGCCGACGCCCTCACGGTGCTGCTGCTCGAGTGCGGCCGCCAGGTCACGTTGCTCGACGGCGACGTCGTCCGCACGCACCTGTCCAAGGGCCTGGGCTTCAGCCGCGAGGATCGCGACACGAACATCCGCCGCATCGGCTTCGTCGCCGCCGAGATCGTGCGCCACGGCGGCCTGGCCCTGTGCGCCGCCGTCAGCCCCTACCGGGCGACCCGCGACGAGTGCCGCGCGATGGTCGGCGCCGACCGCTTCGTCGAGGTCTTCGTCGACACCCCGCTCGACGTGTGCGAGGCGCGTGACAGCAAGGGCCTCTACGCCAAGGCGCGGCGCGGCGAGCTGCGCGGCTTCACCGGCATCGACGATCCGTACGAGGCGCCGGCGGCGGCCGAGTTGACGCTGGACACTGTGAGCCACTCGGTGGCCGACAACGCCCGCCGCGTCCTCGACGAGCTCCGCCGGCGCGGCTTCGTGCGCTGACCGGATGGACCGTCACGACGCCCGCCAGCTGGAGATCCTGACCGCGATCGGTGAGGGCCGGCCGCTCAGCCAGCGCGCGCTGGCCGAGCGGGTGGGGATCGCGCTCGGTCTCGTGAACCTCTACCTGCGCCGGCTCAGCCGCAAGGGCTACGTGAAGATCACCGAGTTCCCCACCAAGCCCGCCGCGCGCAAGCGGCTGCGGTATCTGCTGACGGCCAAGGGCCTGACCGAGAAGAGCCGGCTCACCTACGAGCACATGCTCTACTCGCTGCACCTCTTCCGCCGCACGCGGGAGACGCTGCGGGCGTCGCTGGCGCTCATGGCCGGGCGGGGCATGAAGCGCGTGGCGCTCTACGGTCCCGGCGAGGCGGCCGAGCTGGCCTACCTCACGCTGAAGGAGTTCGGGCTGGAGCCGATCGGCGTCTTCGCGCCCACCGCCGGCGGCGAGTTCCTCGGCTTTCCCGTGCAGGCTGCCGCCGCGCTGCGGCCCGAGGACCTGGACGCCGTGATCGTGGCGACATTCGACCGGCCGCAGGTGGAAGTCGCCGCGCTCGTGCGCCAGGGCATCCCGGCCGCCAAGTGCCTGACGCTGCGGCGGCTGACGCCGGCCGCGAACGGGAACGGCGCGTGAGCCGCTTCGCCGACGCGCGCCGCCTCGCGCGGCTGCTGCGCCGCTACGTGGCGCCGTACTGGCCGGCGCTGGGAGTGCTGCTGCTGACCAGCGCGCTGGCCACCGGGCTGGCCGCGCTGTTGCCCGTCGTCATGGCGCCGATCCTCGACCTGGCGCTGGGCGGCGCCCGGCCGACGCCGGCCGGCGGTGTGGGGCTGGGTGGCCTGAGCCTGACCAATCTCGGCGGCGCGGTGCTCGGGTGGCTCGGCGCCTCCGCGGTCGACGATCGCTTCCGCGCCATCGCGCTGCTCTGCCTGGCCTACGTCGCCGTGGGCCTCGTCAAGGGCTGGCTCGACTTCGGCAACTACCTGCTGGCGTTGTGGCTGCGCGTGCGCGCGGCCAGCGCGCTGCAGGCCGATCTCTTCCGCCATCTGCTGACGATGTCGATGAGCTTCTTCACGCGTCACCGCTCGGCCGAGCTCGTCTCGCGGCTGTCCACCGACACGCGCTCCGCCACCGCGGGCCTGGAGACGATCGTCTGCACGGTCTTCAGCGCGCCACTGCTCATCGCGTTCTACGCCTACCTGCTGGCGCGGACGAATCCACGCCTGGTCGGAGCCGCCCTCGCCGCCGCGGTGCTGCACTATGCGGTCACGCGGGGCATCCGCGGGCCCGTGCGTCGGTTCGCGACCGACCAGTTCTCGGTGCTGGCCGAGGTGGCCTCGCGCTTCCAGGAGGCGCTCGTCAACGTCCGCACGGTGAAGTCGTTCGCGGCGGAGACGTTCGAGCTCCGGCGGCTGGGCGCCACGCTGCGCGAGGTGCTGCGGGTCAACGTGAAGTTCGGCGTGTACAAGCACATCGAGGAGCCGGCGCGCGCCGTCGTCAACTACGTCGTGGAGGCCGGGCTGATCCTCCTGGCGGCGTGGGAGCTCCTGGCCGGACGTCTCACCGCGCCGGCGTTCTTCCTCTTCCTTTATGTGGGCCGCGCCGTCATGGTCCAGATCGGCCTCCTGGCCGGCGCCTACACGGCCATGCAGGGCATCCTGGCGGCCACCAGCCGGGTGGACGAGCTGTTCGCCGAGCGCCCGGCCGTGCCCGACGGCGCGGAGACGATCGACGCGTTCCGCGACCGCATCGCGCTGCGCGACGTCACCTTCCGCTACGGCGACGGCGAGCCGGTGCTCTGGCGGGTGACCCTCGACGTCCGCAAGGGCGAGGTGGTGGCGGTGGTGGGGCCGAGCGGCGTCGGCAAGTCGACGCTGGTCGACCTCGTGCTGCGCCTGTACGATCCCACCGCCGGCGTGATCACCATCGACGGGCGCGACCTCCGGTCGCTGCGGCAGCACGCCTATCGCCGACTCTTCGGCGTCGTCGCCCAGGAGCCGCTGCTGTTCAACACGACGATCCGCGACAACATCGCCTACGGTCGCGACGACGTGGCCGAGGCCGAGATCGTGCGCGCCGCCCGCGTGGCCAACGCGCACGACTTCGTCGTGGAGTTCCCGGACGGCTACGACACGGTGGTGGGCGATCGCGGCATCCGCCTGTCCGGCGGCCAGCGCCAGCGGATCGCCATCGCGCGGGCGGTGGTCGGCAGCCCGCCCATCCTCATCCTCGACGAGGCGACGAGCTCGCTCGACAGCGAGTCGGAGCGCCTGGTGCGCCAGGCGATCGAGCAGGTCGTGCAGGGGGCCACGTCGATCGTCATCGCGCACCGGCTGTCGACGGTGCTGCACGCCGACACGATCGTGGTCCTCAACCGGGGCGGGGTGGAGGCGGTCGGGCGCCACGCGCAACTGCTGGAGACGAGCGAGACCTACGGCAGCCTGTACCGGCTGCAGTTCAGCGAGGCCGGCGCGGTATGAGCAGGCCGGCGCGACAGGGGAGGGCGACCGTGGGCGGTGTCCAGGGCGTCGTGAACTGGGCGGAGGCGTCGGTGCTGGTGACCGGCGGCACCGGCTCGTTCGGCAACAAGTTCGTGGAGATCATGCTCGAGAAATACCACCCGCGCCGCCTGGTGGTGTTCAGCCGCGACGAGCTCAAGCAGTCGGAGATGATGGGGCGCTTCAAGGATCCCAGCCTGCGCTTCTTCGTGGGCGACGTGCGCGACAAGGAGCGGCTGGAGCGCGCGATGCACGGCGTCGACGTCGTGATCCACGCCGCCGCCCTCAAGCAGATCCCCTCCTGCGAGTACAACCCCTTCGAGGCGATCCAGACCAACGTCATCGGGGTCAAGAACGTCATCGACGCGGCGATCGACCAGGGCGTGCCGCGGGTGATGGCCATCAGCACCGACAAGGCCGTCAACCCGATCAACCTCTACGGGGCCACCAAGCTCTGCGCCGAGAAGCTGGTCGTGCAGGGCAACGCCTACGGCCACCCGCGTTCCACGATCTTCAGCGTGGTGCGCTACGGCAACGTCATCGGCAGCCGGGGCAGCGTCATCCCGCTCTTCGCCGAGCAGAAGCGCACCGGCACGGTGACGGTGACCGACCCCGACATGACGCGCTTCTGGATCCGGCTCGAGGACGGCGTCGCCTTCGCGATCCGGTGCATCGAGCGGATGCGGGGCGGCGAGATCTTCGTGCCCAAGATCCCCAGCATGCGCATCCTCGACCTCGTGCAGGCGGTGGCGCCCGGCTGCCGGGTGGACGTCATCGGCATCCGGCCCGGCGAGAAGCTGCACGAGATCCTGATCTCCGAGGACGAGAGCCGCCAGGCCGTCGAGTTCGACGACATGTTCGTGGTGGAGCCCATCTATCCCTCGTGGCCGTTTCCCGCCTGGGAAGGCGGGAAGCGGCCCGGCGCCGGCTTCCGCTACTCGAGCGACACGAATCAGTGGTGGCTCAGCGGTGCCGAGATGCAGGACCTGGCCCGTGGCTGATCCGCTGGCCCTGCACGGCGGCCGGCCCGTCCGGAGCGCGTTGCTGCCGTACGGCCGCCACCTCGTCGACGCCGCCGACGTGCAGGCCGTGGTGGCGACGCTGCGCGACGGGCTCATCACGACCGGCCCCGCGGTGGCGGACTTCGAGCGCGCGTTCGCCGCCGCGGTGGGGGCGCGCCACGCGGTGGCCGTCAGCTCGGGGACCGCGGCGCTGCACACGGCCGTGTTCGCCGCCGGCCTCGGGCCCGGCGACGAAGCCGTCACCACGCCGCTGACGTTCGTGGCGACGTCAAACGCCGTCCTCTACCAGGGCGCCCGGCCGGTCTTCGCCGACGTGCGCCCGGACACCCTCACGCTCGACCCGGCCGCCGCCGCCGCCGCGCTCACGCCGCGCACGCGCGCGCTGATGCCCGTGCACTTCGCCGGCCAGGCGTGCGACCTGGACGCGTGGGAGCGCCTGGCCCGCGCCCGCGGTCTCGTGCTGATCCAGGACGCCGCCCACGCGCTCGGCGCCGAGGTGGGCGGCCGTCGCGTCGGCGGCGGGGAGGGCCTCACCGTCTTCAGTCTCCATCCGGTCAAGCACATCACGACCGGCGAGGGCGGCGTGGTGACGACCGACGACGCCGGCCTGGCCGAGCGGATGCAGCGCTTTCGCAACCACGGCCTGGCGACGGATGCCGGCACGCGCGACGCCCACGGGCGCCTCTGGTCGGAGATGGTGGACCTCGGCTACAACTACCGGCAAGGACGTGCCCGGCTTCACGCTGCCCCAGGTCGTGCCCGACGCCCGGCACGCCTGGCATATCTTTCCGGTGCTGGTGGAGTCGCAGCGGCTGTCCGCCGATCGCGCCACGGTCTACGCCGCGCTGCGCGCCGAGAACATCGGCGTCACGCTGCACTACGTGCCGGCCTACTGGCATCCCTACTACGCCGCGCGCGGCTACACGCGAGGGCTCTGTCCCGTCGCCGAGGACGGCGCCGAGCGGCTGCTCACGCTGCCGATCTTTCCGGGCATGACCGACCAGGACGTGGCCGACGTCATCCACGCGGTGCGGAAGGTCGCGGAGCACTACCAGCGATGACCGCGCTGCGCGTGGCGTTCCTCACCGATGCCGGCGGCGACGCCGGGCTGGGCCACTTCAAGCGCTGCGTTGCCCTCGCGCGGGCGCTGGGGGCGCGTGGCGCGCGCGTCGACGTCCTCGTGAGCGGGGCGCTGGAGGCCGGGCTGGCGGCCGTCGCGGCCGATGTCACCCCTCGGCCGCTGGCCTGGTGGGGCGCGCCGGGACGCGTGCTCGACGCGCTGGTCGGCCGCGGCGTCGACGTCGTCGTCGTCGACTCGTACCACGCCGATGCCGCGCTGCTGACCGCGCTGCGCCGCGCGGCGCTCGTCGTCGCCATCGACGATCTCGCCGATCGCGCGGTGCCCGCCGACGTCGTGATCAACGGCGCCTGGCACGCCGAGCGGCTCGCCTATCGCGTGCCCGCCGAGGCGGTGACGCTGCTCGGGGCGCGCTACGCGCTGCTCGACCCCGCCTTCGCGGCGACGCCGTCACCGCGCGCGCGCGACGGCGTCGCGCGCGTGCTCGTGACGCTGGGTGGCGCCACGCCGGCCGCCCAGACGGCCGCGGCGACGGCGGCCGTACGCTCGGCGCTGCCCGACGCGACGGTCGACGTGGTCGGGGGTCTCGTGCCGGGGGCGTCGGCGCCGGTGCACGGCGTGACGCTCCACGGGGCGGTGCCGAGCCTGCGCCCCCTGCTCACCGGCGCCGATCTCGCCGTGACCGCAGCCGGCATGACGCTCTACGAGTGCCTGGCGGCGGCCACACCGACCGTCGCCGTCTGCCTGGCCGACAACCAGCGTCCGAACATCGAGCACCTCGGCGCCGCCGGCCTGGTCGTGCCGGCCGACTTCGCGACGCTGACCGCGACGGTCGCCCGCGTGGCCGCGGATCGCTCGCTGCGCGGCCGCCTGGCCGCCGACGGCCGGCACGCGATCGACGGTCGCGGGGCCGGGCGTGTCGCCGACGAGATCGTACGGCTCGCCGCCACGCGCACTACCGCCAGGAGCAGCTGATGCGTGTGGCGTTTCTCATCAGGCGCGATAACCATTACCGCTTGCTGGGGCCGGTCATCGACCGGGCGCTCGCGCGCGGCTGGGACGTCGAATGCTGGAAGGCGGCCGACGAGGGTTTCAAGGGCGACCGGGCGCTCGAGCGGCGCGATGCGGGTCCGGCCTTCCGCTCGGGTCGACCATGCCTGCGCGAGTTCGGGGTCGACGGGCTCGCCCGGCTCGTCGCCGACACCAGCCCGGACGTCGCGATCACGCTCTACCGCGCGCCCGGGATCGCGCGCGAGGGCCGCGTCCGCTGGCTCGCCCTGCAATACACGCTCAACATCGGCGACCTCGTGGACGGCGATGGCACCACGCCGTTCGACGCGATCGGCGTGCACAGCGAGCACTGGCGGACCCTGGCCGCCGACTCGCTGCGCATGCTCGACGAGACGCGCGGCCGGGCTCCCGGGCCGGTGGACGACCGGGCGGTGGCGGCGACGCTGCGCCACCGTGGCGTCGTCGTCGGCTTCCCCGAAATGGACGGGTTCCACCTGACCGACGCGGCCGCCGTGCGGGCGACGCTCGGACTGGAGGCGACGCGGCCCGTCGTCCTGTATTGCCCGTTCCCCTTCCTCAGCAACCCGCGCACCTTCTGGACCAGGAATATCTACGGGCCGTTCCAGGCCAACCCGTACACGGCGAAGATCGCGCACCGGATGCATCGCGCCGACCGCTTGATCGATCGCGCCGGCCGGCTGCGCCAGCGACTGGCCGTCCGGCTGCCGGCCGGGCGTCGATATGCTCGGGACGTCGCCAACGGCTGGGACGACCGGGGCGTGGTGCAGGCCGTGCGCGCCTTCTGCGACGCCAACGGCGCCGCACTCATCGTCAAGGCCCGCGCGAAGGATCCGGTGGCGTCCTATCTCAGAACGGTGGCGGATCACGTACGCTACGACAGCACCGATTATCCGGCGACGATCCTGGAGCTGATGAGCATCGCCTCGCTGTGCGTGCATTTCTTCAGCACGGTGGCCTACGAAGCGGCCTATGCCGGGGTGCCGTCCGTCTGCGTGACCGCCGACGCGGACGACCTGGGCTTCTCGCCGACCCTCCGGGCGTCGTTCCTCTCGACGGCGTCCGGGAGCAGCTTCAATTTCCCAGGGGTGACGTACCCCGTCAGCGTCGCGGCGCTGGTCGCCGACCTCCCGCGGCGTCGGCTCGGGGATTTTCCGCTCGAGCCGGCCGCGCGCGCCCAGTACCTCGAGAAATTCGTCGGCCGCGACGACGGCAAGGCCTCCGACCGCCTGCTCGACGTCGCGGCCTCCCTCGTCGAGGGCGAGGGAGCCGTGCGATGAGACTGCGCGTCGGCCAGCGATGGATCGGCGACGGCGAACCGTGCTACGTCATTGCCGAGGCGGGCTCGAATCACAACGGCAGCCTGGAGACGGCGCTGGCGCTCATCGACGTGGCCGCCGAGGCCGGCGCCGACGCGGTGAAGTTCCAGGGCTTCCGCGCGCGCACGCTCTACCCGCGCAGCGCCGGCACGTCCGACTACCTCGGCGACCCGCGCTCGATCTACGAGATCATCGAGGCGATGGAGCTGTCGCCGGCGTGGCTGCCCGTGCTGGCCGCCCACTGCGCCCGGCGCGCCATCCACTTCCTCTGCACACCGTTCGACGAGGAGTGGGTGGAGCTTCTCGATCCGCACGTGCCGGCCTTCAAGCTGGCCTCGTACGAGCTGAGCCACCTGCCGCTGGCGCGGGCGGTGCTGGCCAAGCGCAAGCCCGTCTTCGCGTCGACCGGCGCGCACACGATCGACGAGGTCCGCCCGCTGCTCGACGTCGCGCGCGAGGTCGGCAACGATCGGCTCGTCGTCCTGCAGTGCACGGCCGCCTATCCGACCCCGCCCGACGCGGTGAACGCCCGCGCGATCGTGACGCTGCGCGGGGCCACCGGGCATCTCGTCGGCCTCTCGGACCATTCCCGGGATCCGATCATCGCGCCGGTCGTCGCCGTGGCGCTGGGCGCCTGCGTGATCGAGAAGCATTTCACGCTGAGCAACCGGATGCCCGGTCCCGATCAGAAGTTCGCCGTCGAGCCCGACGAGCTGAAGCGGCTGGTGCAGGCGGTCCGTCAGACCGAGGCGGTGCTCGGCACTGGCGACAAGAAGGTGCTCCCCGTGGAGGGCGAGCTCCGTCGGTTCGCGCTCCGCTCGGTCTTTGCCCTGCGTGCGATCAAGACCGGCGAGGCGTTCTCGGCCGACAACGTGCGGGTCTTGCGCAACGGCGTGAACGCGCCCGGGCTGCCGCCCGCCGCGTACGGACGCCTGCTCGGGCGGGTGGCGACGCGGGACATCGCGGCCGAGGCGCCCATCACGACGGCGATGGTGGAGGATGGCGCTGAGCTGGCGTAGCGCGCGGATGGACGACGCCGTGCTGCTGTGGCGATGGGCCAACGATGCCGAGACGCGGCGCCGTTCGTTCAACCCGGCGCCGATCCCGTACGCCGACCATCTCGCCTGGCTCGACGCGCGCCTGGCCTCCGACGCGACGCGCCTGTGGATCGTCAGCGACGAGCTCGGCCCGGTAGGACAGGTACGCGCCGACCTGGCGGACGGCGTGGCGGAGATCAGTCTCGCCGTGGCCCCCGAGCGCCGCGGGCAGGGCCTGGGCAGCGCGATGCTGCGGCAGGCACCGGGCTCGGTCGGCGCGGCGTGGGGCGACGTTCGGCTGCGCGCCCGGGTTTTCGCCGACAACGCGCCATCGCTGCGGATGTTCAGGCGCTGCGGCTTCCGCGAGGTCGACACGCACGAGGCGGCCGGCGCCGAGGTGATCGTGTTCGAGCTGGCCGGCGACCGCCGGCAACGGTAGGAGACGCCCGATGCGATTCGTCGTCTTCGGCGCCGGCTCGATCGGACTGCGCCACCTCCGCAACGCCCGCGCGCTCGGCCACGCCATTGCCGGGGTGTTCGATCCCGATCCCGGCCGCCTGGCGGCCGCCGCGGCGCTGGCCGGCGCCGGCGCGCTCGTGACCGGTGACGAGACGGCGGCGCTGGCCCTCACCGCCGACGCCGCGCTCGTGTGCTCGCCGACGCACCGCCACGTCGAGCAGGCGCGGGCGGCGGTGGCGCGCGGCTGGCACGTGCTGGTCGAGAAGCCGCTCTCGCACGCGCTCGACGGCACCGCGGCGCTGGTGGCCGAGACCGCCGCCGCCCGCCGGACCGTGCTGGTCGGCTGCAATCTTCGATTCCTGCCGAGCCTGATGCTCGTCAAGCGCCTGGTCGACGAGGGCCGCGTCGGCACGCCGCTGTCAGCCCGCGCGGAGTGCGGCTACTATCTGCCGTACTGGCGCCCCCAGACCGACTATCGCCGTGGCTACGGCGCCCGGCGGGCGATGGGCGGCGGGATCATTCTCGACGCCATTCACGAGCTGGATTACCTGCGCTGGCTGCTGGGCGACCCGCGCGAGGTGTTTTGCTACGCGGGCAAGGTCTCCAGCCTCGAGATCGACACCGAGGACAACGCCGATCTCCTGCTGCGCTTCGATTACGGCGCGGTCGCCAACGTGCACCTCGACTACCTGCAGCGGACCTATCGCCGCTCGTGCGAGGTGATCGGCGAGGACGGCGTCATCGTGTGGGACTACATCGCGCAGACGGTGCGCGTGTACGGCAAGGAGGAGCGGCGGCTGGAGGTCTTCGAGGAGTCGATCAACACCGATCGCAACGCCATGTTCGTCGAGGAGCTGCGGCACTTCGTGGCGTGCGCCGAGACCGGCGCCCCGCCGACGCTGGACGCCGCCGGCGGCCGTCGCGTGCTGGAGATCGCGCTGGCCGCCAAGGCGTCGGCCGCCGAGGGGCGGGCGGTGAGGCTCGATCGATGATCGCCGCCATCGTCCAGGCGCGCCTGGGCTCGACGCGACTGCCCGGCAAGACGCTGATGGACGTGGCCGGCCGCCCGCTGCTCGGCCATCTCGTGGAGCGCACGCGCCGCATCCCGGGCCTGGACGCCGTCGTCCTCGCGACGACCGGGCGTCCCGCCGACCGCGCGCTCGCCGACTTCGCCGGCGCCTACGGACTGCCGGTGTACGCCGGCAGCGAAGAGGACGTGCTCGATCGCTTCTACCAGGCGGCGCGCCGGTTCGGCGTGTCGGTCGTCGTCCGCGTGACCCCTGACTGTCCGCTCCTCGACCCCGCCGTCGCCGGCCTCGTGCTGCGGCGCTTCCTCGACGCCGCCGGGGAGCTCGATTACGCCAGCAACACCCAGCCGCCGACGTTTCCCGACGGCCAGGACACCGAGGTCTTCTCGGCGGCGGCGCTGGCCCGGGCCTGGCGCGAGGCGCGCCTGCCCTCCGAGCGCGAGCACGTCACGCCGTACATCTGGAAGCATCCCGACCGCTTCCGTCTCGCCAACGTCCGCCACGCCGAGGACCTGTCGCGGATGCGCTGGACGGTGGACGAGGCGGCCGATCTCGAGTTCGTCCGTCGCGTCTTCGCCCGCCTCGGCGCCGACCGGCCGTTCGGCATGGGCGAGGTGCTGGACCTGCTGCGCCGCGAGCCGGCGCTGCTCGACATCAATCGCTCGCTCACGCGCAACGACGGCTACGCCAGGTCCGTGCGGGCCGACGGCGCGCTGAGCGGCCATCCGGGAGAGTCAGGCATGGAGACGCCGCGCCCGCTCGCGCGCTCCGAGGAGTACTTCGCGCGCGCCGAAAAAGTCATCCCGTCCTGCACGCAGACGTTCAGCAAGGGCCACACGCAGCTCGTCCGCGGGGTGGCGCCGCTGTTCCTCCAGCGTGCCGACGGCAGCCACGTGTGGGACGTCGACGGCAACGAGTACATCGACTATCCGCTGGCGCTCGGCCCGATCGTGCTCGGCCACAACGATCCCGACGTGACCGCCGCCGTCCGCGCCCAGCTCGCCGACGGGGTGGCCTTCTCGCTGCCGCATCCGCTCGAGGTCGAGGTGTCGGAGCTGCTGACCGAGGTCATCCCGTGCGCGGCGATGGTGCGTTTCGGCAAGAACGGCCCCGACGCCACCGCCGGCGCCGTGCGGGTGGCCCGTGCCTACACCGGGCGCGAGCGCATCGCCGCCTGCGGCTACCACGGCTGGCAGGACTGGTACATCGGCGCCACGACGCGCCACCGCGGCGTGCCGGCGGCCGTGCGCGAGCTGACGCAGCTCTTCGCCTACAACGACCTCGCGTCGCTCCGGAAGATCTTCGACGACCATCCCGGCCAGATCGCCGCCGTGATCATGGAGCCGGTGGGCGTCGTGGAGCCGGTCGGCAGCTTCCTGCAGGACGTGGCGGCGCTGGCCCGCGCCAACGGCGCCGTGCTGATCTACGACGAGGTGGTGACGAGCTTCCGCGTCGCCCTCGGCGGTGCTCAGGCGCACTACCGCGTCACGCCGGACCTGGCGTGCATCGGCAAGGCCATGGCCAACGGCTATCCGGTGTCGGCAGTGGTCGGCCGCCGCGACCTGATGCAGGTCTTCGACGAGATCTTCTTCTCGTTCACGTTCGGCGGCGAGGCCCTCTCGCTGGCTGCCGCCCGGGCCACCATCACCAAGATCCGCGACACCGACGTCATCCCGCACCTGTGGCGCCAGGGCCGGCGACTCCAGGACGGTTACAACGCGCTGGCCGCCGAGGCCGGCGTGGCCGAGATCACGCGCTGCATCGGGCTGCCACCGCGCACGGTGCTGACCTTCGCGGATCGCCGGGGCGTCGAGTCGCTCGCCCTCAAGAGTCTCTTCCAGCAGGAGGTGGTCCGCCGCGGCATCCTCAATACCGGCGGCTTCAATCTCTGCGCCCGTCACAGCGACGGCGACGTCGCCCGCACGCTGGAGGCGTGTCGCGCGGCGCTGGCGGTGCTGGCGGCGGCCGTGGCCGCCGACGACGTCGAGGCGCGGCTGCAGGGGCCGGCGATCCAGCCGGTGTTCCGTCGTGCCTGAGATCCGCACGCTCGACGTGAAGGCGGCGCTCACCGAGTACTACACGACGTACTACCGCCACACGCTCGGCATCCCCGGCTGGCGCGATCTCGTCGCTGTCCGCCTGGATGACGCGGCCTACGAAGGCCAGCGCCTCGTGGCGCTGGAACGCGCCGTCGGCCCCATCCGCGGCCGGCGGCTCCTCAACGTGGGCTGCGGCACCGGCGGCTTCAACGTGCTGGCCGAGAACGCCGGTGCCGAGGTGTGGGGCATCGACGAGTCGCCGGCCGCCGTGGCGATCGCCCAGGCGCGCATGCGCCGCGGCGAGCGCGCGCTCCAAGCGATGGCCGAGACGCTGCCGTTCCCCGACGCGAGCTTCGATCTCGTGTACTGCTACGCCGCCATCGAGCACGTCGAGGACGCGCGACGCTCGCTGCGTGAGATGGTCCGCGTGATGCGCCCCGACGCGCGGCTCTACCTGCACACCAACAACCGCTGGAGCTGCTTCGAGGGCCACTACAAGGTCTTCTGGCTGCCGTGGCTGCCGGCCGCGCTGGCCAGGCGCTATCTCGCCGCCCGCGGCCGGCCCACGGCATACCTCGCGACACTGCGACCGCTGTCGCGCCGGCAGTGCCTCGGCCTGCTCGACGCGGCGGGTGGCCGCGTGCTGCGCGACGTCGACCTCGGCTACGGCCGGCCGGTCGGCGGCCCGCTCTGGCCGTTCGTGCGTCTGTATTATCGGCTCTTCGGCGTGACGCCGTACATCGAGTTCCTCGCCGCCCGGCGGGAGGCACGCGCATGACGTGGCGCGATCTGATCTGCCGGCGACGCAAGCAGGCGCTCGAGCGGCTCGGCAGCAACCGGGGATGGTTCCGCGAGCTCTCCGCGTATTACCGCGGCCTCACCATGCAAGAGTTCTGGGTCCGCTACGCGATCCTCCGCATGGAGGCCGCCAAGCTGTGGGATCGCAAGCCGCGGGAAGGCGAGGCCGACTACCGTTCGTTCTTCGCCGAGACGGACTACTTCGTCCTGCGCCAGATGTACTACCACCGCAACAGCTGCTTTCACTGGGTCGGTGACGCCCTGCGCCGGGCGGGGGAGGAGGGCGACGTCTGCGAATATGGCTGCGGCGTGGCGCCGGTGACGGCGTGGCTGCGCCCGCGCTTCCCGCGCTGGCGCTTCACGATCGTGGATCTGCCGGCGCCGGCGCTGGAGTTCGCGCGGTGGCGGTTCCGCGAGGCCGGCAACGTCGAGGCGCGGGAGCCGGGCTTCGGCCGCGACCTGCCGCTCGTGCGTGCCTACGACGTCATCATGTGCCTGGAGGTGCTCGAGCACGTCGTCAATCCGCTCGAGGTCGTGCGTCACCTGGTCGAGCACCTGAAGCCGGGCGGCCGGCTGCTGTTGAACTTCTCCGACGACCCCGGCCGCGAGAACCTCGTGGAAAGCGCCGCCGAACGCGCGGCCACCGTCACCTACCTCGATACCCACCTCGTCGGGGAGGTCACGCTGGGGCCGCAGGAGCTGTACGCCCGTTACGTCAAGCCGTCTTCGAAGGAGGCCCGCCGAGCCCGATGAACATCCTGGTGACCGGAGGCGCCGGCTTCATCGGCTCGCACGTCGCCGAGGCGTACGCACGCCAGGGCGATCGCGTCGTCGTCGTCGACAATCTCTCGCGGGCGCAGCTGCTGCACGCCTCGCCGCGCACCGCCGAGTTCACGTGGAACCTCCTCGCCAAGACGCCGAATGTCAGCTGCGTCCGGGGAGACGTGCGCGACGCCGCGCTGATCGCCGACATCGTCCGCGACGTGGACGCCATCGTGCACACCGCGGGGCAGACGGCGGTGACGACGTCGCTCACCGATCCCGTGGCCGACTTCGAGACGAACGTCGTGGGGACCTTCCGCGTGCTGGAGGCGGCCCGGGCGGCCGGCCGGGCGATCCCCGTCGTCTTCACGTCGACCAACAAGGTGTACGGCGAGAACGTCAACGCGCTCGGCGTGCGCGAGGCCGGCGCCCGCTACGTGTTCACGTCGGGCCACGAGGACGGCGTGCCCGAGACGCTGTCGGTCGATCACACCAAGCACACGCCCTACGGCGCCTCCAAGCTCGCCGCCGACCTCTACGTGCAGGAATACGGGCGGCTCTACGGTCTGCCGACGGCCGTCTTCCGCATGAGCTGCATCTGCGGCCGGCGCCAGTTCGGCGTGGAGGACCAGGGCTGGGTCGCCCACTTCGTGATCTCCGCGCTGCTCGGCCGCCCGCTGACGATCTACGGCGACGGCAAGCAGGTGCGCGACGTGCTCTTCGTCGACGATCTGGTCGAGGCCATGCAGGCCTTCATCGCGCGGCCGGCCGCCGGCGGCCTGGTCTGCAACGTGGGGGGCGGCCCGCGCTTGACGCTCTCGCTCCTCGAGCTGCTGGACTTCCTCGAGCGCGAGACGGGCCGGCGGCCGCCGGTTCGGTTCGCCGACTGGCGGGCGTCCGACCAGCGCGTCTACGTCTCCGACGTGCGCCGCGCCGCCGACGTCCTCGGCTGGCGGCCGCGCACGTCGCCCGCCGATGCCGTGCGCGCCATGCTCGCCTGGGTCGCCGACCACCGCGAGCTCTTCCAGGAGTCGGTGTCCTGAAGGTCGGGCTGTTGATCCCGTCGTTCCTGCCGGTGCTCGGCGGCGCCGAGATCGGCGCGCTCGAGCTGGCGAAGCGCCTGACCGCCCGCGGCCACGCGGTGGCGGTGGCCACGCCGCAGCTGGATCCCGCGTGGCCGCGCCACCAGACGCTCGACGGCGTCGACGTCCATCGCTATCCGGTGGTCGCGGCCGGCGGCCGCGGGCGGACGGCGAACATCGTCGTCGCGTCGCTCCGGCACCTCGGATCTCTGTGGCGACGGCTCGCCCCCGACGTCATCAATCAGCACTATCTGCTGCCGACCGGGGTCGCCGGCCAGTGGTGGGCGGGGCGCCTCGGCATCCCGACGGTGACCACGCTGATCGGCATGGACGTCTGGGACCCGCACTACCGTCCGGCCGCGCCGTGGCGCGCGCTCATGCGACGCGCGATCCGTCGCACGCAGGCGGTGACGTGCATCTCGTCGTTCGTGGCCGACGTCGTGCGCCGCGAGTATCCGCCGGGCCCCGGCGTGCCGTGCCGGGTCGTGCCGTACGGGGTGGACGTGAAGACGTTCCGGCCGGGGCCGACGGCGATGCGACAACGCTACGGCCTGACGGCCGCCGACCGGATCGTCCTCACTGTGCAGCGGCTCTATCCGCGCAAGGGGGTGGCGACGTTTCTCGAGGCCGCCGCCCTCGTCGTTCGCGAGGCGCCCGACGCGCGCTTCGTGATCGTCGGCGACGGGCCCGAGCGGTCCGCGCTCGAGCGCCGCGCCGCCGAGCTCGGCCTGGGTGCCCGCGTGCTCTTCACGGGCGCCGTCGCCAACGCCGACCTGCCGGAGCTCTACGCGGCGGCTGACGTGTTCGCGTTCCACACGCTGCACGAAGGCCTCGGCATCGTGCTGCTGGAGTCGCTGGCGTCCGGCTGCCCGGTGGTGACGACCGCCGCCGGCGGCACGCTCGACATCGTGCGCGACGGCGACACCGGACTGGTCGTGCCCCCGGCCGACGCCGCCGCGTTCGCCCGCGCGGTCGTCCGCCTGCTTCGCGACGCCCCGCTCGCCGGGGCCCTGCGGGCGCGCGCGCGACGAACGGCCGAGACCGAGTTCGACTGGGACG
>VBPC01000174.1 GCA_005887895.1 Candidatus Rokuibacteriota bacterium
CACCTACATCATCGGCGCCGCGACGCGCATCGGCGGCTGGCCGGCCGACGTCCCGGTGCCGCTCTTCGGCTCGACGACGAGCTGGTACTTCCAGCTGGCGGTGATGGTCGCGATCATGGTGCCGCAGGTGATCATCAACGCGGTCGGCATCCGCCTGACGGCGCGCCTCAACGACTTCAGCGTGTGGTGGCACCTCGCCGGCGTCGCGACGATCGCCGCCCTGCTGACGTTCCTCGGCGCCCATCACAACCCGGCGGGCTTCCTGCTGCAGCACGTCACGACCGTCACCCCGCTCGAGGCCTCGTCCGTCGATCTCGGCGGCGGCCGCCTGGCGCCGGCGCTGGTGATCGCCGACGTCAAGCTGCCCTCGCCGCTGTTCGCGCTGGTGCCGGGGCTGGCGGCGCTCTACGGCGCCGCTCCGCTCGCGCTCGTCTTCGTCCTCGGCCTGCTGCAGGCCCAGTGGACCTACACCGGCTACGACGCCTCCGCCCACGTGGCGGAGGAGACCGTGATGGCGCGGCTGAACGCGGCGTGGGGCGTCTTCCTCTCGGTCGCGGTCTCCGCGGTCGTCGGCTACGTGCTGCTCCTCATCCTCACCTGGTCGATCCCGAAGGGCGACGTCGCGGCGACCGCCAACGACGCCTATCCGGTGCTGCAGATCGCCTACGCCAACCTGGGACCGTTCGCCGCCAACGTGGTCGCCGTGATCATCGGCGGCGCGATGTGGCTGTGCGGGCTGGCGTCGATCACGTCGATGGCCCGCATGTGGTTCGCCTTCGCGCGCGACGACGGCATGCCGGGCGCGGCGCGGCTCCGGCGCGTGCATCCCCGCCACCGCACGCCCGTGCAGGCGATCCTCGTCAGCAGCGCGCTCGCCGTGCTGATCACCATCTATGCCGCCGCCTACACGGTGGTGACGTCGATCAGCACGATCACGCTCTACCTGGCCTACGTGATCCCGATCTACCTCAACTGGCGCAATCGCCGGCGCGGCCGCGGCGAGCACACGACGCCGGCCAGCGCGCCCTGGAGCCTGGGACGCTGGGCGCCGGCGGTGAACGTCGTCGCCATCGTCTGGGTGGCGTTCATCGCGGTCGTCTTCGCGCTGCCGCCGAACGAGCTGGTGCTGTGGACGATGCTGCTGCTGGCGGTCGCCCTGGCCGCCTACTGGCGGGTGTCGGCGCGGCGCCGATTCGTGGGGCCGGGCGGGGCCGAGCGGGCGGGAATACCGTATAGTACTGCGTCATGACGCCCCCGATTCCGACCGCGCCGAGGTTCATGACGCTGCCCGAGATCCGCCGCGCCGCCCGCGAGTGCCTGCCGCGGGATCACTGGAACTTCGGCGACGGCGCCGCCGAGACGGAGTCGACGAAGCGTCGCAACCGCCGTCACCTGGACCGCCTCGCCATCCAGCAGAACGTGCTGGTCGACGTGCGCCAGATCGATCTCACCACCACGCTGCTCGGTGTGCCGCTCGCCTGGCCGGTGGCGGTGGCGCCCATGGGCGGTCTGGTGCTCTTCAACCCCGAGGGCGACGTGGAGATGGCGCGCGGCGCCGGCCGCGGACAGACGCTGCAGTGGCTGAGCGGCGCCACCGGCTGGCCGGTGGAGGACGTCGCCAAGGTCGCCACGGCGCCGCAGATGTTCCAGCTCTACGCCCACGGCGACCACGGCTGGATGGGCGAGCTGCTCGCCCGCGTGGAGGCCGCCGGCTACAAGGCCATCGCCCTCACCGTGGACGTGCAGCAGTACAGCCGCCGCGAGCGCGACGTGTTCAACCGCTTCAGCCCGCGCCAGGCCATGGAGATCGCGCCCAACCCGCGCGGGCCGCTGCCCAACTTCCAGGCGGGGCTGACGTGGGCCGACGTCGACTGGCTCATGAAGACCACGACGCTGCCGGTCGGCCTCAAGGGCATCATGACCGTCGCCGACGCGCGGCGCGCCGTCGACATGGGCGTGAAGCTCATCTGGGTGTCGAACCACGGCGGCCGGCAGCTCGACCACACGCAGTCGACGATCGAAGCGCTGTCACCCATCGTCGACGCGGTGGCCGGCCGCGCGGACATCATGATCGACGGGGGCTTCAACCGCGGCACCGACGTCATCAAGGCGCTCGCGCGCGGCGCCCGGGTGGTGGCGGTGGGCCGCACGATGCTGTGGGGTCTGGCCGCCGACGGGGCCGCCGGCGTCGCCCGCGTGTGCGAGATCATGCGCGACGAGCTGAAGATCAACATGGGCCTCTGCGGCCGCACCCGCATCCAGGACCTCACCCCCGACCTGATCTTCCGAGCCGACTAGCGGACCGTCTACACGGCCGGAACGGTCCCGCCGTCGATCACGTATTCGCTTCCGTGAATCGAGGCGGCCCGGTCGGACGCGAGGAAGGCGACGAGCTCGGCGACCTCGTCGGGCCGGCCGGGCCGGCCGATCGGAATCCCACCGAGCGTGTCGATCAATCCCTGGCGGGCGGTCTCCGCGTCGGTGCCGGCCTGGTCGGCGAGCCGGGCGATGAGCCGCTGGGCCGCGGTCGTCTCGATGAAGCCGGGCGCGACCGTGTTCACGCGGATGCCCCGGGGGCCGACTTCCTTCGAGAGCCCCTTGCTGTACGTCGTCAACGCCGCCTTGGCGGCGGCATAGGCGAGCGTCGCCTCGTACAGCGGCAGGCGCCGCTGGATGGACGAGATGTGGATGATGACGCCGGATCCCTGCTTCAGCATTCCGGGCAGCAGGCCACGGTCGAGGCGCACCGCGGCCAGGAGGTTGGTGTCGAGGGCACGCTGCCAGTCCTCGTCGCCGAGAGCCAGCACCCCGCCGCCCGGTGCGGAGGAGCCGCCGACGTTGTTGACGAGAACGTCCACGCCGCCGAGACGCGCGAGAACGTCCCGGATCACCGCGTCCGTCCCCTCGCGGGTGCTGACGTCCGCCTGGATGAACAAGCCGACCGGGGATTCCGCCGGTGAGCGGGCCGTGGTCGCCACCGTCGCGCCGCCGGCGGCCAGACGCCGCACGATGGCCTCGCCCATGCCCTGGGTGCCGCCGGTGACCAGCACCCGCCGGCCGGCGAATTCGGTCGGGTCGCATGAGAAGCGCGTCGTCATCAGCGCTTTGCCTCCACCGCCGACTCCGCCAGCTCCGGGATGACCCACAGCGGCGCGCGGCCGGCGGCCACGCGCTGGATGTTGTCGAAGCCGTTCCGGAAGCGCGCGGTCCAGTTCTCCCAGGTCGGGCCCGCCGAGTGCGGCGTCAGCGTGACGTTGGGCAGCGAGAGCAGCGGATGGTCCGGCTTGGGCGGCTCCTCCACCATCACGTCGAGCCCGGCGCCGGCGATGCGGTCGGCCTTCAGCGCATCGTAGAGCGCGTTCTCGTCGATCACGGGCCCGCGGCAGGTGTTCACGACGATCGCCTCGCGCTTCATGAGGCCGAGCTCGCGAGCGCCGATCAGGTTGCGCGTGCTGTCGTCGAGCGGCACGTGCAGGCTCAGGATGTCTGACGTGCGCAGCAGCTCGTCGAAGAGCACGAAGCGGACGCCGAGCGCGTCCTCGTCGGCCTCGCTCAGCCGCCGGATGTCGTAATACTGCACCTTCGTCTCGAAGGCCCGCGCCCGGCGCGCGACCTTCTTGCCGATGTTGCCGAGCCCCACGATGCCGAGCGTGCGGTTGGCCATCTCGTAGACGCGCACGTCGGCCGGGTTGCCCACGCGCCACTTGCCGGCCGCCACCGAGTTGTGGAACTGCACCACCCGCTTGAGCACGGCCAGGATCAGCATGATCGTGTGCTCGGCCACTGCCAGCGCGTTGGCGCCGCCGTTGTTGGACACGGGGACCTGGGCCTTGCGGGCCGCCTCCACGTCGACGTGGTCGTAGCCGGCGCTGAGGAGCTGGACGAGCTTGAGATGGGGCGCCGAGCGGAAGAACTCGCCGCCCATGCGCCGCGCCAGCCCGAGATAGTACTCGGCGTCGCCGGCGGCCTGGATGAACTCCGGCGTCCCCGGATCGGCCACGACCAGCTCGAAGCCGGCCGGCGTCATCGCCTTCGCCATCGTCAGGATCACCTCCGGCTGCCGGGGCGCGAACAGGATCTTCTTGGCCATGGCGCTCTCCTTCACGGCTGCGCGAGCGGGATCGTCGCCGTCACCACCGGCTCCTGGCTGACGACTCGCGTGGTGTGGCCCTGGCCCGTGGTGTCCTCCACGAGACGGGCGTCGCCCGGACCGAACACGTGCTTGGAGCCGTCGCCCAGCCCGATCTCCAGCCGGCCGGACAGGATGATGACGAACTGCCGGCGCGGCGCCGGGTGCCAGTCGAGGAAGCGCCCCACCGGCCAGACGTTGAACGAGATCTGCGTCGTCGGCAGGCCCTTGAGCCAGTCGGCCTTCTTCTCGATGTCGATCGTCTCGATGCGGCCCTGGCCGTCAGGCCCGGTGTAGAGGCGGAACGTTCCCATGAGGTCCTCCGTGTCAGGATCGAGGAGCGCCACGGCTCCGCCGGGACGCGACGAGCGTCTGGGGGTTTGGGGGCCATGTCGGGGCCCCCCATCTCGATGGGATGCTAGCATACGCCAGCCATGGCTGACTCGAGACCGGGCCCCACGTCCCACACCTATTTCTCGCAGCGGCTGCGGCTGCACTACGTCGACTGGGGCAACGCGAGCAAGCCGCCGCTGCTGCTCGTCCACGGCGGCCGCGACCACTGCCGCAACTGGGACTGGACGGCCGAGGCGCTGCGCGACGACTGGCACGTCATCGCGCCCGATCTGCGCGGCCACGGCGACAGCCAGTGGTCGACCGACGGCAACTACACGATGGCGGGCTACATCTACGACCTGGCCCAGCTCGTCCACCAGCAGCGGCTGGCGCCGGTGACGATCGTCGCCCACTCGCTGGGGGGCGTGATCAGCCTCCGCCATGCCGGACTCTACCCGGCGACCGTCGCGCGGCTCGTCGCCATCGAAGGCATCGGCCCCTCGCCGGAGCGCCTGGCCGAGCATCGCGCCAGGACGATCGTGCAGCGCATGGACGAGTGGATTCGCGAGGAACGCATGCTCGCCGGCCGGCTGCCCCGGCGCTATCCCTCGATCGAGGACGCGTTCAAGCGGATGCAGGAAGAGAACCCGCACCTCACGGCGGCGCAGGCGCGCCACCTCACCGAGCACGGCGTCAACCAGAACGAGGACGGTACGTACTCCTGGAAGTTCGACAACTACGTGCGTGCGTTTCCCCCGTACGACATGGCCGACCGCGACATCGTGCTGCTGTGGAGCCGCATCGCGTGCCCGACGCTCTTGCTGTGGGGCAAGGAGAGCCGCTGGGCCAGCGACCCGACCGCCGACGGCCGCGCCGCGCACTTCAAGCACGCGCGCGTCGTCGGCATGGACCACGCCGGCCACTGGCTGCACCACGACCGGCTCGACGAGTTCCTGCGAATCGTGCGCGGGTTTCTCACGGAGGACCCTCGATGACGACGACGCTCAGCCTCGACGACCTCAAGACCCACATCGGCCGCACGCAGGTGACGACCGACGTCCTGCACGCCGGCCCCGCGAACCTGCTCCGCCTCGCGCTCGGCCGTCCGGAGCCCGAGCTGAGGGACGGCGATCCGCTGCCGCCGGCGTGGCTCGCCCTCTACTTCCTGCCGCGTCTCGCGACCGACGCGCTCCGTCCGGACGGCGCCCCCGGCGACGCCGGCGTGGTGCCGCCGATGCCGCTGCCGCGCCGCATGTTCGCCGGCGAGCGCCAGCGCTTCCACCGGGCCCTGCGGCTCGGCGAGGCCGTCCGCCGCGAGACGACGCTGGCCGACATCTCGCTCAAGAGCGGCACCACCGGCACGCTCGTGTTCGCCACGATCGTGAGCCGCGTGTTTGGCGGTGACGGCGCGCTCGCCGTCGAGGACGAGCGGCGGACGGTGTTCCGCGAGGAGATCAAGGCCGGCGAGCGTAACCAGGCGCCCCGTCGCGATCCGGCCCCCACCGACGTCCGGTGGCGACGGACGATCTCGCCGACCGCGGTGCTGCTCTTCCGCTTCTCCGCGCTGACCTTCAACAGCCACCGCATCCACTACGACCGTCCGTGGGCGATGGAGGTCGAAGGCTACCCGGGCCTCGTCGTGCACGGCCCGCTGACGACGACGCTGCTGATCGACTTCGCGCGCGACAGCAACCCGGGCCGCGCGATCCGCGGCTATGCCATCCAGGCGCGGGCGCCGCTCTTCGACACCGCGCCGTTCGAGCTGCGCGGCCGGCCGACCGCGGACGGCCACGGCTGCGAGTGCTGGGCCGTCACGCCGGAGGGCACGATCGCGATGAGCGCGGAGGTCGAGCTGGGGTAGCCGCCCCGGCCTGGCCTAGCACAGGAACTCCCGGCAGAGCGCCTCCCACATCATCGCCGACAGCTTCAGGCTCTCGGTGTCCACGCGCTCGTTGTGGCCGTGGAACATGATCGGATATTCGGTGTACGGGATGCGCAGCGAGTGCAGGCCGAAGCCGTAGGCCGGGATGCCCTTCCAGCGGAAGAACTTGGCGTCGGTGCCGCCGGTGGTGATCGTGGGGACGACGCTGGCGTCGGGCATCATGCGCGTGGCGATGCGCGAGATGGCGGCCATCAGCGGCGTGTCGGTCGGCGACACGGTGCCGCCACGCTTGCGGTCGGGCGGCGTCTCGATCGTCACGCGATCGGCGAGATCGCCCATCGCCTCCTTCAGCATCGCCTCGACCTCGTGCTGCTCGACGCCGGGCAGCGAGCGGATGTCGACGTCGATGTCCACGCGGTCGGGGATCACGTTCACCTTGGTGCCGCCGTGGGCGATGTTCGGCGAGAAGGTCGTGTGGGTGCAGGCGTGCGCCTCGCGCGCGAGCGTCAGGTTGTCCCAGTCACGCACCGTCTCGTACACGCGGGCGGGGTCGGTCAGGGCGTCGGTCAGGCCCGGCTCGAGCTCCAGCGCCTCGACGTAGCCGCGCCAGGCGTCGAGGATGCGCGCCTTCGGGCGGTACTCGGCGATGCGCTGCACGATCCTGGCGGCGGTGACGAGCGCGTTATCGGTGCGGAACGGCCGCGAGCCGTGACCCGGCGTGCCGTGCACGATGAGCCGCCGCCAGTTGCCGCCCTTCTCGCCGACCGTGACCTTCAGCTTGTGGCCGGACTTGGTCGGGATCGGCACGCCGCCGCTCTCGGTGATGACGTAGTCGCACTTCACCGCCGTCGGCTCCTTGTCGACGAGGTGGCCGGCGCCGAGGAAGCCGCCCGCCTCCTCGTCGGCGACCGCGAGGTAGATCAGCGTGCCCCGCGGCTTCCAGCCGCTCGTGGCCAGCCGGCGCGTGGCCACCGCCATCGTGGCGGTCAGGTTGAGCATGTCGATGGCGCCGCGGCCCCAGACGATGCCGTCCACCAGCTCGGCCGCGAACGGGTCGCGCTGCCAGCCCGACGGCGTCACCGGCACCACGTCGGTGTGGCCCATGAGCAGGAGCGTGGGCGCCCTGCGATCGCTGCCGTCGAGGCGCGTGATGAGGCTGGTGCGGCCGGGCTCGGAGGTGTAGCGCTCGCACGCGAGGCCGGAGCCCGCGAAGAAGGCCTCCAGCGCGTCCACGCTGCGCGCCTCGTGACCGGAGGAGACCTCGCCGGTGTTGACGCAGCCGTTGCGGATCAGCGTGCGGAGCAGCTCGGTGGACTCGGTCTCGATCGCCTGCTCGTCTCGCATCGCGGCTTCCTCCCTGGGCCGTCGATGGTAGCATCGCGCAGCGTGTCCGGCACCGTCGCCGCCCTCGCCCTCGCCAGCGCCCTGCTCTCGGCCGCCGCGACGATTCTCATCCGGTATGGTCTGCAGCGCTACGGCCCCTATACGGGCTTCTGGATCAACCTGGTGGTCGGCACCACCGGGCTGTGGGCGGCCGTGCTCCTCACCGGCGGGCCGGGCCGCCCGTCGGCGCGGAGCCTGGCGTTCTTCGTGCTGGCCGGCCTCGTCGGCACCGTGGGCGGCCGCCTGCTGCGCTACATCAGCATCGAGACCGTCGGCGCCTCGATCAGCGCCGCCCTGATCAACCTGAGCCCGCTCGTCTCCACCGCGGTCGCGGTGGCGCTGCTCGGCGAGCGCGTCACTTCGCCGATCCTGGTGGGAACGATCGTCATCGTGGCGGGCACGACCCTGCTCTCGCTCGGGGGCCGCGGCATCGGCGTCACGCCGGGACAGCTCCTGCTGCCGCTGGGCTCGGCGCTCTGCTTCGGCGTGGTGGCCGTCCTGAGGAAGATCGGGCTGAGCGGCGCCGGGGCGATCGTCGGCACCGCGGCCAACCTGACGACGGCGCTGGTGGCGTTCAGCACGTTCCTGCTGGCCTCCGGCCACCGCGGCGCCATGGGCTGTCGCGGACGCAGCCTCGTCTACTTCATCGCGGCCGGGCTCGCCGAGAACGTCGGCGTCTTCCTGGGGGTGGTCGCGCTCAGCCTGGGCGCGGTCAGCGTGGTGACGCCGCTGGCGAGCGTGGCGCCGATCTTCGTCCTGCTGCTGTCGGGGCTGTTCCTGCGCCGGATCGAGCTCCTCAACGCGCGCCTGGTCGTCGGCACGGTGCTGATCGTGCTCGGCGCCTACCTCATCACCGCGTTCAAGTAGTTCAACGGGAGCCCGGGGCGCGGCCACTCGAAGGACACGAGCGTGCCGCCCAGCGACAGCGTCGCGAACGCCGTGCGCAGCTCGGGGCCACCGAAGCAGACGTTGGTCACCATCATGTCGGGCAGCGCGTACTGGTCGACGCGGCTGCCGTCGGGCCAGATGTCGCTGACGGCGCCGGTGATGAGCGTGGCCACCGCGATGTGGCCCTCGGCGTCCACCGCCAGCGAGTCGAACATCTGATAGCCGCCGAGGCCGACGATGACGCGGCCCTTCTCCCCGCGATAGGGGCCATTGGCCGACTCGATCTGGCCCGGCGCCGCCAGGCGAAACGCCCAGCAGCGTGCCGTCGGCGTCTCGACGACATAGAGCGTGCGCTCGTCGGGGGAGAGCCCGATGCCGTTGGGCCGCTCCAGCGGAAAGATCGCCTCGGTGATCTGCGAGCCGTCGGCCTTCGCGTAGTACACGGCGCCGCGATCGCCGTCGCGCTCGCGCGTCTTGCCGAGGTCGGTGAACCAGAAGCCGCCGGCGCGGTCGAAGACGAGGTCGTTGGGGCCGCGCAGCCGGCGGCCGTCGCAGGCGTCGTAGAGCGTCTCGAACTTGCCGCTCTCGGGATCGACGACCTGGATCGAGCCGCCGGCATAGTCCCGGGCCTGGGTGGCGGGGAACAGCCGCCCCGGCCGCTCGATCCACTCGAAGCCGCCGTTGTTCGTCACGTAGATCTTGCCGCCCGGCCCCATGGCGGCGCCGTTGGGGCCACCGCCCAGCGTGGCGACCACGTGCACGGTGCCGTCGGCGGTGACGCGCGAGAGCGTGCGGCGCTCGATCTCCACCAGGATCACCGAGCCGTCCGGCATGGCCATCGGGCCCTCGGGAAAGCGCAGGCCCGCGGCGAGCTGGGTGATGCGCGGCGCGCGCGTGTTGACGATCACGCGCGCGCGAGGGCCGGCCGCACGGTGCCGGTCACCAGCTCCAGGATCTCGAGCATCCGGCCGAGGTCGTCGCGGCGGAAGTCGAGCAGGACGTGTCGGAGGCCGAGCCGCCGGTACTCGCCGAGGGTGTCGATCACCGCCGGCGGGCCCTTGCCGAGCAGGTCGTCGCTCAGCCCGAAGCGCAGCGACAGCTCGATGGACTCGAACGGGCGGCGGGCGGCGTCGGCGGCCGCGCGCAGGCGGGTCAGCGCCTCGGCGAACTGCGCCGGCGTCTTCGACGTCGCGTGCCAGCCGTCGCCCAGCTCGGCCACCCGGCGAAACGCGCCCGGGCTGTCGCCGCCGACCCAGATCGGCGGGTGCGGCTTCTGCACCGGCTTCGGCGCGAAGCCGATGTCGCGGAAGCGGAAGAACTCGCCGTCGAAGGCTGGGTTGTCCTGCGTCCACAGCGCCTTGAAGACGCGCAGCGCCTCGTCGGCCTGCCGGCCGCGCCGGTGAAACGGCGCACCCAGGATCTCGAGCTCCTCCTTCCACCAGCCCACCCCCACGCCGACGATGAGTCGCCCCTCCGACAGCGCGTCGATGGTCGTCAGCATCTTGGCCATGACGACCGGATGACGGTGGCCGAGGATGAAGACCGAGCTGCCCAGGCGCGCGCGCGTCGTGCACACGGCGGCGGCCGCCAGCAGCGCGGCCGGCTCGAGATACGGCGTGTCGGGCGGATGCGGAAAGCGGCCGCCCGGATAGTTGCCGGTGGCGGTACGCGGGAAGATCACGTGGTCGCTCACCCACAGCGAGGCGACGCCGCGCTGCTCGGCGGCGGCGGCGAACGTGGTGAGCGCGGCGCGGGTGGCGAGCGGACCCTGGTTGGGAAGGTGACAGCCGATCTCCATGGGCCCGGATCATACTGTGGCACAATGCGGCCGGCAACCAAGGAGGTCCCGTCCATGACTCTTGCGCTGTCGCTTGCGCTCGCGTTCCTGCTCGGCCTGGCCGCGCCCGCTCTCGCGTTCGAGGGCGAGCCGGCGCTCTACGAGGCGGCCAAGAAGGAGCGAGAGTTCACCTGGTACACCGCCCACTACGACTCCGAGACGGCGGCGGCGGTGTGCAAAGGGTTCGAGCGGAAGTATCCCGGGGTGACGTGCAACTACGTCCGCACGACGGCCCAGGTGGCCTATCAGCGCGTGTCGCAGGACATGAAGGCGAACCTCGCGGTCGCCTCCGTGTTCTCCTCCACCGACACCAGCCACTACGGCCGCATGAAGAAGGAGGGCTGGCTGCAGCCCTACACGCCCCGCAACCTCGGCGAGCTGATCGACTCGTTCAAGGCGTTCAACGATCCCGACGGCCAGTTCTACGCCACCGCCGCCGGCCTCGTGCTCATCACGTACAACACCAGCCTGGTCAGCGAGAAGGACGCGCCGAAGAAATGGACGGACCTGCTCGATCCGAAGTGGAAGGGCAAGGTCTCGATCGGCCATCCCGGCTTCAGCGGCTACGTCGGCACCTGGGTCGTGACGATGAAGAAGCTCTACGGCTGGGACTATTTCAAGAAGCTGGAGACCAACAAGCCGCGCATCGGCCGCTCGATCAACGACACGGTGACGATGCTGAACGCCCGCGAGAGCTGGGTGGCGGCCGGCCCCTCGGCGACCACGCTCATCAGCAAGGACAAGGGCAACCCGCTGGCCCTCGTCTACCCGGAGGACGGCGCGCTGCTCATGGTCTCGCCGTCGGCCCTGATGAAGAACGCGCCGGCGCCCAACGCCGGCAAGCTGTTCATGGAGTACCTGCTGGGCAAGGAATGCAACGAGATCATGGTGAAGTTCCGGCAGGATCCGGTGAACAAGAACGTCAAGGTTCCGCCGGGCATGAAGTCGATCGCCCAGGTGAAGACCATCCGGCCGAGCTACGAGGAGATCGACAAGGGCATTCCCGAGGTGAAGGAGCTGTTCCGGGACACCTTCGGCATCTGACGGCCGTGCGCTGGCGCCACCTCGACCGCTCGCTGCTGCTCTGGTTGCTGATCGCGGGCGTGCTGCTGGCGCTCGTCGTCAATCCGCTGGTGCGCCTGCTGTGGGCCAGCGTGCACGGGACGGCCGGCTTCACGCTCGACAACTACGTGACCGCCTACAGCCGCTGGCGCTACCTCGAGGCGCTCGGCAACTCGCTGGTGCTCGGCCTCGCGGTCGGCCTGCTCTGCATCGTCTTCGGCGTGCCGATGGCGTGGGCGGTGTCGCGCACCGACATGCCGGGCAAGGGGCTCGTGTGGGCCGCCGTGCTGGGGACGTTCATCGTGCCGTCCTACCTGAGCGCGGTCGCCTGGATCCTGCTGGCGGGGCCGAACGCCGGCTGGCTCAACCGCGGCTGGATGGCGCTCACCGGCGCTGCCGCCGGCCCCTTCAACGTCTACTCGATGTCGGGGCTGGTCCTGGTCATCGCCGCCTCCTCCTTCCCCTACATGTTCGTGTTCACGCGCTCGGCGCTCGACCTGATCTCCTCCGAGATGGAGGACGCCGCCACGACGCTGGGGGCCGGCATCGTGCGGACGACGCTGCGGGTGACGCTGCCGCTCACGCTGCCGGCGATCATGGCGGCGTTCATCGTCGAGTTCCTGGAGGCGATCGCGCTGTTCGGCGCCCCCGCGCTCATCGCGCTGCCCGGCCGTTTCCAGGTGATGACGACCACGCTCTGGCAGTTCTTCGAGTTCCCGCCGCGGGTCGAGGTGGCCGCCGCCTACGCGATGCCGCTGCTGCTCGTCACCGTGCTGCTGTTCTGGCTGCAGCAGCGGATCATCGCCCGCAAGGGCTACGTGGCGCTCACCGGCAAGGGGGGCGAGCGCCGGCCGGTGCGGCTGGGCGGCTGGCGGTGGCCGCTGCTCGGCTACTGCCTGCTGGTGACCTCGCTGGGGTTCTTCATGCCGATGGTGGTCGTGCTGCAGGCGGCCTTCGCGAAGGCGTGGGGCCGCGGCTTCTCGCTCGACAACCTGACGCTCCACAACCTGCGCTTCGTCCTCGTCGACCAGCCGCTCACCCGCGCCGCCACCGTCCACACGTTCGTCTACGGCGGCGTCTCGGCGATGTTCGCGCTGGCGCTGGCCCTGGCCATCGCCTACATCGTGCACCGGGAGCTGGTGCCGTTCGGACGCGCGCTCGCCTACGTGGCGATGGCGCCCTTCGTCATTCCCGGCATCGTGCTGGCGATCGGCTTCTACGCGGCCTACACCTCGCCGCCGCTGGTCCTGTACGGCACCGCCTGGATCCTGATCCTCGCCTTCACCACGCGGTTCCTGCCGATCGCCTACGCCAACAGCGACGCCGCGCTGCGCAGCATCAATCCCGAGCTGGAGGACGCCGTGCGCATCCTCGGCGGCGGCCGCCTGCTGGCGCTGCGTCGCGTGGTGGGCCCGCTGCTCAAGCGCGGGCTGGCCGGCGCCTTCATCCTGGTGTTCATCCCGGCCACCCGTGAGCTGAGCGCGGCGATCTTCCTCTACACCACCGGCACCCAGGTGTTGTCGGTGCTGCTCTTCGACAAGAGCGACGAGGGCAACTTCGAGTACCTGGCGGCGATCGGCCTCATCCTGGTCCTCGGCACGGTGGCGATGGTGCTGGCCGGCTTCCGGCTGATCGGCCGTGACTTCATGCTGCGGCGGACCACCGCGTGAGCAAGCTGGCGCTCGCCGGGGTCGGCTGCCGCTTCGGCGCCGTCGTCGCCGTCGACGACGTCAGCCTGGCGCTGGCCTCCGGCGAGTTCGTCTCGCTGCTGGGGCCGTCCGGGTGCGGCAAGACGACGACGCTGCGCATGATCGCCGGCCTGCTGGCGCCGACCAGCGGAACGATCACGATGGACGGCGAGGTCATCTCGGCGCCGGGCACCTCGCTGCCGCCCGAGCGGCGCAACATGTCGATGATCTTCCAGAGCTACGCGATCTGGCCCAACATGACCGTCGCCGAGAACGTGGCGTTCGGGCTGGAGGTGCGCCGGCGCCCCCGCGCCGAGATTCGCGCGCGGGTCGAGCAGATCCTCGGGGTGGTGCAGATGGCCCACCTGCGCGACCGCTATCCGAGCGAGCTCTCCGGCGGCCAGCAGCAGCGCGTGGCGCTGGCCCGCGCGATCGTCGTCCAGCCGGCCGTGCTGCTGCTCGACGAGCCGCTGTCGAACCTCGACGCCAACCTCCGGGAGGAGATGCGCTACGAGATCCGGCGGCTACACGACGAGTTCCACATCACGACCGTCTACGTCACCCACGACCAGGCCGAGGCGATGGTGACGTCCGACCGCATCGCCGTGATGCACCAGGGACGGATCGAGCAGGTCGACGAGCCGCGCGCGCTCTACGCGCGGCCGCGCACGCGCTTCGTCGCCGGCTTCATCGGCCGCACGAACTTCCTGGACGGCGAGGTCCTCGGCGACCAGGTCGTCTTCGACCACTTCGCGCTGCCGCGGGCGCTCTTCGTCGAGCCGGCGTCGCTGAGCGGCCGGGTGGCCTTCTCGCTGCGCCCGCAGAGCATTCACCTGCACCGCCGGCGCCCGGCCGCCGGCGAGGGCGTCTGCGCCATTGCCGGCCAGGTCGTGCAGCGCGCCTACCTCGGCGAGCACTGGGACTACGCCGTGCGCCCCCAGGCCAGCGCCCTCGACCTCCGCGTCACCGCCCGCCCCCACGAAGTCTTCGAGGTTCACGAGGCGGTGTGGCTCGAGCTCGACCCGCGCCAGTTTGCCCAGATCAATTGACAGGGGCAGGGTCGCGCCCATAATGAAGCCAGCCAGAAGGCGCACCCCTTGAGCCCTGCTCTCGCGGCTTCCGACCTTTCCCAGCGGGCGGCGGGCGTTCTCCGCCAGGTCTTCTCGGCCATTCCGGCCGCGTTCGCGTTCCGGCTCTGGGACGGCACCGTGATCGCGCTCGGCGCGGGCCCGGCGGCCTTCACGGTCGTCATTCACTCGGCCGACGCGTTCCTGAGGCTGATGCGCGATCCCACCCCGCTGGCGTTCGGCGAGGCGTTCGTCAGCGGCGCCATCGACATCGAGGGCGACCTGTTCGCCGCCATGCACGTCGCCAACGCGCTGGAGGAGATCCACCTGCCGCTGGCCCAGCGGCTGCGGCTGCTCCTCGCCATTGGGCCGGCGGCGCTGCTGCGGCGCGAGGGCGCGGGCCGTGGCGCCTGACGTCATCGTCGTCGGCGGTGGTCCGGGCGGCAGCACGGCGGCGTGGCAGCTGGCGCGGGCCGGCGCGCGGACGCTCGTGCTCGACGCCGCCGTGTTCCCGCGCGTCAAGATCTGCGCCGGCTGGGTGACACCGGCCGCGCTGGCCGACGTCGAGATCGACCCCGCGAAGTACCCGCTCACGATCCAGCCGTTCACGGCCTGCACGCTCGGGTTTCGCGGCGCGTTGCACGAGACCCGCTGGCGGCGGCCGGCCAGCTACGGCATCCTGCGCCGCGAGTTCGATCACCACCTGCTCGAGCGGGCGGCCGCGACCGGCGCCGACGTGCGCTGGGGCGTACGGGTGACGGACGTCCGCGCGACCGCCGACGGCGTCAGCGTGGTGACCGAGCGCGGCGCGTTCGAGGCGCCGGTGGTGATCGGCGCCGGCGGCCATCGCTGTCCCGTCGCCCGCGTGCTCGGCGACATCTCCGAGCGCGAAGAAGTGGTGGTGGCCCAGGAGAGCGAGACGCGGCTGGGGCCGGAGCGCGCGGCCGCGCTGGCGCGCTTCATGGATGCTCCCGAGCTTTACGTCGAGCCCGATCTGCGCGGCTACGGCTGGTACTTCCCGAAGGGCGACTGGATCAACATCGGCATCGGGTGCACCGGCGGCGCCGACGGCAGCCTGCCTCGCCGCCGCGAGGCCCTCGTCGAGGCACTGCGGGCCAGCGGTCGGCTGCCGGCCGATCTCGAGCTGGCGCCCTTCAAGGGCCACGCCTACGTGGTCCGGCGCCAGGCCCCGCGACGGGTGAGCGGCGCGCGCTTCTGCCTGGTCGGCGACGCCGCCGGCCTCGCGCGCGACCTGAGCGGCGAGGGCATCGGTCCGGCGATCCGCAGCGGCCGGCTCGCCGCCGAGGCGGTGCTGGCGCTGCTCCGCCGCGGCGTCCCGCTCGCCGCGTACGAGCGCGCCATCGGCCGACTCTACGGCGCCGGCGAGCCGGGCTGGCTCGGCCGACGGCTGGCCTCGGTCCCCGACCCCGTCGCGAAGGCGGCCGTCCGATTCGTCCTCGGCAGCCCCGCGATCCGCCGGCGGGTCGTGTTCGACCGCATCTTCGGCATGAAGGAGGTCGCGTCGTGAGCACGCAGGCCAAGGCGCGGGACGCCCGGGCGATCGCCCACCACTACGACGTCTCCAACGACTTCTACGCGCTGTTCCTCGATCCGCTCATGGTCTACACGTGCGCCTACTATCGCGAGCCCGACGGCACGCTCGAGCAGGCCCAGGCCGACAAGCTCGATCTGGTCTGCCGCAAGCTGCGCCTGCGCCGCGACGAGCGCCTGCTCGACATCGGCTGCGGCTGGGGCAGCCTCGCCATCTGGGCCACCCAGCACTACGGCGTCCGCGCCCACGGCGTCACCCTGTCGCGCGCCCAGGCCGACTACGCCGCCCAGCGCATCACGGCGCTCGGACTCGGCGAGCGCTGTCGGGTCGAGTACCTCGACGTGCGCGACCTGCCGACCGACGCCCGCTACGACAAGATCGCCGCGGTCGGGGTGATCGAGCACGTCGGCGTCCCGAACTACCCGGCGTTCTTCGCCCGCGTCCACGCCATGCTCGAGGACGGCGGTCTCTATCTCAACCACGGCATCACGCACGGTTTCTACTGGCGGCCGACCAGTCAGACGGAGTTCCTCACCCGTCACGTCTTTCCCAATGGCGACCTGGCCGGACTGACCGAGACGATGATCGAGATGGAGCGCGCGCGCTTCGAGATCCTCGACGTCGAGGGTCTGCGCCGGCACTACGCCCGGACCTGTCGGCAGTGGGTGGCCCGGCTGACCGCACGCGCGGAGGACGCCCGCCGGATCGTCGGCGAGCGCGTGTACCGCACGTGGCTTCTCTACCTCACGTGTTCGGCCGTCGCCTTCGAGATCAGCTCGATCGGGCTCTACCAGGTACTGATGCAGAAGCACGGCGACCGGACGGACGGCGACGCCCCCCGGACCCGCGAGGACCTCTACCGGTAGGTCAGGGCAGCGGCAGCACGGCGCGGGACGCGACGACCTCCAGCGCGCCCAGGGCGATGAACAGCAGCGTCACGGCCACCAGCAGGAACACCCGCATATCGTCGTCCTTCCACTGTGTAGTCATATCCACCGGGTTGGATGACCGGCGCCGCGCCGGAGATTCTCCCCCGCGTCGAATTTTCAAGAATCCGGGCCGCCGGCCATCCCGTCGAAACACGTAGAGAACAGGAGGATGACGATGACCAAACGGATCCTGGCCCCGATCGGCGCCCGCGAACGCAGCGAGGCGATCATGCCCGTCGTGGCGGCGCTCGCCCGCGACAGCGGCGCCAGCGTGCGCCTGCTCCGCGTCTTTCCCGTGCCCGAGCGCGTGGTGGGCGCGCACGGCCGGACGGTCGCCTATGTCGACCAGGAGATGGCGCGGCTGACCGACGAGGGTCTCGAAGATCTCGCCCGGGTCGCGACGGCGTTCGCCGGCGTGCCGGTCGAGTGCGTGGTCCGGTTCGGCGAGCCGGAGAACGAGATCCGGCTGGAAGCCGAGGCGTTTCACGCCGACCTCATCGCGCTGACGACCGACAAGCGTGGTCGCCTGCGCACCGCGCTGGCGCCGACCCTGGCCGACCGGATCGCCAGCAAGACCTCGATCCCCGCGCTCGTGCTCCACGGGTAAAGATGGGAAGCGCCGGGGCGCGACGAACGTTGGGGGGCTTGGGGGCCATTTCGGGGCCCCCATCTTTTCTCAGACGAGCGCCACGGCTACGCCGGGGCACGACGAACGCTGGGGGCCTGGGGGCCATTTCGGGGCCCCCCTGTCAACCGCAGCGCGAGCACCACGTGGCTCGCGATGATCAGCGGCACCAGAAACGTCGGCAGCAGGCTCAGCGGCATCCGCAGCAGCGCACGCATCGAGCCGGGCTCAGCCGCGCCGAGCCGCGCGGCGGTGGCGACGACGAACAGGATGTCGACCAGCCCCAGCACGTTCCAGCCCGCGTAGAGCCAGCGTCCCCGCGCCGTCCGCGGTGACGTGGTCACCAGCAGCGCCACCGCCAGCAGCGCGACGAGCATGTCGCCCGAGCCGCCCGGCACCGCGAACGCGTACGGCAGCTGGCCGTCGCGATAATAGACGACGAGGAAGTAGCCGCCGGCGACGAGTCGCGTGACGTGGAGCGCCACCAGCGCGCGGACGTCGACGCCCACCGCCCACCGCCGCACCGGCCCGACGACGGCGATCGCCGTCAGCACCGCCGCAGTCAGCGCTCCGACGATCAGCTGCGGCGCCGGCGGCTGCAGCGCCTGCAACCGACCGGAGGCGCCGACCGCGACGGCGGCAACGAGCCATACGAGCCCGACCACCGCGATTGCGGCGCGCGTTGCTGCCATGGCGAATTGGATGTCGGTCGACGCCGGAGGGATGCCGGCGTGCGCTTGACGGGGCCCGATGCCGGCCCTATGTTCCGGCCATGTCCTCGACGCTCGTCCGCCACATCCGCCTGCTCGCCGCCCTGCTCCTTCTCACGCCCCCCCTCGCCGCGCCCGCGTTCGCCGCCGAGGGCGAGATGCGCTGGGCCCTGCACGTCACGCTCCCCGCCAAGTGGCTCGATCCCGCCGAGACCGAGGCGTTCGCCACGCCGTACATGGTGCTGTACGCGGTGCACGACGCCCTGGTGAAGCCGATGCCGGCCGGAATGACGACACCGAGCCTGGCCGAGTCGTGGCAGGAGTCCCGCGATCATCTCGCCTACACGTTCACGCTGCGCAAGAACGTGAAGTTCCACGATGGCACACCGGTCACTGGCGAGGACGTCAAGTTCTCGTTCGAGCGATACAAGGGCGCGAGCGCGAGCCTCCTGAAGGAGAAGATCAAGGAGGTCCACGTCCTGAACCCGACCCAGGTGCGATTCGTGCTCAAGGAACCGTGGCCGGACTTCATGCTGTTCTACGGCACGACGGCCGCCGGGGCCGGCTGGATCGTGCCCAAGCACTACGTCGACAAGGTCGGCGACGACGGCTTCAAGAAGGCGCCGATCGGCGCCGGGCCCTACAAGGTCATCTCGTTCACCCCCGGCGTCGAGCTCGTGCTGGAAGCCTTCGACGGTTACTGGCGCAAGGCGCCGAGCGTGAAGCGCCTGGTGATGCGAACGATGGTGGAGGAGACGACGCGGGCGGCGGCGCTCAAGCGGGGCGAGGTGGACATCGCCTATCTGCTGTCGGGCCCGGTGGCCGAGGAGATCAAGCGCACGCCGGGGCTGTCGCTCAAGGCGCCGCTGCTCACCGGGGCGTTCTGGCTCGAGCTGCCGGATCAGTGGGATCCGAAGTCGCCGTGGCACGACAAGCGCGTGCGGCTGGCGGCCAATCACGCCGTCGACCGCGCCGGCATCAACCAGGCGGAGACGCTGGGGCTGTCGCGACTCACCGGCTCCATCGTGCCACGCATCTTCCAGTTTGCCGTGCCCGTCGACCCCCTGCCGTACGACCCCTCGAAAGCGAAGAAGCTGCTGGCCGAGGCCGGATATCCGAACGGCTTCGACGCCGGCGACTTCTCCCCGTTCCCGCCCTACAACTCGATGGGGGAGGCGGTCGTCCAGAATCTCCAGGCCGTCGGCATCCGCAGTCGGCTCCGGACGATGGAGCGCGCCACCTACTTCTCGGAGCTGCGCGACAAGAAGCTGCACGGCATCATCCTGAACATCACCGCCGCCATGGGCAACGCGGCGACCCGGCTGGAGCCCTACGCGACGAAGCACGGCACCTACGCGTACAGTTCGCTGCCGGAAGTGGACGACCTCTATGTACGCCAGACCCGCGAGCTGGACCCGAAGAAGCGTGAGATGCTCGTGCACCAGATGCAGAAGCTGCTCGTCGACAACGCCGTCTACGTTCCGATCTACGAGCTGGCGTTCATCTGGGGCGTCGGCCCCCGCGTGGAGCAGAGCGGCGCCACCCTGATCCCTGGCTATCCGTACGCTGCCCCGGTCGAAGACCTGAAGCTCAAGTGAGCCACTCGCTCGGCATCGACATCGGCGGCACGTTCACCGACATCGTGGTGTACGACCACGCGCGCGGTCGCCAGCTCAACCGCAAGGTCCTCACCAGCCACGACGATCCGGCGCGCGCCGTCGCGGCGGGCGTCGACGCGCTGCTGCGGCAGCATCGCCTGCCGGCCGGCGAGTTCACGCGGGTGGTGCACGCCACGACGCTCTTCACCAACGCGCTCATCGAGCGCCGCGGCGCCGTCACCGGTCTCATCACCACCGCCGGCTTCGCCGACACGCTCGAGATCGGTCGCGAACGCAAGTTCGAGCTGTACGACCTCAACATCGCCCGGCCGGAGCCGCTGGTGCCGCGGCACCTCCGGCTGGAGGTCGCCGAGCGCCTCCGCGCCGACGGCGCGGTGGCCCGCAAGCTCGACGCGCGCGAGGTCGCCGCGCGGGCGAAGCGGCTGGTCGACGCCGGCGTGACGTCGATCGCGGTCGTGTTCCTGCACGCCTACGCGAACCCGCGCCACGAGGCCCAGGCGGCCGCCCTCATCGCCCGTCGGCATCCGGAGATCGCGGTGACGACGTCGCACGAGGTCGCCCCGGAGATCCGCGAGTACGAGCGCGCCTCGACCGCGGTGGCCAATGCCTACATCAAGCCGCTGGCCCGTCAGTACCTGGACGCCATGGCCCGGCGGGTGGCCGGCCTCGGCATCCCGGCGCCGCTGCTCCTGATGCTCTCGAGCGGCGGCCTCACCCACGTCGCCGAGGCGGAGCGCACGCCGGTGCAGATGCTCGAGTCGGGACCGGCGGCCGGCGCGCTGGCCGCCGCCTTCTTCGGGCGCGACGACAGTCGCGGCCACCTCCTGGCGTTCGACATGGGCGGCACCACGGCCAAGCTGAGCCTGGTCGACGGCGGCGAGCCGCTGACGGCCTACGCGTTCGAGGCCGCGCGCCAGAAGCGCTTTCTCGAGGGCAGCGGCCTGCCGATCCGCATCTCGACGATCGAGCTGATCGAGATCGGCGCCGGCGGCGGCTCCATCGCCACCGTCGACGAGATCGGCCTGCTCAAAGTCGGGCCGCGCAGCGCCGGGTCGCAGCCGGGCCCGGCCGCCTACGGGCTGGGCGGCACCGAGCCCACGGTGACCGACGCCGACTTCGTGCTCGGCTATCTCAACCCCGACTACTTCGCCGGCGGCGAGATGCGCATCGACATGGCGGCCACCCGGGCGGCACTCGAGCGGCTCGCCGCGCGGGTCAAGCTTCCCCTCACCGCGCTGGCGTGGGGCATCCACGACGTCGTCAACGAGAACATGGCGGGCGCCGCGCGCGTGCACATCGCCGAGCGCGGCCGCGATCCGCGCGACTACGCGCTGCTCTGTACCGGCGGCGCCGGGCCCGTGCACGCCTACTACGTCGCGCGCAAGCTGGGCCTGCGCCAGGTCATCTGTCCGCCGGCCGCCGGCGTCGCCTCGGCGCTCGGGCTCCTCGTCGCGCCCGCCCGCGTCGACCGTGTGGCGACCGTCGGGCTGAGGCTCGACCGCGACAGCGGCGCGGTGCTCGAGAAGGCGTTCCGGCGCCTGGAGCACGAGGCCCGCACGGTCATGGCCGACACCGGCCTCAAGCTCGACACCGCCACCGTGCGCCGGCTGGCCGACGGACGCTTCCTCGGTCAGGGCTTCGATCTCGTCGTCGACCTGCCCGACGGCCCCTACGACGACTCCCCCGACTGTCGGCGGCGACTGACCACCGCCTTCGAGACCGCCTATCGCGCGAAGTTCGCGCTCACGCCGCCCGACGTGCCGATCGAGTTCATCAACATCCGGGTCGCCGTGCGCGCGCCGGTCGCCGGCGCGGAGGTGACCGTGCTGGGCGAGGGGCGCGGACGCGGCGGCGCCGTGAAGGGCACGCGGCCGGCGTACTTCCCGGAGCGGCGCCGCTTCGAGGAGACGACGGTGTACGACCGCGTGAAGCTGGCGCCCGGCGAGGAGATCCGCGGGCCCGCCGTCCTCGAGGAGGAGGGCTCGACCCTCGTGATCGGGCCGGGCGGCGTCGGCCACGTGGCCGCCACCGGCAACATCATCGTGACGCTGCCGTGAGCGCGCCCCTCGACGCCGTCACGCTGGAGGTCCTGTGGACGCGCATCATCTCGGTCGTCGACGAGGCGGCCAAGGCCATCGTGCGCACGTCGTTCTCGACGCTCTCCAACGAGGCCAACGACTTCGCCTGCGTGCTGACCGACGCCCGCGGCGCGGCATTGGCCCAGAACAGCGGCAGCATCCCGTCGTTCATCGGCTGCCTGCCGGCCACCGTGCGCCACTTCATCCGCGAGCTGGGCGCCGACACCATGCGGCCCGGCGACGTGCTCATCACCAACGACGCCTGGCTGGGCACCGGTCACATGAGCGACGTCTCGGTGCTGAAGCCGATCTTCCATCGCGAGCGGCTCGTCGCGTTCTCGGCGACGACCTCGCACATGCCCGACATCGGCGGCCGCATCCGCGCCATCGAGGCCCGCGAGATCTTCGAGGAGGGCCTGCACGTCCCGCTGACACGCCTCGTCCGGGCGGGTCGGGTCGACGACACGCTGGTCGCGCTCATCCGCGCCAACGTGCGCACGCCCGATCAGACGATGGGCGACATCTGGGCCCAGGTGAGCGCCAACGAGCTGATGGAGAACCGGGTGAAGCGGCTCATGGAGGAGTACGCGCTGACCTCGCTGGAGGAGCTGGGCGACGAGCTCTTCGGCCGCTCGGAGCGCGCGATGCGCGAGGCGATCCGCGCGGTGCCCGACGGCACCTACCGGTTCGGCATCGACACCGACGGCTTCGAGGCGCCCTACCGCTTCCGCGTCGCGCTCACGGTGGCGGGCGACCGCATCGTGGCCTACTTCACCGGCACCTCACCCGCCCAGCCGCGCGCGATCAACTGCGTGATGGCCTACACCTACGCCATGACCGCCTACGCGGTGCGATGCGCGCTGCTGCCCGGGCTGCCGAACAACGAGGGCATGTACCGGCCGGTGACGGTGGAGGCGCCCGAGGGCTGCCTGCTGAACCCGAAGTTCCCCGCCGCGGTGGTGAGCCGCGCGCAGACCGGCCACTACGTGCCGATCCTCATCCTGGGCGCGCTCCACCAGGTGATCCCGGAGCGGGTGGCCGCGGCGGCGGGCTCGCCGCTCTGGGCGCTGGCCCAGTCCGGCGTGCGCGACGACGGGCGCCCGTACACCACCGTGCTCTTCTTCAACGGGGGCATGGGGGCGACCGCGTCGAAGGACGGCGAGCACGTGCTCTCGTGGCCGAGCAACATCTCGAGCACCCCGGTGGAGGTGGCCGAGCGCAACAGCCCGCTCTTCTTCCACTACAAACGTATGCGGCCGGGCTCGGGCGGGCGGGGGCGCTTCCGCGGCGGGCTCGGCCAGGACGTCTTGATCGAGAGCGAGTCGGCGCGTCCCATCGTGATGAGCTTCATGGCCGAGCGGACGCGCTTCCCCGCGCCCGGGCTCGCCGGCGGCGGCGCGGGTGGCCTCGGCGACGTGCGGATCAACGGCAAGAAGGTGGATCACCGGCGCCAGCACGTGCTCGAGCGCGGCGACCGCGTGCTGGTGAGCACGCCGGGCGGCGGCGGGTACGGCCCGGCGGGGAAGCGGGCGCGGGAGCTGCGGGAGCGCGATCGCCAGCGCGGCTACGGCGGGCGCGGAGAGCGG
>VBPC01000175.1 GCA_005887895.1 Candidatus Rokuibacteriota bacterium
CAGCTCTTCGCGCAGGTCACCAACCCGCCGCTGGACCAGATCCGCGAGGAGCTGGTGACCTCGATGGAGTCGACGATCGGCCCCGAGGGCAACCTGCTCCGGGCGGAGCCGGCCTCGTGCCGGCAGATCGTCATCAAGGACCCGGTGCTGTCCAACGCGGAGGTGGCCAAGCTCCGCCACATCGACCATCCCTGGTTCAAGTCGGTGACGCTGCCGATGCTCTATCCGGTGGCCGCGGGCGCCCCCGGGCTCGAGCGGGCCCTGGCGACGCTGCAGCAGGCCGCCAGCCAGGCGATCGCGGAGGGCGCCAGCATCGTGATCCTGTCGGATCGCGGCCTCAGCCGCGAGCAGGCGGCGATTCCGAGCCTGCTGGCCACCGCCGCCGTGCACCACCACCTCGTGCGGCGCGGGGAGCGCACGCGCTGCGGCCTCGTGCTCGAGACCGGCGACGCGCGCGAGGTCCACCACATGTGCCTGCTCATCGGCTACGGGGCGGGGGCGGTCAACCCGTGGGTGGCGTTCGAGACGCTCGACGACATGATCCGGCAGGAGCTGCTGGTCGGCGTCGACCACGCCAAGGCCGTGAAGAACTACGTGAAGGCCCTCAACAAGGGGATCCTCAAGGTCATGGCCAAGATGGGGATCTCGACGCTGCAGAGCTACTGCGGCGCCCAGATCTTCGAGGCGATCGGCCTCAACCGCGACCTCGTCGACCACTACTTCACCGGGACCGCCTCACGCGTGAGCGGCATCGGCATCGACGTCATCGCCGAGGAGGTGCGCCGGCGCCACCAGGACGCCTTCCCCACCCGGCCGGTCGGTCACGGCGAGCTGGACTGGGGCGGCGAGTACCAGTGGCGCCGCGACGGCGAGTATCACCTGTTCAACCCGGACACCGTGTTCAAGCTGCAGCACGCGACGCGCTCCGGCCAGGCCCGCGTCTTCCGGGACTACACGAAGCTCGTCGACGACCAGAGCCGCCAGCTCGCCACGCTGCGCGGCCTCATCGAGCTGCGGGCGGCCGCTCAGCCGATCCCGCTGGCCGAGGTCGAGTCGTTCGAGTCGATCCTGCGGCTCTTCGCGACCGGCGCGATGTCGTACGGCTCGATCAGCCAGGAGGCCCACGAGACGCTGGCCATCGCCATGAACCGGATGGGCGCCAAGTCGAACACCGGCGAGGGTGGCGAGGACGCGGCGCGCTACCGGCGCGATCCCAACGGCGACTGGCGGCGCAGCGCGATCAAGCAGGTGGCCTCGGCGCGCTTCGGCGTGACCAGCGAATACCTCGTCAACGCCGACGACCTGCAGATCAAGATGGCCCAGGGCGCCAAGCCAGGTGAGGGAGGTCAGCTGCCCGGCCACAAGGTCTACCCATGGATCGCCAAGGTCCGTTTCGCCACGCCCGGCGTCGGCCTCATCTCGCCGCCGCCGCATCACGACATCTACTCGATCGAGGACCTGGCCCAGCTGATCCACGATCTGAAGAACGCGAACCCGAAGGCGCGGATCCACGTGAAGCTGGTCGCCGAGGTCGGCGTCGGCACCGTCGCTGCCGGCGTCGCCAAGGCCCACGCCGACGTCGTGCTGATCTCCGGCCACGACGGCGGCACCGGCGCCTCGCCGCTGACGTCGATCAAGCATGGCGGGGTCCCGTGGGAGCTCGGCCTGGCCGAGACGCAGCAGGTCCTCGTGCTGAACAAGCTGCGCGATCGCATCGTCGTGCAGGTCGATGGCCAGATGAAGACCGGGCGCGACGTCGTCATCGCCGCCCTCCTCGGCGCCGAGGAGTTCGGCTTCTCGACGGCGCCGCTGGTCGTCATGGGCTGCATCATGATGCGGGTCTGCCATCTCAACACCTGCCCGGTCGGCATCGCCACCCAGGACCCGGAGCTGCGCAAGCGCTTCACCGGCAACCCGGAGTTCGTGACCAACTTCTTCCGGTTCATCGCCGAGGAAGTGCGGGAGTACATGGGAGCGCTCGGGTTCCGGACGATGGAGGAGATGATCGGCCGGGTGGACCGCCTCAACTTCAGGGCGGCCGTCGAGCACTGGAAGGCCAAGGGCCTGGACCTCTCCACGATCCTCTACCAGCCGGACATGCCGCCGGCGGTGGCCCGTCACTGCGTGACGACCCAGGACCACGGGCTCGATCGCGCCCTCGACCGCACGACGCTCATCCCGGCCTGCCGCGAGGCGATCGAGCACGGCAAGCCGGTCGCGCTGGCGCTGCCGATCCGCAACGTCAATCGCACCGTCGGCACGATGCTCGGCTACGAGATCACCTCGCGCTGGGGCGGCCCCGGCCTGCCCGACGACACGATCCGGGTGCACTTCACGGGCTCGGCCGGCCAGTCGTTCGGCGCCTTCGTGCCGCGCGGCGTGACGTTCCGGCTGGAGGGCGATGCCAACGACTACTGGGGCAAGGGCCTGTCGGGCGGACGCCTGATCGTCTTTCCACCCCGGCAGGCGACGTTCAAGGCCGAGGAGAACATCGTCATCGGCAACGTCGCGCTCTACGGGGCGACCAGCGGCGAGGCCTTCGTGCGCGGCGTCGCCGGCGAGCGGTTCGCCGTGCGCAACAGCGGCGTCCACGCCGTGGTGGAAGGCATCGGCGACCACGGCTGCGAGTACATGACCGGCGGGCGCGTCGTGGTGCTCGGCACCAGCGGCCGCAACTTCGCCGCCGGCATGTCGGGCGGCATCGCCTACGTCCGGGACGTGGACGGCGATTTCAAGCGCCGCTGCAACCTGGGGATGGTCGAGCTCGGCCCGCTCGAGCAGGCCGACGAGATCGCCTTCGTGCGCGACCTGATCCGCCGGCACGTCGAGCACACGCGCTCGCCCTACGCCGCGCGGATCCTCGACGACTGGCTCGGGCAGCAGCCACGCTTCGTGCGCGTCATGCCGAAGGACTACCAGCGCGTGCTGCTGGCCGAGGCCCGGGCCAAGGCCGAGGGGCGCGAGCCGACGTTCGCCGAGCTGGTCGGGAGCACCAGCGGGTAGCCCAGGTGGGCAAGGTCACCGGCTTTCTCGAGATCGGACGCAAGAAGTGGCCGACCCGTCCGGTCGAGGAACGGCTGCGCGACTGGAAGGAGGTCTACCTCCCCTTCCCCCCGGACGAGCTCAAGAAGCAGGCGGCGCGCTGCATGGACTGCGGCATTCCGTTCTGCCACCAGGGCTGTCCGCTCGGCAACATCATCCCCGACTGGAACGACCTCGTGTACCGCGACCACTGGCGGGACGCGATCGATCGCCTGCACGCGACGAACAACTTCCCGGAGTTCACCGGGCGCTTGTGCCCGGCGCCGTGCGAGGGCGCGTGCGTGCTCGGCATCAACGACGATCCGGTGACGATCAAGGCCGTGGAGGTCACGATCATCGACCGCGCGTTCGAGGAGGGCTGGGTCGCGCCCGAGCCGCCGGCGGCCCGCACCGGCAAGCGGGTCGCGGTGGTCGGCTCCGGCCCCGCCGGCCTGGCTGCCGCCCAGCAGCTCAACCGCGCCGGCCACCTCGTGAGCGTCCTCGAGCGCGCCGACCGCATCGGGGGCCTGCTGCGCTACGGCATCCCCGAGTTCAAGATGGAAAAGCGCGTGCTGGAGCGGCGCCTGGCCCTCCTGGAGAAGGAAGGCGTCGATTTCCGACCCAACTGCGACGTCGGCCGGACCCCCCGGGTCGACGAGCTGCAGCGGGAGTTCGACGCGATCGTGCTGGCCTGCGGCGCCGGGGCGCCGCGCGACCTGCCCGTCCCGGGCCGCGAGCTTGGCGGCATCCACTTCGCGATGGAGTACCTGACGCTGTCCAACAAGCGCTGCGAAGGCGATCCGGTGCCGGACGAGACCTTCATCTCCGCCCGCGGCAAGCGCGTGGTCATCATCGGTGGCGGCGACACCGGCGCCGACTGTCTCGGCACCGTGCACCGGCAAGGCGCCGCCGCCGTCCATCAGTTCGAGGTGCTGCCGCGTCCGCCCGACGCCCGCGCGCCCGACAATCCCTGGCCGCAGTGGCCGAACATCCTGCGCGTGTCCTCCGCCCACGAGGAGGGCGGCGAGCGTGTCTACGCCGTGTCGACCGACCGCTTCACGGACGACGGCCACGGCCGTGTCAAGCAGCTGCACGGCGTGAAGGTCGACCTGGTGCGCGCGGGCGGCCGCGTGGAGTTCAAGCCGGTGCCCGGCAGCGAGTTCGCGCTCGACGTCGACCTGGTGCTGCTGGCGATGGGCTTCCTCGGCCCCGAGCGCAGCGGACCGATCGACGAGCTCGGCCTGAAGCTGACCGAGCGCGGCAACGTCGCGCGCGATCCGAACTGGATGACGAGCGCGCCCGGCGTGTTCACCTGCGGCGACATGCAGCGCGGCCAGTCGCTGATCGTGTGGGCCATCGCCGAGGGCCGCTCGTGCGCCGCCGGCGTCGACCGCTGGCTGATGGGCCGGACCGACCTACCGGCTCCGCTTCCCTAGCTCGTCCTCGACCGAGGAGGCGAAGCACTCCGCGCGGCCCGCCTCCTCGGCGCTCAGTCCCTGCAGGGCCTTCCGGCACGCGTCGCAATTCGCGTAGGAGTGGGAGGACCCGCGCCTCCGCTCCGTCCCCCGCAGGCGGAGGATGCAGCCCCACGGCGCGCCGGCGCGGCCGCCGGGATTCGGCGTGAGCAGCGGTTTCGCCGGCTCGCCCGGCTTCGCCGGCCCGAGCTGCCCGCGATACCGCTCGGGCACCTGGTCGCGCCGAGCGACGTAGTGCACTTGGCCCTGCTCGTCGACGTAGCGATAGGGCTGGGCCGCCGCGTCACCGGCCACGAGGAGCAGCGCAACCGCGACGGCCCGCATCACGCCACCCCTCATAAACGCATCTTAGCTCGTCGGAGGCTCAACGCGTCAGCGACTCGCCGATCAAACTCCACCACGGTAGCGTGACGAACAGGATCGCCACCCAGCCGACCAGCGTCATCACCCGATCGCGCTCAGGAAGCGGTCAGAGCCGGGCGCCCGACGCGTATGAGTCGTGCCCGCAGGGGAGACCGGATCTCGCGCCAGGCCCAGCCGATGCCGATCAGCGCGACGATGAGCACCGCATTGGCGAGCCAGAACCACGGCCACTCGTTGAATCTCCAGCCGAGCCACTGATTGACGAGCACGAAGACGATGACCTGGTGGACGAAGTACAGGAAGAGCGCGGTCTGTCCCAGCACGACGAGCCAGCGCAACCGCAGCCGCCGCACTTCCATCACCCAGTACGTCGCCCCCAGGCTCACGAACAGCATCCCGAACACCCAGAACAGCGTGGCGCCGCGCGGCGTGCGGTGCCGGTTGAGCAGGAAGTCGCGCGCGAGCCCGATGCGCACGGGCGTGGCGGCCCACCAGTCGTACACGACGAAGGCCACCAGCAGGACGACCCCCAGCGCGGCCAGCGCGGCGAGCCAGCGGGCGCCGGCCGCCGGATCGCGCCGATGCGTCTGGAGCCAGGTCCAGCCGAGCACGAGGCCGATCAGCACCAGACTGAGCCACGGCCACGGCGGGAAGTCGTAGAAGAGCACGAGCCCGACGAGCGGGTGCCGGGCCACGAAGCCCGGCAGGGCGGCCGACGCGAGCGCGAACGCGACGTACCCGGCCACGGCCAGCGTCAGCAGGACCACCGGCGCCGCCCGGAAGCGCAGCAGCCACAGCGCGGGGGTCATGACGATGATCGCGAGGCCGATGGTCTGCAGGACACCGCCGGCCAGGATCGGCTCGTCCCGAAGAACCAGCAGGTTGAGCAGCAGTCCGTACACGATGATCCGGACGCCGCGCGGCACGAACTTCCGCGCCAGCGCGCCGAGGCTCTCCGGGGCGCCGCGCAACGAGAGCGGCAGGCAGAAGCCGACGAGGAACAGGAAGGTCGGCGCCGCCACTGTGAGCGTGATCCAGATGAGATGGTAGCGGGGCCAGGTCATGTGGCCGTCCATCCACCAGCGCGCGGTGTGATTCAGCACCATGACGACGATCGCCAGCCCGCGCACGCCGTCGAGATACGCGAGTCGAGACGGAGCGGGCTCGGCCGGGGTCACGTCGCGGATCCTAGTCGAAACCCCAGGTGAAGACCCGGGCCGGCGTGACCTCCACGATCACGGAGTCCGCCGGGCTGAGCGCCGCCTCGCGCGGGTACTGCGGGTACTTCCGGTAGAGCAGGTCGCGCACCCGACGGAAGGCCGGCCCCCGCTCGATGACCCTGGCGCGGCCCTGGACCATGACCCCGCGCAGCGTGCTCCACGTGTCGGAGTAGGCGTCGATCACGACGGTGACGTTGGGGTTCTCGGCGATGTTCTTCACCTTGCGGGCGTCGTCACCCGAGCCGAAGTAGACCTTGCCGCCGCGCAGGACGTGGCAGACGGGCACGACGTGCGGGATGCCGGCGGCGCCGCAGGTCGCCACGCGGCACACGCGCTCCCACTGGACGAACTCGGCGGCCTTCTTCGTGAGCCGGGCTGGCGGGCGGCGGGCCATGACGTCCTCCTCAGGCGCGGGAGCGCGCCGCTTCCAGCGCGCTGTGGGTCGTTCGCCAGCCCTGGATGCGGCCGACGTTCTTGGCCTCGATCGGCTCCACCTCCGCGAAGAGCTTCCGGTGGGCGGCGTCGAGGTGCATGAAGAACGTGTTGGTCGCGACGATCTCGCCGGACTTGGCCTCGCTCATCAACCGGGCGGCCAGGTTGAGCGGCTCGCCGATGAACCCCACGTGTGTGCGCGAGAACGGCCGCCAGGACAGCAAGTCCAGCCCGCCCATCCCGATGCCGATATGCACGCCGCGCGAGGGCTGTACGCGGTCAAGCGTGCGCTGCCACGCCGTGGACACCGCATGGCCCACCTCGAACAGCGAGCGCGCGCATCGCAGCGCCTGCGCGGCCGCCACCGCGGCCGGCTGGTACAGGCCGAAGACGCCGACCGCCTCGTCGCCGACGAACTGGTAGAGCATGCCGCCGGCGTCGAGCACGGCGTAGCGCGCCAGCGAGTAGTACTCGGTCAGCCGGCGGCGGATCACGGTCGGGTCGCGGGTGTCGCGCACGTAGCTGGCAGGCGCGCCAGCTCCCAGGGGCTGAAATGCCAGAGCAGCGTGGCCGTGCGCGGGTCGTCGGGGAACTTGCCCTCGAACGCCGTGCGCCACTGCGCGCGCTCGATGGCCGTGCGGACGTCGAGCAGGCTCGTCCGCGAGACCCTGGTGATCTCGGCGCCGAACGTGGACCGGATCCGCCCCAGCAGGTCCTCCACGTCCCACATCTCGATGGCCAGGCCGCCGGCGGCGGCGCGCAGCGCGCGCTCGAGCTCGGCGGGCGCCGCCACTCCCGCCCGGTCGAGCACGACGGCCAGCCGCTGGGCGCCCCGCCAGGCCGCGCTCGGCTTCCCGTACTTCTGGCGGATGCGGGCGACGAGGTCGTCGGGCGCGTACTCCAGCTTGTTCTCCACGAAGAACGGCGCGCCCCGTGGCGGCTCCACGCGCATGTCGGCGTGGACGTCGGGCGCCAGCGTCACCTCGCGCTCGATCGAGACGTCCCCGGGCGCGCAGGCGGCGGTGACCGAGCACTCGAAGCGGCAGAGATCGGCGCAGATCTCCTCCAGGAATGCCCCGAGCTCACTGTCGAACCGCGCCGTGGGCGCCATCGACGCCGGGTCAGGCGGTCAGCGCAGGGGCGCCTGCCAGAGCGCGTGGCCGACGAAGAACGGGCCGAGCGTGTGGATGTACTGCGACGTCTGCGCGGTCTTGCGCATGGCCTGCACGAGGTGCGACAGGGGGTGGAGCTCGCGCCCGACGAGGCCGATGACGAAGTCGTTGTCGTTGACGTCCAGCCCATGGCAGGCCAGGCGCACGTCGTGGGCGAGATCGGCATCGCCATAGGCGCGGCCCAGCACGCTGTGCTCGCGGATGACCGTCCCCTGCTCCTGCGGCGAGAGGCGCGCGAAGGCGCCGGTGCGGCGCAGCGGGTACCAGATCGCCCACGGCCAGGCCGGGTTCAGCGCCGTGCGCCGGGGCCGGCGCAGCAGCCACTCGTCGAGGTCCGCCTCGAAGCCGGAGGCGTACGTGCGGCCCAGCATCGTCAGCTCGGGCTTGCGCACGAGATCGCCGAACGGTCCGGCGTTGAGCAGCTCGCGGAACGGGCCCACGAAGAACGTCGGATCCTCGCTCAGGCCGAGCACCGCGATGCCGCGCGGATCGTTGACGTCCTGGTAGAGCACCGCCTCGATGCGGCTGGTCTCGAGCGCGCGCACGAGCAGCTTGGCGTCGCCGGCGCCGCCGAAGGCCTGCAGCTGCACGAACAAGCGCCGCTCGGACGTCTGCTGGTTGGCGCCGCGCTCCCGGAGGTCGACCGTGCCCTCGTCGCCCGTGCTCACCTCAGCCTCCTCGGGTGTGCATCTCGAGGTGCGGATCGCGCTTCAGCCCGCTGATCTGCACCAGCGGCGACCGGTTGCCGAGCGCCAGCCGATCCTCGGCGCCCCGGTCGGTGCGCGCGCGCCAGCCGCCGGTGATCAGCGCCTTCAGCTCGTCGGGCCCGGCGCCGCCACGGAACGGCCCCCGCAGGTCGATGCCGCGGGTGGCGTAGAGACAGAGATACCACAGACCGTCGGCGGTGAGCCGGCTGCGATCGCAGTCGGCACAGAACGGCGCGGTCGTGGAGGAGATGATGCCGAACGTGGTGGAGTCGGGCAGCCGGAAGCGATCGGCGGGCGCCGTCGACGTTTCGACGATCGGCTCGATGCGCCCGTAGCGCCGCTCCAGGCGCCCGAGCATCTCCTGGCGGCTCACGACCTGGTCGAGCGACCAGCGGGTGGCTCCGCCCACGTCCATGTACTCGATGAAGCGAACCTCGGCCGGCACGCCGCGGGCGAACTCGATGAGGTCGCCGAGCTCGTCGTCGTTGACGCCGCGGATGACGACCGTGTCGAGCTTGGTCTGCGTGAACCCCGCCGGCGACAGGCTGGCGAGGCCTTCGAGCACCTGCGCGTGCGTCGGGCGGCTCGTGAGCCGCGCGAAGCGCTGCGGATCGAGCGTATCGAGGCTGACCGTGACGCGGTGCAGACCGGCGGCCTTGAGCGCCGGCGCGTGCTCGGCGAGCAGGACGCCGTTGGTCGTCATGGCCAGGTCGCGGATCCGCGGCTTCGCGGCCAGCATGCGGACGAGGCGCGGCAGGTCGCGGCGCAGCAGCGGCTCGCCGCCGGTCAGGCGCACCTTGTCCACGCCGAGGTCGAGGAACACGTCGGCCAGCGCGGCGATCTCGCCGAAGTGCAGGATGTCCTCGCGCGGGAGCCAGACGTACTCCTCCTCCGGCATGCAGTAGCCGCAGCGGAGGTTGCAGCGATCGGTGACCGAGACGCGCAGGTTGCGCAGCACGCGGCCGCGCGTGTCGAGGACGGAGGGCATCAGGCGGCTCCGGCCGGCACGGCGTCGGCGGCGAGGGCCCGCTCCCACTCGCGCCGGAGCCCGGCCTTCTTCACGCCGACCTCGAAATGATCCCACGGCAAGCGCTCGTCGAGCGCGCGGGCCCGCGTGGTGTGAAACTCGAGGTCGCCGTCCCACTCGCGCAGCGCGCGGCGCCAGTCACCCCCGAGCCGCGCGGCGGCCTCCAGGAAGTCGCCGACGCGGCGGTCGCCGCGCGCCAGCAGCGCCTGCAGCGCCGCCTCGCGCGGGTTCTCGTGCAGCACGCGCACCGTGGCCAGCCCGCCGACGCCCTGCTTGATCGTCGCCAGCTTGCGCGAGAGCGCCTCGGCGCCGGCGAACGGCGCCCACTGGAACGGCGTCCACGGCTTGGGCACGAAGGACGAGATCGAGAGCGTGAGCCGCCCGAAGGGCCGGCCCTGGGGGTCGAGCACGCGCAGCCGCTCGAGCATGCGGCGCGCCAGGGCCGGGATCGCCGCGACGTCCTCGTCGGTCTCGGTCGGCTGGCCGATCATGAAGTACGTCTTGAGGTTCGGGATGCCGTGGGCGCGCACGATGTCGCAGGCGCCCAGGATCTGCTCGTCGGTGATCGCCTTGCGGATGGCCCGCCGCAACCGCTCGGTGCCAGCCTCCGGGGCGATCGTCAGCGTGCGATGGCCGCCCCGCGCCAGGGAGGCCGCCAGATCGTCGGTGAGGCTGTCGGCGCGCAGCGACGAGATCGACAGCTCCATCCCGTGGTCCTCGACGACCTTCAGCAGCTCGCCGATCCAGGGATAGTCCGACACGCAGGCGCCGACCAGGCCGATGCGCTTCTCGCCCTCGGCCGCGAGCTGCTTGATGGTGTCGCTCAGGGCCTGGACGCTGCGGTGCCGGACCGGGCGGTAGACCTGCCCCTCGAGGCAGAAGCGGCAGCCGCGTCCGCAGCCCTTGCCGACTTCCAGCAGCGCCATGTGGCCGTACTCGGCATTCGGCGTCTTCACGGCGGCGATCGTGCGGAAGGCGTTCACGTCGCGCAGCCGCCGCTTGGTGACCACGGCGGGAGCCCCGCCGAGCGCGACGACGTCGACGAGGGCGCCGTCCTCCGCGTAGCGGGCCTCGTAGCGCTCGGGGACGTAGACGCCCGGGAGCGCCGTCAGCAGGTCGAGGAAGCTCTCCCGATCGCGATACTGCTCGCGATAGGCGGCGATGAGCTCACCGACCAGCTCCTCGCCCTCGCCGACCACGACGAAGTCCATGAACGGCGCGATCGGCTCGGGATTGGAGAACGCGCACACGCCGCCCATCAGCACGAGGGGATCGTGAGAACGCCGATCGCCAACCCGCAGGGGGATGCCGGCGAGCTCGAGGATGCGCAGGACGTTGATGTAGTCGCCTTCGTAGGTGACCGAGAAGCCGATCATGTGGAAGTCGCCGAGCGGCCGCTGGGACTCCAGCGAGAAGGGGGCCGTTCGGGTCCGGGCCAGCTCGGCCGCCTCGGCGGGGTCGGGGAGGAAGACTCGCTCGCAGACGACGTCCGGTAACTCGTTCAGGTGCCGGTAAATCGTCTGAAAGCCGAGGTTGGACATGCCGACCGAATAGGCGTTGGGATAGACCAGGGCCACGGCGATCCGACCGCCCCAGTCCTTCTGGACGGTCCCCTCCTCGGCGGCGAGCAAGGCCTGAGCTTTTTTCTTTAATGTCCACGACATCCGGGTCAGTCTACCATAGGGATGTGACTCCGCCGGCGCCGCGACGGACCGTCGAGCTGGTCGTGCCCGTCTTGAACGAGGAGGGCAACCTCGCTGCGCTCTACGACGAGGTCGGGCGTGTGTTCCGGGACAAGGCGCCCCACGTCGACTGGCGGGTCGTCTTCGTGGACGATGGCAGCCGCGACCGGTCGTGGACGCTCCTGACCGAGCTGGCCCGCCGGCACCCGAACGTCCGCGCGCTCCGGCTCAACCGCAACTACGGCGCTCATCTGGCGATCTCGGCCGGCATCCAGTGCGCCGACGGCGACGCGGTCGTCGTGCTGGCGGCCGACCTGCAGGACCCGCCAGCCGTGGTGGCCGAGTTCGTGCGCCGCTGGGACGAGGGCTTCAAGGTCGTGTGGGGCGTGCGGGCCGCGCGCCGGCGCGAGGCCTGGCACCGGAGGGCCTTCTCGCGGGCGTTCCACTGGCTCGTGCGCCGCTACGCGCTGCCGACCTACCCGTCGCAAGGGACCGGAAGCTTCTGCCTGATCGACCGCGTGGTCGCCCGGAACCTGCGCCGGATGCGCGAGGACTTCCGCACCATCTTCGGCCTCGTCACGCTGCAGGGCTATCCGGCGGCCGAGGTGCCGTACGTGCGCGAGGAGCGGGTCCGAGGACAGAGCGGCTGGAGCGTGCGGCGGATGATCCACACCGCGATCGACGTCTTCACCAGCTACTCGCACCTGCCGGTGCGCATGATCACCTGGGTGGGCGTGCTGTCGTGCCTGCTGGCGTTCCTGGGCATCGTTTACCAGGTGGCCGTCTATGCGCTCTACGGCAGCGTGCGTGGATGGACGATGCTCTTCGCGGCGGTCTGCTTCTTCGGCGGCGTGCAGACGCTCGCCCTCGGCATTCTCGGCGAGTACATCTGGCGGACCTTCCACGAGGTCAAGCGCCGGCCGCTGTGGTTCGTGGAGGACGCGACGTTCGACCTGGAGCGCGCGTAGGTCGTGCGCGCGCCGGCGCCGACGCTGGCCGGGCTCCACGGCTGCGACCAGACGCGGCCGCTCTACTCGCGCTTCTCCGCGCTGTACTTCCGGACGCCGGCCTGGCTCAAGCGGGCCGCCCGCTCGGCGTTCGCTTCCCGCCAGGGCCGGCTCGACGGCCTGATCGCGCGCTACCTGGCGTTCCTCGAGGGCGCGCCGGCGGGCGACGGGCGCCCCGTGCCGGCGCTGCTCACCCACGACGTCGATACCGCGGCCGGCCTCGCCACGCTGCCGCGCCTGCTGGCCGTCGAGGAGGGGCTCGGGCTCGCGAGCCTCACGTTCCTGGTGACGCACCGCTATCGATGGGAGCGCGCCGCGCTGGCGCCGCTGCGCGAGCGCGGCCACGCCTTCGGCGTGCACGACACCACGCACGACAATCGCCTCGCCTACCTGCCGCCGGCCGATGTGGAGTCGCGGATCCGCCGGGCGCAGGAAGCCCTGGGGCCGCTCGACTCCGGCGCGTTCCGGGCGCCGGCCTTCCTGCGCTCCGCCAGCCTCTACGCCGGCATCGCCTCCCGCGTGCGGATCGACTTCTCGACCAACGACGCCGCCCTCGTCTGGCCGCATCCCGGCGACGGCCTCGGCAGCCCGTTTCCGGTTCGCTACCGGCGCATGGTCGTCGCGCCGACCACGTTGCCCCGTGACGGCGAGCTGCTGGCGCTCGGCCTCGACCGCGATGCCACCCTCGACGTCTGTCGCCGCAAGGCCACCCAGCTCGCGCGCGTCGGCGCTCCCCTCGTCATGCTGACGCACCCGGATCCAACCTTCACCGACACCACCGCCCGGATGGAGACCTACGGCGACTTTCTCGCGTGGCTGAAATCCGACATCCGCTTCCGGCTCCTGTCCCCGGCCGAGACGCTGGCCGAGCTCAACGTCCGCGCGACCGTCGAGCTGGCGGCGTGACCGCCGCCTCGCTGTCTCCGGCGCTCGCGCCGTATCGTTATCGCTGGCCGCGCGAGGAGCTGGCGGAGGCCGGCGGCTGGTGTCGCGCGGCCGACGGCGGTGTCGAGCGTGCGCTGCCCGAGTCGGCGGTGGAGCTGGCTCGCGACAGTCGGTGGCCGGCGCTGTTCCCCTCGCCGGTCTGCCTCGTCACCGCCGCGCACGGCACCACCGCCGTGCTCGAGCGCGTCGTCGGACCGTCGATCGTCAACCGGTTCCCGTACGTCCTGGCGCTGTCCTTCTGCGTCGAGTCGCTGTCCGGACGGCACTACGCGCGCCGGGCGTTCACGCGCGTGCTCGAGGCCGGCGGCGAGGCCGCCGTGCAGTTCCTCGCTCCGGGGGCGGCGCTCGACGCCGTGCTCGGCGCGATCGAGACGACGCCGGAGCCCGACACCGCCTCGCGCCTGGCGCGCACCGGCCTCGCCACGCGCCGGGCGACGACGAGCGCGGCGCCCGTGTTCGCCGACGCCTACCTCGTCTACGAGGGCCGGCTCGTGCGGCCTGGACGCGATCTCGACGGCGAGCCGATCTATCCGCGGCCGTGGCTCGACGTCGGCAGTCATCGCGTCTACTTCCTCGAGGTGCGCGCGATCCAGCTCCGGCGCGACATCGCCGAGGGGCGGAGCCAGATCCGCTGGCGCAGCCTGCCCGCCTGGTCGGCGGCGAGGACCACGGACGCGCCCGTCGTCGAGGCCGACGCGTCGAGGCGCTACCAGAAGGGCTACACGCCGCACTACGCGTTTCCCTCGGCCGGCACGATCGCGTTCGAGGCGGACGGGCTGGAGGCCGGCATGGCGGTGAAACACCTGCCGTCGGAGGCCGCCGACCAGGTCGAGGTCGACAACGATCGCGCGCGCTGGCCGTGCTTCTTCCCCTCGTCGGTGGGGATGATCACGACGTGGGCCGCCGACGACCGGCCGAACCTCATGCCGTGCGGCTCCACGACCGTCGTGAGCCGGGCGCCGCTGGTCATCACGCCGTGCGTCGGCTACGCAGCCATCAACGAGCGGTATGCCCCACGCCTGACGCTCGAGCTCATCCGGAAGAATCGCGCGTTCGGCTGCGGCGTGCCGTTCATCAGCGATCGCGTGGTGGCGGCGATCAAGTACGCGGGCAACGTGTCGTTCCAGGTGGCGGGCGACAAGGTGGCGCGGGCCGGGCTCGCGGTCGAGCGCGGGGGCCCGGCCCCCGTCCTGCCGGAGCTGCCGGTGCACTTCGACTGCGAGGTCCTGGACGAAGTACGCCTGGGCACGCACGTGATGTTCCTCGGCGCCGTCCGGCGCATCCGCGTCCGCCCAGACGTGACCCCGAGCAACCCGCTCGAGTGGTGTCCGTGGGCGGACGTGCGGGCGGCCGATGGCTGAGCGCGCGTGCCCGACGTTCATCATCGGCGGCGCCCCGCGGGCCGGCACGAATTTCCTCTGCCATGCGCTCGACCGGCATCCCGACGTCTACGTGGCCAAGCCGTACATGCCGGAGCCGAAGGTCTTCATGGGGGCCGAGCAGCCGTGGCCGGAGTACGCGCGGCGCTACGCCGCGCTGTTCGCTGCCGCCGGCGCGCGGACCGCGCTCGGCGAGAAGACCAGCTACTACCTCGAGAACGAGGCGGCGTGCACGCTGATCCGCCGCCACCTGCCCGACGTCCACATGCTCTTCGTCGTGCGCGAGCCGGTCGCCCGCGCCTACTCGAACTACCTGTGGACGAAGAAGAACGGCCTCGAGAGCCTCGCGTTCGAGGAGGCGGTGCGGCTGGAGGGCCGTCGGCCGAGCCCGCTGCCGCCCGAGCGCGGCTACGCGCGGCCCTACGATTACCTGTCCCGCGGCTGCTACGACGTCTTCGCCGAGCGCTGGTTCGCGGCGCACGGCCGGACACGCGTGCTGTTCACGCTCTACGAGGACCTCGTGACGAAGCCGGGGCCCGTGCTGGCGCGCATCCAGGCGTTCATCGGCGTCAGGCCGACGCCCCTCGGCGCCGAGGACCTCGGCGTCATCAACTCCGCGAAGGAGATGGGGCCGCCGCTCGACGCCACGACCGAGACGACGCTGCGCGAGCGGATGGCGCCGGCGGTGCGTCGCTTCGCCGCGCTCACCGATCTCGACGTCGGCGCGTGGGGCTATCCGGCGTGACGCTGGGCAATCCGGAGATCTTCGCCGGTCGCACGTTCACGGTGCCGCCCGAGCGTCGCGCCCGGATCGTCAGCGCGGTGCTGGACCACGTCGACGCCACCCGGCGTCTGCGCGTGCTCGACCTGGGCTGTGGCACCGGCCTCAACGCGCTGGCGCTGGCCGCGGCGTTGCCGCGGGCGACCGTGACCGGCGTCGACCTGTCGGCCGCCAGCATCGCCGTCGCCGAATCGGCGCGACGACGACACGCCGCCGGGGATCGCATCACGCTCACGGCGGCCAACTATCTGGCCTTCCCGGGGGGACCGTTCGACGTCATCGTCGCGGACACGGTGCTGTACGCGATCCCGGCGTCCGACGACGCCTTGTTCGGCAAGATCGCGGGCGATCTGGTGCCGGGAGGGTTGCTGCTCTACACGATGCCGACCGACGCGCTCGGCAATCGACTGCTGGTCGGCCTTCGCCGCGGCCTCCGGCGGCTGCGCGGTCCCGCCACGGACGCGCTCGTGCTCGGCCTCGCCCGCGCGCTCCACGGTCGAAACTACGACGACGCCCTCCTGCGCGAGCGCGTGCCGTACGCGTACGTCGTCCCCGACCACTACGACTCCCGCGCGCTCCACGCGCGCCTGCGCGAGCGCTGGGGCTTCGAGATCGTCGCGACCGAGGCGATCCGCCGGGCCTCGCCGGCGCAGCTCGTCCACCGGCTGGTTGTCGCACGGCGCGCGAGCTAGCAGTCCATCACACCAGCGCGAGCACCGCCTCGATGACGCGGTCCTGCTCGGCGGGCGTCATCGCGTGGAAGAGAGGCAGGACGATCGCGGTCCGGTCGGCGGCGTCGGTGGCGGGCAGCGGCACGCGGCGCTTCAGCCGCCGGTAGGCGGGCTCGCGATGGGCGGCCATCACCCCGCGCCGCGTCGCGATCTCCTGCTCGAGCAGCCGCTGCATCAGCGTGTCGCGACTCACCCGGGCGCCGCGCAGCAGGCGCAGCAGGTAGGTCTGGTAGTTGAAGCGGACGTTGGCCGGCACCTGCGGGATGGCCAGCGCCGGATGCTTGGCGAAGGCGCGGTCGTAGCGCTCACCCTGCTCTCGACGGCGCGCGACGAACTCCTCCAGGCGGCCCAGCTGCACCAGCCCCATGGCCGCCTGCACGTCGGTCATCCGGTAGTTGTAGCCGACCTCGCGATAGGCCTCCACCACCACGCGGCCGGCGGCGTGACGGGCGAAGTCCGACATCGACACGCCGTGATGACGCAGCGAGCGCAGGCGCGTCGCCAGCCGTCGATCGCGAGTGACGATCATCCCGCCCTCGCCGGTCGTCACCAGCTTGCGCGGATGGAAGCTGAACACGGCGACGGCGGCATCGCGGCCCACGGGCCGCCCGTCGACCTGCGAGCCGATGGCGCAGGCGGCGTCCTCGACGAGCTTCACGCGCGCCTTGCGCGCCAGCCGCCGGAAGGCGGCGACGTCGGCCGGAAGACCGACCTGGTGCACGAGCACGATCGCCTTCGTGCGCCGCGAGATCGCCGTGGCGGCAGACGCCGGGTCGAGGTTGTAGGTGGCCAGCTCGATGTCGGCGAAGACCGGCGTGGCCCCCGTGTGCGCGACCGCGTTGGCGGTCGCGATGAACGAGAGCGAGGGCACGACGACCTCGTCGCCGCGGCCGATGCCGAGCGCGTGCAGGACCAGGTGCAGGCCGGCCGTGCACGAGGACACGGCGATCGCCTCCGGCTGGCCGAGCGCGGCGGCGAACGCCCGCTCGAACTCGGCCACGCGCGGTCCCTGCGTCACCCAGCCGCTGCGCAGCGCGGCGACGACCGCGGCCTCCTCGTCGGCGGCGAAGTGCGGGCGGCTGACGGGAATCACCGGGGTCTCACCAGTTCCTCACGACCTCGTCGCGCAGACACGCCGCGGGGTCCGGATAGGCCGCGCGGAACCACGCGAGGTAGCGGCCGAGCCCCTCTTCGATACCGACGTGCGCCGTGAACCCCAGCTGCGCGCGGGCGCGGCCGACGTCGGCCCAGTGACGGCGCACGTCGGCGGGCCGCGCCTCGGTGAACTCCGGCGCCAGCGTCGGATCGATCGCCTTGGCCAGCAGCTCGGCCAGCCGCCGGATCGTCACCTCCTCGCCGCGGGCGACGTTCAGCGCCTGACCGCCGGCCGCCGGCACGGCGGCCGCCGCCAGGATCCCCTGCACGGTGTCGCTGACGTACGTGAAGTCGCGCGTCTGCAGGCCGTCGCCGAAGATCACCGGGCGCCGGCCGTTCAGCAGCCGCACCGTGAAGCGCGGGATGACCTCGCCGTAGACGCCCTCGAAGTGGGCGCGCGGCCCGTAGGTGTTGAACGGCCGCACGACGAGCGTCTCCAGACCGAAGGATCGCGTGGCGGCCTGGGCGTAGAGCTCGCCGGCCAGCTTGGAGGCGCCGTAGATCGTCGTCGGCTCGAGCGGGTGATCCTCGGCCATCGGTACCCGTACGCCACTGCCGTACACCTCCGACGAGGAGACGTAGACCACGCGCCGCACGCCGTGCCGCCGCGCGGCCATGAGCACTCGCAGCGTGCCGTGGCTGTTGACGCGATGGACGTCCTCGGGATCGGAGAGCGAGAGCCGCACGCAGCGCGTCGCCAGGTGCATGACCAGCCCGGCGCCGCCGAGCGCGCGATCGAGCACCCGGTCGTCGCAGACGTCGCCCTCGACGACCTCGACGTCGCCGGCTCCGGCCAGGTTTTCGCGGCGCCCCGACGAGAAGTCGTCAAGCACGCGGACGCGGGCGCCGGCGGCGGCCAGCGCGTCGACCAGGTGGCTGCCGATGAAGCCGGCGCCGCCGGTGACGACCACGGTCCGACCGGCGAACGCCGCGCGACTCATCCGCAGGCCTCGATCGCGTCGCAGACGCGATGGACGGCGTTCTCGCTCATGTGCGGATAGATCGGCAGGCTCAGCACCGCGTCCGCCGCCGCCTCCGCGACGGGAAAGTCGCCGGGCCCGTAGCCGAGGTGCTGCCAGCCGCGCTGCAGGTGGATCGGCACCGGATAGTGCAGGCCGGTGTCGATGCCGCGCGCGGTCAGCCCCGCTCGCAGCCGCTCGCGGTGGGCGACCCGGATCACGAACAGATGGTAGACGTGGCTCTCCGCGTCGGCAGGCGCCGCGGTCAGCTCGACGCCGGGGACCTTGGCGAGCCGCTCGCGGTAGAGCGCGGCGAGCGCGCGGCGCCGCGCGTTCCAGGCGTCCAGCCGCCGCAGCTTCACTGCCAGCACCGCCGCCTGCAGCGCGTCGAGGCGGCTGTTGTACCCGACGAGGTCGTGATGATAGCGCGCGCTCTGGCCGTGGTCGCGCAGCCGCGCGACGCGCTGGGCGACGTCCGCCCGCCGGGTGACGACGGCGCCGGCCTCGCCGGCGGCGCCGAGGTTCTTGGCCGGATAGAAGCTGAACGCGGCGGCATCGCCGAACGCCCCCGCCCGGCGGCCGCCGCGGGCGGCGCCGTGGGCCTGGGCCGCGTCCTCCAGCAGCGCCACGCCGCGAGCGGCGCACCACCGCTCGAGGCCCTCCACGTCGGCCAGGCATCCGTAGAGGTGGACGGGCACGATCGCACGCGTGCGCGAGGTGGCCACGGCGTCCAGCGCGGCGACGTCCATCAGCAGCGTGTCCGGCCGCACGTCGAGCAGCACCGGACGCGCCCCCGCCTGCACGATCGCCTCCGCGGTGGCCACGAACGTGTTCGGCACCGTCACCACGTCGTCGCCGGGCGCCACTCCGAGCGCGCGCAGCGCCAGGTGCAGCGCGTCGGTGCCGTTGGCGACGCCGATCGCGTGGGGGGCGCCGCAGTATGCGGCGAACGCCGTCTCGAAGCGGGTCACCGGCTCGCCGCCCACGAATGCGCCGGCCGCCAGCAGCCGCTCGACTTCCGGCAAGAGCTCGTCGCGGACCTCGCGGTACTGGGCGCCCAGGTCGACGAAGGGCTGGCGCGTCACAGCGTGCGGACCGCGCGGGCGGGGTTGCCGGCGACGACGGTGCGCGCGGCGACGTCGCGCGTCACCACGCTGCCGGCGCCCACGATCGCCTCCTCGCCGATGGTGACGCCGCACAGGATGGTGGCGCCCGATCCGATGGCGGCTCGCCGCTTCACGAGCGTCGCCTCGCAGACCCAGTCGGCGTCGCCGGCCAGCGCGCCGGCCTCGGTCGTCGCGCGCGGATAGCGGTCGTTCACGAACGTCACGCCGTGGCCCACGAACACCTCGTCCTCCAGCGTGACGCCCTCGCAGATGAACGCGTGGCTGGAGATCTTGCACCGCCGCCCGACCACGGCGTTCTTCTGGATCTCCACGAAGGGGCCGACACGGCTCTCGTCGCCGATGCGGCAGCCGTAGAGGTTGACGAAGTCGGCGACGACGACGTCCCGCCCGAGCGCGACGTCGGGCGCGATCTTCTTGAGTCCGCTCACAGCTTGACGAGCTGGCCGGTGTGACGGAGCGACCACTGGGCCGCCTCCAGCACGCGCACGCTCTCCACGCCCTCGGCACCGCCGGTGAGCGGGCGCGCGCGCCGCCGCACGCAGTCGACGAAGTGAGCACAGACGCCGGCCAGCGCCTCCCGCCGATCCACCCGCGGCGCCCACATGTCGCCGATGCGGTAATCGCGCAGCAGGGCCGGACGGTCCTCGTCGAAGACCACGCCCCGGTCGTAGACCTTGATCTTCTCGTCGGGCTCGAGGTCGTCGTACAGGAGCATCTTGCGGTCGCCGACGATGATGGTCTGGCGCAGCTTCACCGGCGAGATCCAGCTCACGTTGACGTGGGCCTGGGCGTCGCCGTCGAGGCCCAGCGTGAGGTGCGCCACGCTCTCCACGCCTTCGCCGAGGTGACAGCCGCCGGTGGCCTGGACGCTGAGGAAGCGGCGACGGAGGAGGAACTGCAGCAGGGCCACGTCGTGGATGGCCAGATCCCAGATCACGCTCACGTCGGTCTGGAACAGGCCGAGGTTGATCCGCAGGGAGTCGTAGTAGCGGATCTCGCCGAGCTCGCCGCGGTCGATCAGCTCGGCGATCTTCCGCACCGCCCCGGCGTAGACGTAGGTGTGATCGACCATCAGCACGCGCGCCTCGCGCTGCGCGACCTCGACCAGCATCTCGGCCTCGGCGCCGGTGGCGGCGAGCGGTTTTTCGATCAGGACGTCCTTGCCGGCCTCGAGCGCGGCGAGGCCCAGCTCGTAGTGGGTGGCGACCGGCGTGGCCACGACGACCGCCTGGATGTCGGGCCGCGCGATCAGCTCGACAGGGTCGTCGAAGAGGAAGGTACCCGGGTGACGGGCGCCGGCGGCCTCGCGGCGAGCAGAGCTCCGATCGGCGACGGCCGCCAGGGTCACGCCGCGGATCTCGCCGAGGTTGCGCGCGAGGTTGGGGCCCCAGTAGCCGAAGCCGATGAGACCGACCCTCAAGTCCAAGACCCCGCCATTATAGCGGCTGGGGCCCGGCCGACCGTCAGCCCTTGATGACCCCGATGGGCTTGAGACGGGCCACCCGGGTGGAGATGCCGAACCGGTGGACGACGTCCACGACCTCCCGCACGTCCTTGTAGGCCTCCGGCATCTCCTCGGCCAGCGCCTCCCGCCCGGTGGCCCGCGCGACCACCCCCTGTGCCGCCAGCTCCTGATCGATCCGACGGCCCCGGGCCACCTTCACGGCGGCGGTGCGGCTCATGCGCCGGCCGGCGCCGTGGCAGGTCGAGCCAAAGGTCTCGCGCATGGCCGTCTCGGTTCCGACCAGCAGGTAGGAGTACCGCCCCATGTCGCCCGGCACGATCACCGGCTGGCCGGGAAACGCGCGCGTGGCGCCCTTGCGATGGACGATCAGCCGGCGACGGCGGCCGTCGACCTCGTGCTCCTCCTCCTTGGCGATGTTGTGGGCAACGTCGTAGACCACGCTCATCGCGAGGTCGCGCGGCGGGCGGCCCAGCACGCGCTCGAAGACCTCGCGGGCGGCGTGGGCCAGCACCTGGCGATTGGCGAACGCGAAGTTCGCGGCCGCGCGCATGGCGCCGAGATACTCGGCCGCCTCCGGAGAGTCGACGGGCGCGCAGGCGAGCTGGCGATCGGGCACACGAATGTCGTAGCGCTTCAGGGCGGCGCCCGCCACCTTCAGGTAGTCCGTGCAGACCTGGTGACCGAGGCCGCGCGAGCCGGTGTGGATCATCACCGTCAGCTGGCCCGGTCGGACGCCGAGCCGCGCCGCCACGGGGCCGTCGTAGATTTCCTCCACCGTCTGCAGCTCGAGGAAGTGGTTGCCGGAGCCGAGCGAGCCCAGCTGGCGCAGCCCCCGCTCGCGCGCGTGCGCCGACACGGCGTCGGGATCGGCGCCGGCCAGGCGGCCACCGGACTCGATCGACTCCAGGTCGTCGCGCTCGCCGTGGCCGTGTGCCGCCGCCCAGGCGGCGCCGTCGGTCATCACGGCGGCCAGGTCGCGTGGCGTCAGCGCGACCGTGGCGCGAGCGCCGATGCCGGTCGGGATCGTGGCGTGCAGCGCGTCGACGAGCTCGCGCAGCCGTGGCGTGATCTCGCTCGCCTGCAGGCCGGTCCGCAGCAGTCGCACGCCGCAGTTGATGTCGAAGCCGATCGCGCCCGGGCTGACGACGCCGCGCTCGGCATCGGTCGCGACCACGCCGCCGACCGGCAGACCGTAGCCCTGATGGATGTCGGGCATCGCCAGCGACGCCCGCACGATGCCGGGCAGCGTGGCGCCGTTGGCGAGCTGCTCGAGCGAGGCGTCGCTGCGGATGGCCTCCATCAGCCTCTCGTCGGCCACGACGAGGCCGGGCACGCGCATGCCGAGTCGCTCGTCACGCGGGATGCGCCACAGATAGGGGCCGACGCGCTCCAGCTGCATGAGGGGATTGTAGCGAGGCTCTACGACGCGGCGAGCGCGGCGCGCCGGCGCGTCCACGCCAGGCCGCCGATGGCGACCACCACGAACGCGAGGCTGGCCAGCTGCGCCACCCGGAACGGTCCCAGCCAGAAGCTGTCCAGCCGGATCGATTCGATGAAGAAACGCCCGATGGAGTACAGGCCGAGGAACGCGAAGAACAGCGCCCCCGGCTTGTCCTGCAGGCGTCGCTTCAGGACGAAGAACAGCAGCAGAAAGACGCCGAGATCCCACAGCGACTCGTAGAGGAACGTCGGGTGGAAGTACTCGAACTGCGTGAACCCCGGCGGCCGATGGGGCGGCGAGATGTAGAGCTTCCAGGGCAGGTCGGTGGGCAGCCCGAACGCTTCCTCGTTGAAGAAGTTCCCCCACCGCCCGATCGCCTGCCCGATGGCGAAGCACGGCGCGGTGACGTCGAGGCCGCGGAGGATCGGCACGTTCCAGCGCCGGGCCAGCCAGATGCCGACGAGCGGTCCCACGATGAGCCCGCCGTGGATCGCCAGACCGCCCTCCCACACGGCGAAGATCTTCTTCGGAAACTGGCCGTAGTAATCCCAGTTGAAGACGACCTCGTACAGGCGCGCGCCCGCGAGGCCGGCCAGGACCGACCACTGTCCGATGGAAATGAAGTCGTCGGCCGGCAGGCCCTGGCGCCGCGCCTCGCGATGGCCGAGCCAGAGGCCGACGACGATCGAGGTCGCCATCAGGATCCCGTACCAGCGAATGACGAGCGGGCCGAACTGGAAGGCGACGGCGCCCGGCGAGTGCATGTCGGCGTGAGGATATCACGCGCCCCCGACCCGGGTGCTATCCTCGGTTGCCATGCCGCGCCCCCGCGTCGTCTTCCTGGGCACCGGCGGCGCGCTCAATCCGGAGCGCTACCAGGCCTCCATCCTCGTGCAGGCCGCCGGCACCACGTTCCTGCTCGACGTCGGCGGCGGGCTCGGCGTCGTGCGACGCCTGCTCGCCTGCGAGGTCGATCCGCTCGGCGTCCGCCACGTCGTCCTCAGCCATCGCCATCTCGACCACGTCGGCGGACTGGAGCCCTTGCTGATGTACATGTTCTACGCCGCCTATCGCACCGAGGCGCCGCCGCCGCCCGTGAGCGTCCACGCGCTGCCGGGCAGCGCCGCCGCCATTCGCGCCGCCCTGGCCGCCGCCGATTCGTCGGCGGATCGCGTCTTCGGCGAGCGGCTGGCGTGGCGGACGCCGGCGCCCGGCGCCGTCACCGCGGTCGACGGCGGCGCGACGCTGACGCTGGTGCCCGTCGATCACCTGCCGCCCGGCGGCGAGGCGGGCGCCGGCGTGATCAGCGCCGACGGCGTGCGCATCGTCTACAGCGGCGACACGCGGCCGTGCGATGCGCTGATCGACGCCGCCCGCGGAGCCGATCTGCTGATCCACGAGGTCGGCGGGACGGACGCGCGCGCCGAGCTGCTGCATCGCGTCGGTCACTCGACGGCGGCCGACGCCGGCCGCGCCGCCGCGCGCGCGGGCGTCCGCGCGCTCGCGATGTTCCACACGCCGGCGCCGGTGTGGGTCGCGCCCGGCGATCTGCTCGCCGAGGCGCGCCGTCACGCGCCGGGCGTCGAGGTATTTCTCAGCGAGGACGGGATGGTGTGGCCCGTGTGAAGCGCGGCTGGTGCGGGCGGCAGGATTTGAACCTGCAAGTCCTTGCGGACAATGCCTTTTAAGGGCATCGCGTTTTCGAGTTTCGCCACGCCCGCGATCCCCATCGAACTGGTCGACTGGAGGCGCCGGGCGGATTCGAACCGCCGAATAACGGATTTGCAGTCCGCTGCCTTACCACTTGGCTACGGCGCCGCGAGCCGGGGCAAAAAAATTTGCTGGAGCGGGAAACGGGATTCGAACCCGCGACCCCGACCTTGGCAAGGTCGTGCTCTACCACTGAGCTATTCCCGCAAACCAGCGCCAGATTGTACCACGCCCCTCGCGGGGGTCGAGACCGGTCACTCCCCTCCGGCCCGCAGCGCCGCCGTCGCGTCCTCGGGCGGCACCGGGTTGATGAAGAACCCGCTGCCCCACTCGTAGCCGGCCACGTTGGTGAGCTTGGGGATGATCTCCAGATGCCAGTGGAAATGCTCGAGCGGTCCGTCGCGCAGGGGCGCCGTGTGCAGCATGAAGTTGAACGGGGGGCTGTTGAGCACGCGGTCCATGCGGCGCAGGAAATCGCCGAGCAGTTCGGCCAGCCCGCGCAGCTCGTCGATGCCGGTCTCCTCGAAGGCCGAGCGATGCCGCGTCGGCAGGATCCACGTCTCGAACGGAAAGCGTGGCGCGAACGGCGACAGCGCCACGAAGCCGTTGGCCTCGGCGATGATCCGCCGGCGGCTGCGGCGCTCCTGCCGCAGGATGTCGCACCACACGCAGCGCTCCTTCATCTCGTAGTACTGGGCGGAGCCGGTGAGCTCCTCGGTGACCATGATCGGGATGATCGGCGTCGCGATGAGCTGCGAGTGCGGATGCTCGAGCGAGGCGCCGGCGGGACCGCCGTGGTTCTTGAACACCAGGATGTACTCGAAGCGCGGGTCCTTCTTGAGGTCCACCATCCGCTCGCGATAGGCCAGCAGCACCTCGGCGACGGTGTCGGCCGACAGCGAGGCCAGCGAGGCGCTGTGGTGGGGCGTCTCGATGACGACCTCGTGGGCGCCGACGCCGTTCATGCGGTCGTAGAGGCCCTCGCCGCTCGGCTCCAGCTCGCCCTCGATGCGCAGCGCGGGGAACTTGTTCGGCACCACGCGCAGCGACCAGCCGGGCGCGTTGGGCGCGGAGTCCGGCGGCCGGTTGGCGAGGATCTCCGGCGGCGTCTTGGCCTCGTTGCCCGGGCAGAAGACGCAGTTGCCGCCGCGCGGACGGACGGGCTCGACGGGGAAGTCGGACGGCCGCCGGCCCCGCTCGGTCGAGATGATGACCCAGCGCCCGACCACCGGGTCCTTGCGCAGCTCAGGCATCGCGCTCTCCCACCCGCACGTCCTCCCGCGTCGCCGCCCGGCCCAGCAGCGATCTCAGGCCTTCGGCCGGCGACTTGCCCTCGAACAGCACCGCGGCGATCTCCGTCGCGATCGGCAGCGTCACGCCGTGGCGCGCCGCCAGCGCCAGCGCCGAGCGCACGGTCGGCACGCCCTCGGCGACCATCCGGGTGGCCTGCTGGGCCGCCTCGCGCGACTCGCCGCGCGCCAGCGCCATGCCGAGCGCGCGATTGCGCGAAAGCGTGCCGGTCGACGTGAGCACGAGATCGCCGAGACCGGCCAGGCCGGCCAGGGTCGCCGGCTCGCCGCCCAGCGCGACCGCGAGCCGGGTGATCTCGGCCAGCCCCCGCGTCACCAGCGCGGCCCGCGCGTTCTCGCCGAGGCCGAGACCGTCGGCCATGCCGGTCGCCAGCGCGATCACGTTCTTCAGCGCCCCACCGACTTCGACGCCGATCACGTCGCGGTTCGTGTAGAGGCGGAACTCGCGCGAGCCGAGGCGCCGCTGCAGCTCGGCGGCCAGCCCATCGTCGCGCGAGGCGACGACCGCGGCCGTCGGCTGCCCGCGCGCGACCTCGCGCGCGAACGTGGGGCCCGACAGCACGGCGACCGGCACGCCCGGCCAGCGCTCGGCCGCGACCTCGCTCATCCGCCGATGGCGCGCCGGCTCGAACCCCTTCGTCGCCGACAGCACCGGCGCCGTCAGCGCCCCCAGGCGCCCGACGGCGCCGGCGAAGAACTCCGACGGCACCGCGACGATCACCAGCGTCGCGGCGGCGGCGGCGGCCGCGGCGTCGCCAGTCACCTCGACGGCGGACGGCAGCTCAACGTCAGGCAGGTACCAGGGGTTCCGCCGACGGGCCCGGATCGCCTCGACCACCTCGGCGCTGCGCGCGCAGAGCCGGACCCCGGCTCCGGCGCGGGCCAGGTGGACGGCCAGGGCCGTCCCCCAGCTGCCGGCGCCGACTATGGTGATTATTGTAGCGTCCCTGCCGTCGCGGGTCGCGTCACGCGGCCGCTCATGCCGGACTCTTCTGGCCGAGCCGGGGTTCGCTGCCGGCGCGGAGGCGCGCGATGTTGGCGTGGTGGCGACCCACCACGAGGGCGGCCACGGTGAGGGCGGCCAGGGTGCTGACGCCGGGGTACCCGAGCACGAGCGCCCCGAGCGGAACGCACAGCGCGGCCAGCAGCGAGGCCAGCGAGACGTAGCGGAAGCTGGCGAGGACGACCACGAACACCGGCAGCGCGGCCAGGGTCGCCCACGGCACCAGGCGCAGCAGTGCGCCGAGCCCGGTCGCCACCCCCTTGCCGCCGCGGAAGCCGAGAAACACCGACCAGCAGTTGCCGACCACGGCCGCCCCGGCGGCCGCCGCCATGGCCGCCGGGGCGCCACCCGCGAGCGCCCCCGCCACGACGACCGCGGCATAGCCCTTGAGCACGTCGCCCAGCAGCGTGACGATCGCCGGCAGCCGCCCCAGCGTGCGGAGCACGTTGGTGGCGCCGATGGTGCCACTGCCGTGGCGGCGGATGTCGGTCACGCCGAAGGCCCGGGCGACCAGCCACCCGATCGGCACGGCGCCGATCAGGTAGGCGACGACGATGCCGGCGATCACGACCAGCGGTCTTCTTCGGGAACGATGGCGCGGTAGTCCGCCTTGCGGAAGAAGCGATAGAAGTAGTCGACCGCGGAGACGATCGTCAGCGCCAGCGCGACCCACAGCACGCCGGTGGCGCCGACGTGGAAGGTCGGCGAGACGAGGCCTTTCTCGAGAATCAGCATCGTCACTGCGACGAACTGGCTCACCGTCTTCCACTTGGCCAGTCGCGAGGCCGGGACGATCACGCCGACGCCGGCCGCCACCGCCCGCAGCCCGGTCACCGCCAGCTCGCGGCCGATGATGACGACCACGATCCAGGCCGCGACCTTGTCGATCGTCAGCAGCGAGACGAGCGCGGCGGCCACCAGGAGCTTGTCGGCGATCGGGTCGAGGAGCGTACCGAGCGTGGTGACCTGGTTGCGGCGGCGGGCGACCACGCCGTCGAGCCAGTCCGTGATGGACGCCGCCACGAAGATGGCGGCGGCGATCAGGGCGTGGACGCGGGACGAGGAGATCAGGAAGACGATCAGCAAGGGCGCCGCGATGATGCGGGTCAGGGTCAGCCCGATCGGCAGGTTCACGTTCGTACTCCCACGACGTCGAGCATAGGTCGGATTATCCGTAGGGCGAAACGATCTTGTCAATGTTCGGCCGGTAGAGCGGCACGAGGGCGAAGGTGTCCAGCCTGAGGCAGGCGGCCAGGTCGGCCCCGCGGCCGCGGTTCGACAGGCGGCGGGCCCACGGCGACTCCTGGGCCAGCCGCGCCAGGTCCTTGCCGTACACGCGGGCCCGCCCGGCCACCTCCTCCGCCTGGGGGCCGAGGGCGGCGTCGGGGCGCGCCGCGCGGACCTGCTCGACGAGCAGCCCGGCGCACACCTCGTCCTCCAGCGAGCGCTGGCCGACGTCGCCGGCGCAGGCGACGACCACGTCGCGGCCGGCCGCCAGCGCCCACGCCGCCGCCGCGGTGGCGTTGACGAAGGCGGCCACGCCGATCGCGGCGGCGGCCCGCACCGCCAGGAGCGCGCCCGTCCCGTTGCTCGTCGTGAAGAAGATCGTGCGACCGGCCACCCGGTCGCGCGTGAACTCGAGCGGCGAGTTGCCGAGGTCGAAGCCCTCGAGCGGCTCGCCCCGGCGCTCGCCGGCGACCAGCGCTCCCGGCGTCTCGGCCGCGCGGCGTCGGGCGTCCTCGGGATCGGCCATCGGCACCACGGCCGCGCAGCCGTTGGCCAGGGCTGTGACGATGGACGTCGAGGCGCGCAGGACGTCGATCACCAGCGCGGTGGCGGCCCCGAGCGTCGCCGGCGCCAGCGCGGCCGGCGTGAACGCGACGTCGAGGCGCACGGGTCAGGCCCGGCGGTCGCGGAGCGCGCGAATCTTGAGGCGCAGCGCGTTGAGGTTGATGAACCCCTCGGCGTCGCGCTGGCGGTAGACGGTATCGGCCTCGAACGTGGCGAAGTCGGTCCGGTAGAGCGAGCGCGGCGACCGCCGGCCGGCCACCACCAGGTTGCCCTTGTAGAGCTTGAGCCGCACGGTTCCGGTCACGTCCTTCACGCAGTCGTCCATGAAGCGCTGCAGCGCCTCGCGCTCCGGCGAGAACCAGAACCCGTAATAGATCATCTCGGCGTAGCGCGGCACCAGCGAGTCCCGCAGGTGGAGCACCTCACGGTCGAGGGTGATCGACTCCAGCGCCCGCCGCGCCGCGATCAGGATGGTGCCGCCCGGCGTCTCGTAGCAGCCGCGCGACTTCATGCCGACGAAGCGGTTCTCGACGAGGTCCACGCGGCCGATCCCGTGCTCGGCGCCCACGCGATTGAGGCGCTCGAGCAGCGCCACCGGCGCTAGCCGGACGCCGTCGACCGCGACGGGATTGCCGCCCTCGAACTCGATCTCCACGTAGACGGAAACGTCGGGGGCCGCCTCGGGGGACTGCGTCAGCAGGTACATCTTGTCGGGCGGCTCGGCCCACGGATCCTCGAGGATGCCTCCTTCATAGGAGATGTGGAAGAGGTTACGGTCCATGCTGTAGGGCCGCTCGGCGGTGACCGGCACCGCGATGTCGTGCTTGCGGGCGAACTCGATGAGCGATGAGCGCGAGTTCAGCTCCCACTCACGCCAGGGGGCGATGACCTTCAGGTCGGGGGCGAGCGCGGCATACGTCAGCTCGAAGCGCACCTGGTCGTTGCCCTTGCCGGTCGCCCCGTGAGCGACCGCGTCGGCCTTCTCCTCGCGAGCCACCCCCACCTGGGCCTGGGCGATGAGCGGCCGGGCGATCGAGGTGCCCAGCAGGTAGGAGCCCTCGTAGACCGCGGCGCCCCGCAGCATCGGGAAGATGAAATCACGCACGAAGGTCTCGCGCAGGTCGACGATGTGCACGGCGCCGGCGCCGGTCTTCTTGGCCTTGTCGCGCACGGTGACCAGCTCGTCGCCCTGGCCGAGGTCGGCGCAGAACGCGACGACCTCGCAGCGGTACGTCTCGATCAGCCAGCGCAGGATGACGGAAGTGTCGAGTCCGCCCGAGTAGGCGAGCACGACCTTCTTCACCTCAGGCATCGTCGAGCGAGCCTCCCAGCAGCTCGAAGATCACGGCCTTCTGCGCGTGCAGCCGGTTCTCCGACTGCTCGAGCACGATCGAGCGCGGCCCGTCCAGCACGGCGTCGGTGATCTCCTCGCCGCGGTGGGCTGGCAGGCAGTGCATGACCAGCGCCGACGGCTTGGCGAATCCGAGCAGCGTCTCGCTGACCTGGTAGCGCGAGAATGCCTCGCGCCGCTGCTCGCGCTCGGCCTCCTGCCCCATGCTGACCCACACGTCGGTGTAGAGCACGTCGGCGCCGGTGGCGGCGGCGCGGGCGTCGGTGGTGATCTCAAGCCGCCCGCCGAGCTTGCGCACGGTCGCCTGCACGTCGGCGTCCGGCTCGTAGCCGGGCGGGCACGCGACGACCATCGAGGCGCCGACCAGGGCCCCGGCCAGCAGCACCGAGTGGCAGACGTTGTTGCCGTCGCCGATCCAGGCCAGGCGCATCGAGCCCAGGTCGACGCCGCGCTCCCACAGCGTGAAGTAGTCGGCCAGCGCCTGGCAGGGGTGCTCGAAGTCGCTGAGGCCGTTGATGACCGGAATCGTCGCGTGGCGGGCGAGCCCCTGCACGGTCGCGTGGGAGAACACGCGGGCGGCGATCCCATCCACCCAGCGCGAGAGGTTGCGGGCCACGTCGGGCACGGTCTCCCGGGTGCCGAGACCGATCTCGCCGCCGGAGAGGTAGACGGCGCGACCGCCGAGCTGGACGATGCCGACCTCGAACGTCACCCGCGTGCGAAGCGACGGCTTCTCGAAGATGAGCGCCAGCGAGCGGCCGGCCAGCGGCGCCAGCCGGCGGCCGGTCTTCAAGCGATGCTTGAGGTCGGCGGCCAGCGTGAAGAGCGACAACAGCCGATCGCGGGAGAGGTCGGCGACCGACAGGAGGTCCTTCACCGCGGATCCCGTTGCAGCACGCCGCCAAGGATCTCCAGGGCCCGCTTGCAGTCGGCGGACTCGACGATGAGCGGCGGCGTGAGCCGCAGCACCGTGTCGCCGGCGCTCAGCACGAGCAGTCCGGCCTCGCGACAGGCGTCGACGTAGGGGCCGGCCGCGCGCGTCAGCTCGATCCCATCCGGGCGGCGTGCTCGGGAACCTTCTCGCCGATGACCGTCGTCAGCGTGGCCAGCGCCACCGACGTCACGAACGGCGTGCCCCCGAACGTCGAGCCGTGGGTGCCGGCGGTCAGCACGCCGGCCACGTCCTGCCGGCAGAGCATGGCGCCGATCGGCACGCCGTTGGCGAGCGCCTTGGCCAGGGTCATGATGTCGGGCTCGATCCCGGCATGCTCGTAGGCCCACAGGCGGCCCGTCCGACCCACGCCCGTCTGGATCTCGTCGAGGATCAGCAGCGCCCCCGAGGCATCACAGAGCTTGCGCAGCCCCGGCAGGTAGTCCTCGTCGGGCACATTGACGCCGCCCTCGCCCTGGATCGGCTCCACCAGGATGGCGGCGGTGCGATTGTCGATCGCGCGCTCCATCGCCCGCAGGTCGTTGTAGGGGACGTGCTTGAAGCCCGGCATGAGCGGCTCGAAGCCGTGCTGGTACTTGGGCTGGCCGGTGGCGGTGACGGTCGCCAGGGTGCGGCCGTGGAACGAGTTGTGGGTGGCGATGACCTCGTACCGATCGGTGGCCAGCCGCTCCTTGGCGTACTTGCGGGCGAGCTTGAGCGCGGCCTCGTTCGCCTCGGCCCCGGAGTTCGCGAAGAACACGCGGTCGGCGAACGAGTGCTCGCACAGCAGCTTGGCCAGGTGGATCTGGGGCGCCGTGTGGTAGAGGTTGGACACGTGCAGCAGCGTGCTGGCCGCCTCCCGGATGGCCCCCGTCACCCGCGGGTGGCAGTGGCCGAGCGCGGCCACCGCGATGCCGGCCCCGAAATCGAGATACTCGCGCCCGTCGGAATCCCACACCCGCACGCCGTCGCCCCGCACGAGACAGATCGGCGCGCGGGCCCCGTAGTTCGCCGTGTGGTACTTCGCCGACCATTCGAGCAGCGTCTTGGTATCCATAGTATGTGCCGTCCGGGCCGGCCCTCCGTTCATAGCACGATCTCGGTGCCGACGCCTTCCCGGGTGAACAGCTCCAGGAGGATCGCATGCGGCACCCGACCGTCGATGATGTGGGCCTTGGCGGTGCCGCCCTCCAGCGCCCGCAGCGCGGACTCGACCTTGGGCAGCATGCCGCCCTCGATCACGCCGGCCTGCACGAGCCGCTCGGCTTCCTTCCGGGACAGCGTGCTGATCAGCCGGCCGTCGGTGCCCTTGATCCCCTGCACGTCGGTCAGGTGGATGAGCTTCTCGGCGCCGAGCGCGGCGGCGATCTCGCCGGCGACCAGGTCGGCGTTGATGTTGTAGGTCTCGCCGCGGGCGCCCACGCCGACCGGCGCGATCACCGGAATGAAGCCGCGCTCCTCCAGCAGGCGGATCGGCTCGGCGTTCACCTGCTCCACGGCGCCGACGAGGCCGATGTCGATCTCCTCGCCGGTCGCCGTGCGGTGCAGTCGCTTGCGCGCGCGCAGCAGGTTGCCGTCCTTGCCGCTGAGCCCCACCGCCTTGCCGCCGAGGCGGTTGATGAGGCCCACGATCGCCTTGTTGATCTTGCCGACCAGCACCATCTCCACGATCTCGACCGTCTCGGCGTCGGTGACCCGCATGCCGCCCACGAACTGCGGCTCCTTGCCGAGCTTCTTCATGAGGCTGCCGATCTGGGGACCCCCGCCGTGGACGATCACGGGGTTGATGCCGACGAGGTGCAGCAGGATCACGTCGAGGGCGAACGACTCCTCGAGGTCGGCCTGCTCCATGGCGGCGCCGCCATACTTGATGATGAGCGATTTCCCGCGGAACTCCCGGATGTACGGGAGCGCCTCCATCAGGATCTCGACCCGGTGGCTCTCCGGGCCGGGCGAGGTCACAGGATGTACCTCGACAGGTCCTGGTCGCGGACCACGTCCTGCAGCCGCTGCCGCACGTGCTCGGCGTCGATCGTCAGCTCCTTGCCCGGCATGTCGGGCGCCGTGAACGAGATCTCTTCCAGCAGCCGCTCCATGATCGTGTAGAGCCGCCGGGCGCCGATGTTCTCGGTGCTCGTGTTCACCTGCATGGCGATCTCGGCGATGGCCTCGATCGCCTCCGGCCGGAAGCGCAGCGTCACGCCTTCCGTCCGGAGCAGCTCCACGTACTGGCGGATCAGGGCGTTTTCGGGCTCGGTCAGGATGCGGACGAAATCCTCCTTCGTCAAGGGCTCCAGCTCGACCCGGATCGGGAAGCGCCCCTGCAGCTCGGGGATCAGGTCGGAGGGCTTGGCGACGTGAAAGGCCCCGGCGGCGATGAAGAGCACGTGGTCGGTGCGGACGATCCCGTACTTTGTGGTCACCGCCGAGCCTTCGACGATGGGAAGGAGATCGCGCTGGACGCCCTCGCGGGAGACGTCGGGGCCGCCGTGGCCGCCGCCTTCCCGTCCAGCCACCTTGTCCAGCTCGTCGAGGAAGATGATGCCGGAGTTCTCGACGCGGCGGATTGCCTGTCCGACGACCTCCTCCATGTCGACGAGCTTTTGCGCCTCCTCCTGGGCCAGCAAGCGGCGCGCCTCGGCGACCCGCACCCGCCGCCGCCTGGTCTTGCTCGGCAGGATGTTGGACAGCATGTCCTTCAGCTGGATGCCCATCTCCTCCATGCCCTGCCCGGAGAAGACCTCCAGCATCGGCATGGTCTGCTGCTGCGTCTCCAGCTCGACGAAGCGATCGTCCAGCCGGCCGGCCCGGAGCTGCGTGCGCAGCTTCTCGAGCGTGCTCTCGCGCGAGGCGTCCGGCGAGACCTGCTCGAGCGAGCCGCTGCTGAACGGCTCGGCGCCGCGATGGGGCAGCAGCAGATCGAGCAGCCGGTCCTCGGCCTGCTGCTCGGCCTTCTCCTGCACCTGGGCCATCAGCTCGCCCTTGACCATGCCGACGGCTTGCTCGGTCAGGTCGCGCACCATCGACTCGACGTCGCGGCCGACATAGCCGACTTCCGTGTACTTCGACGCCTCCACCTTGAGGAACGGCGCCTGGGCGAGCTTGGCGAGGCGGCGGGCGACCTCGGTTTTTCCCACGCCGGTGGGACCGATCATGATGATGTTCTTCGGCGCCACCTCGTCGCGCAGCTCGGCCGGCAGCATCTGGCGGCGCCAGCGGTTGCGCAGCGCGACCGCCACCGCGCGCTTGGCGCGATGCTGGCCGACGATGTAGCGGTCCAGCTCGGCCACGATCTGGGCCGGCGTGAGCCCGGCCGGCCCCGCCGCGCCGCCGCGGTCGGGCAGCGGAATCGGCGCCGGCATCAGAGCACCTCCACCGAGATCTGGTCGTTGGTGTAGATGCAGATCGCGGCGGCGATCCGCATGGCCTCCGTGACCACCGCCTTGGCGTCGAGGTCGGCGTGGGCGACGAGCGCCCGCGCGGCCGCCAGCGCGTAGGGCCCGCCGGAGCCGATGCCGATCAGGCCGTCGTCCGGCTCGATGACGTCGCCGGTGCCGGAGATGATGAACGAGTGCTCCTGGTCGGCGACGGCCAGCAGGGCCTCGAGCCGTCGCAGCACGCGATCGCTGCGCCAGTCCTTGGCCAGCTCGACGGCGGCGCGGGCGAGGTTGCCGCGGTGCTCCTCCAGCTTGGACTCGAAGCGTGCGAACAGGGTGAAGGCGTCGGCGGCGGCCCCGGCGAAGCCGGCCACCACCCGGTCGTGGTGGAGCTTGCGGACCTTGCGCGCGCCGGCCTTCACCACCGTGTTGCCGATCGTCACCTGCCCGTCGCCGGCGACCGCCACCTGCCCGCGATGCCGCACGCACACGACGGTCGTCGCGTGAAACTGCTCGGCCATGCTAGCCGCGCTTGGCGCGAGGATGGGCGGCGTCGTAAACGCGCATCAGCTGATCGGCACCCACGTGCGTGTAGCGCTGCGTCGTCGACAGCCGGCGGTGACCGAGCAGCTCCTGGATCGCGCGCAGGTCGGCGCCGCCGTCCAGCAGATGCGTGGCGAACGTGTGTCGCAGCGTGTGCGGGCTCACCCGCCGCGCGATCCCGGCGGCGCGGGCGGCGCGGCCCACGATGGTGTGGATCGACCGGACGGTCAGCCGCCGGCCCTGCGCGTTCGTGAAGAGCGGACCGTCGGCCTCGCCACGACGCGCCAGCCACGCCTCCACCGCCCGGGCCGCCTGGCCGCCGTACGGCACGATGCGCTCCTTGCGGCCCTTGCCCAGCACGCGCACGGTGCGCTCGCTGCGGTCGAGCGCCTCGAGGTCGAGACCGGTCAGCTCGGACACCCGCAGGCCGCTCGCGTACAGCAGCTCCAGGATCGCGACGTCGCGCTCGCGGTGGCTGCCACCGACGGCGCGGCCGCTGACGAGCTGGATCGCCTCGTCGATCGGCAGGAACGAGACGAGCCGGCGAGGCTGACGCGGGCCTCGCAGCTCGCGCGCCGGATTCGTCTCGAGACGTCCGCGGCGCACGAGGAAGCGGAAGCAGCTGCGCGCGGCGGCGAGCTTGCGGCCGATCGAGGCCGGCTGCAGCCCCCGCGCGTGGAGGGCGGCCAGCCAGGCGCGCACGGCGCGCTGGTCGGCGGCCGCGAGGTCGCCGCTCCCGCGGTCGCTCAGGAAGCGCTGGAAATCGGTCAGGTCGTTGCGATAGCTGCGAAGGGTGTGGGGGGAGGCGTTGCGCTCGACCGCGAGGTGGCGCAGGAACGCCGCCAGCGGATCGTTCATGCCACCGTGATCTCGGCCTCGCGGCTGAAATCACACCCCTCGCGCCAGCAGCGCTGCGTGCGCCGCCCGCGCGCGACCCGCTCGGTGAGGAACGGCGCTCCGCACTTCGGGCACGGCTCCGTCACCGGCCGCTGCCAGAGGACGAAGTCGCAATTGGGATAGGCCGAGCACCCGAAGAACGTCCGGCCCTTCCGCGAGCGGCGCTCCACCAGCTGGCCGCTCTCGCACTTCGGGCACGCGATGCCGAGCGTGATCGGCTTGGTGGTCTTGCACTCCGGGTAGCCCGAGCACGCGATGAACTTGCCGAAGCGGCCGTGCTTGATCACCATCGGCCGCTCGCAGGTCGGGCACTTCTCGTCGGTCGGCTCGTCCTCCGGCCGCTCGCTGCCCGGCAGGTTCTTCTTGTACTTGCACTCCGGGTACGCCGAGCAGGCGATGAACTTGCCGAACCGGCCCCAGCGCTCCTTGAGCGCCTCCCCGCACTCCGGGCAGGCCTCGCCGGTCTCGACGCCGCCCTTCATGTTGCGCATGTGCTTCTTGGCCTCGGCGAGGTCCTTCTGGAAGGGCTTGTAGAAGTCCTGGACGGCGTCCACCCAGGCCAGCTCGCCCTCCTCGACCTTGTCGAGCTCGCCTTCCATCTGGGCGGTGAACTCGACGTCCATGATGTCGCGGAAGAACGGCATCAGGAGGTCGGTGACCTCGATACCCAGCTGGGTCGGGAACAGCGTCCGCCGCTCCCGGTTGACGTAGCCGCGCTCGTTGATGATCGTGCCGAGGATCGACGCGTACGTCGAGGGCCGCCCGATGCCGAGCTCCTCCAGGGTCTTGATGAGCGAGGCCTCGGTGAAGCGCGGCGGCGCCTGGGTGAAGTGCTGCTTGGGATCGAGCGCCAGCAGCGCCAGGACCTCGCCTTCCTCCAGGTTCGGCACCGCGCTCTCGGCGTCGTCCTCGCCGGCGGCGTCGCCGTCCTCCCGGCTCTCGACGTAGACCGCGGTGAAGCCCTTGAACTTCAGCGTCTGCCCCTGGGCCCGGAAGACGGTGCCATTGGCCTCGATGTCGGCGGCGACCGTGTCGTAGAGCGCCGGCATCAGCTGGCTCGCCATGAAGCGCTCCCAGATCAGGCGGTAGAGCGCGAGCTGGTCCTTGCCGAGGAAGCGCGTCAGCGCCTTGGGCTCCCGGGTCACGTCGCTCGGCCGGACGGCCTCGTGGGCCTCCTGGGCGCTGCCCCGTGACTTGTAGACCGGCGGCGCGTCGGGGACGTACTCGGCCCCCAGCCGCTCGGTCGCCCACTGCCGCGCCTCGGCCTGGGCCTCGGCGGCGATGCGCACGGAATCGGTGCGCATGTAGGTGATGAGGCCGACCGGGCCCTCCTCGCCCATCTCGATGCCCTCGTAGAGCTGCTGGGCCACCGTCATCGTCTTCTTGGCCGAGAAGCCGAGCTTGCGGCCGGCGTCCTGCTGCAGCGTGGAGGTGATGAAGGGCGGGGCCGGGTTCTTCTTCCGCTCGCCGCGGGTGACCGAGCGCACGACGAAGCGGGCGCCGTCGAGCCGCGCCATCAGCGCGCGGGTCGAGGCCTCGTCGGTCAGCGCCGCCTTCTCGCCGTCGACCTCGCGCAGGCTGGCGGTGAACTCCGGCGGCAGCGTCGCCTTCAGGCGGGCGTGCAACGTCCAGTACTCGACGGGAACGAAGGCCTGGATCTCGCGCTCGCGATCCACGATCAGCCGCACCGCCACCGACTGCACGCGGCCGGCCGACAGCCCCCGGCGGATCTTGTCCCACAGCAGCGGCGACAGGCTGTAGCCCACCAGCCGATCGAGCACCCGCCGCGCCTGCTGCGCGTCCACCTTCTTGAGGTCGATGCGGCCGGGCTTGGTGAAGGCGGCCTTCACCGCGCGCTCGGTGATCTCGTTGAACGTGATGCGGAAGACGTCCTTCTTGTCGAACGGCAGCTCCTGGGCGAGGTGCCAGCCGATCGCCTCGCCTTCGCGGTCGGGGTCGGTCGCGACGTACAGCGTGTCGGCCTTCTCGGAAGCCTTGACGAGGTCTTCCAGCACCTTCTTCTTGGCCGGCGTGACCACGTACTTCGGCTTGAAGTTCTTCTTGGGATCCACCCCGAGCTGCGACTTGGGCAGATCGCGCACGTGTCCCATGGAGGCCTTGACGATGTACTTGCCGTCCAGGTACTTCGCGATCGTCTTCACCTTGGTCGGCGACTCGACCACCACCAGTCCACGCTTGGCCACTACGGTCTCCTCGCGCGCGCGCCGGTCGCGACCCAGCGCTGGCCCGCCAGCTGGCGGGCCCGGCCCGTCAGCTCGAGAGCGGTCAGCGCGGCGCCCGCACGCGCGGCGTCGACGTCGGCCCGAGCGATCAATCGCTCGATGTGCTGCGCATCATCCACGCTCAACAACTCCAGCATCCGTCCTTCGTCACTCCCCGGCGCCGGCGGCGCCGTCGTCTCACCGTGCACGCCGGCGCCGTCGACCATGCTGCGCCACGGCTCCGAGAGCTCGGCGATGATGTCACTCCAATGTCCAACTAGTTTAGCACCGTCCTTCAGGAGGCCGTTCGCGCCCCGGCTCGACGGCGACGTGATGCGGCCCGGCACGGCGAACACCTCGCGACCCAGATCGCCGGCCAGCCCGGCGGTGATCAACGCGCCGCTGCGCTCGGCCGCCTCCACCACTACAACACCTAGTGCAAGCCCGGCCAGCGTGCGGTTGCGCGCGGGGAAGTGATAGTTGAGCGGCTCGGCCGTCCGCGGGAACTGCGATACCACGGCGCCGTGCGCCAGAATTTGCTCGGCCAGCGCGCCGTTTTCCGGCGGATAGAGCCGCTCGATCCCCGAGCCGAGGACGGCGATGGTGCGGCCGCCGGCGGCCAGCGCGCCGCGATGCGCGGCGGTATCGATGCCGCGCGCGAGACCGCTCACGACGGTCACGCCGCGCGCGGCCAGCTCGGCGGCCAGGGACTCGGCGACCTCGAGGCCGTAGGCGGTCGCCTGGCGCGCGCCGACGATTGCGATGGCCAGCGCGTCGCCGGGCTCGAGCGCGCCGCGCACGTCGAGCTCGGGCGGCGACGGAATCGCCGCCAGCAGCGCCGGATAGCGCGGGTCGGTCGGCACGAGATGCGTGACGTCGTCGAGCATGGTCCGCGAAGGGGCGTCAGTATAACGACGGGTGGCCGGGGCGCCAACGCCACCGGAAGGATACAGCTAGCGCGTCGCCGTGCTGGTCTTCCCGCGGAGCAGCGCGCGCGCCTTGACGGCCGCCTCGCTCTTCGGATAGTCCTTCTCGACGCGATCCCACGTCTGGCGCGCGCGGTTCTCGTCGCGGAGCGCCCGGTGACAGAGGCCCATCTTGAGCAGGGCGTCGGGGACCTTCGGCGAGCTCGGCGCGACGTCGATGACCTTCTGGAACTCGACGAGAGCCTGGCGGTAGTCGCGCTGCACGTAGTACGCCTCGCCGATCCAGTACTGGGCGTTGCCGACCAGGCGATGGCCCGGATGCTTGGCGATGAAATCGACGAAGTCGAGCACCGCCTGGCCGTACTCGTGGGCGCGGAACGTGGCCAGCGCGGCGTTGTACACCTGCTCGGGGTTCTCCACGCGCGGCGCCGGGCCGCGGGGCTCGGGCGCGCGCGCGGCCGGCTCGCGCGGCGCGGGCTCGGGCGGACGCTCGACCGGCGCCACCGTGGGCCTCGCCGTCGGCGAGGGCGGCGTGGCGGCCGCCTTCGCGTCGCGGGCCTCGGTCTCGGCCGCCTCGAGTCGCGCGCGGAGCGCGGCGACCTCCGCGACCGCGTCCTTGTGCGCCTTGTCGAGCTCGGTCAGCCGCGTGTCGAGGCCGCGGCTCTCGGCGGCCGTGCGCGCGAGCTCATGGCTCGTCGCTTCCTGGGCCTGGCGCAGATCGGTGACTTCTCCGCGAAGGGTGGCGACGTCGGTGCGAATGCGGTGATAGGACGCCCGCGTCGCGCAACCGGTCGCGAGCAGCGCGACGATGACCAGCGCGAGCGGACGGGCCATTGGCGGCTGACCGTAACACGCGCGCGAAAACGAAGTCAATTCTCGGGACGCCGGCGGTGGTCCGGCAGTACCCTCAACCGATCTCACACATCACGAGCTGGAACCTCTCGTAATACAATGACTTCAACACCCTCGCCAGTGGCAATCGTGGTGTCGGGCGGGACCACGGCAAGGCCGTCCGCCGCGACCATCGAGCGCAGGATCGCCGAGCCCTGCTCTCCGGTGAGCCGGACGCCGAGGGTTCCCTCGCCGTCGCTCTCTAGCCGCACGCGGAGATAGCCCCGCCGCGCGCCGGGGTTGGCGATCGGCGAGAACGCACGAACAGCTCGAACGTCACCATCGCCGAGACGGGGTTACCGGGCAGGCCGAAGAACGGCCGCCCACCGAGCGAGCCGAAGGTGATGGGCTTGCCGGGGCGCATCGAGACCTTCCACAGGTGCAGCTCGGCGCCGGCCCGCGTCAGCGCCTCGCGCACCAGATCGAGCTCGCCGACGGAGACGCCCGCCGACGACAGGATCACGTCGGCGTCGCGGGCGCGGCGCACGCGCTCCTCGATCGCCTCCAGGCGATCGGGCGCGACGCCGAGGCTCACCGGATCGCCGCCCGCCTCGAGGACCTGGGCCATGAGCGAGTACGTATTCGTGTTGGGAATCTGTCCGGGGCCGGGCTCGGTGCCGAGGTCGGCGAGCTCGTTGCCCGTCGACAGGATGGCGACGCGCGGCCGCCGGTAGACCGCCACCTGGCCGTGGCCGAGCGTGGCGAGCAGCCCGATCTCAGCGGCGGTCAGGAGCGTCCCCGGCTCGAGCACCCGATCGCCGGCGCGCACGTCCTCGCCGGCCGCCCGCACGTACGCCGCCGCCTCGACGGCGC
>VBPC01000041.1:0-7529 GCA_005887895.1 Candidatus Rokuibacteriota bacterium
TACACGCAGACCGGCTTCATGGTGACGCACCTGCTCAACCGGCAGTGGATGTTCCAGTGGGGCGTGCACGCCGGCACCGACATGGCGCCGTGGTACAAGGGCGCGGTGCCGACGGGTTTCCTGGGCGTGCGCTGGGTGGCGCCGAGCAACGACGACTCGATCTACCTCGTGCTGAACTCCATCAACACCGCCAAGTTCCAGAAGTTCACGGAAGACGGGCAGCCGGCCGGCCACGACAACTTCAACTACGTGGTCGGCACGTGGCAGCACCGGTTCACCAGCACCGGCTCGATCCACACGAAGACCGAGGGCTACGTCATGTGGCAGCGCGACGCCGTCGTCGGCGGCACGCCGAGCCTCGGCCCCGTGCGGTCGTTCGGGGGCGGCGGCGGGATCGGCGCGGACCTCCCCGGCCTGAGCTGGACGTATGGTCTTCTCAATTACACGATGTTCCAGGTCTCGAGACGCGACTACTTCACCGTGCGCAACGAGTGGTGGCGCGACGAACGGGGGGAACGCTCCGGTTTCGCGTCGACCTATTCCAGCCATACCGTCGGCTGGAGCCACCAGCTCAGCGACGTGTTCATGCTCCGCCCCGAGATCGGGTATTTCCACTCCTACGACGCCAAGGCGTTCGACCTCGGGAAGAAGAATTATCTGTGGCAGTTCGGTATGGACGTCACCATGCGGTTCTGAGCAGTCAGCGCTCGGCGAGCTCGTAGGTCTGCGCGATCAGCTCTGGTGCCGGGGCCGGGGCGCTCGGCCCTTCGATCGCCGGCAGCGGCCGGCGTGAGGCGATCACGCGCACGGTCACCGTCGGGCCCGCGCAGTCGCACCAGTCCGCGAGGTCGAACGCCGCGCGGTTGGAGCGGACCCACATCGCCATTCCCGCGAAGGCGCCGAGGGCCAGGACCAGGCGCAGGGCCGTGCGAACGACGTTGGGCGGGGCCGCCACCTCGAGCACGGCCAGCGCCGCCAGCGGTGGAACCGTCGTCCCGTAGAGCGCCCCCCAGCGCGGGCGGGACACCGCGGCCCGTGGCGTATCGCACATTTCCTGGCCACTGTGCCAGTCGCCGCCCTCAAGCGGCCGTCAAGAAACCGACCACGGTCGTAAAAATTCCGTAAAAATCCGTGCGGAGGGCCGCGTGGACGGCGGGGCGGCGTAGCATCGAGGGCTGGCGTATGCGACTCACCCTGGTGAAGCGCTGGCTCGTCGGGCCGCCGATGCCGCTGGCGCAGGCGCGGCACGAGCGGCTCAGCAAGCGCATCGCGCTGGCGGTCTTCTCCTCCGACGTGCTCTCGTCGGTGGCCTACGCGACGGAGGAGATCCTCCTCGTCCTCGTCCTGGCCGGCAGCGCGGCGGCCCGCCTCGACATCCCGATCGCGCTGTCGATCACCGCGCTGCTGGCGATCGTGACCATCTCCTACCAGCAGACGATCCACGCCTACCCGAGCGGCGGCGGCTCTTACATCGTCGCCCGCGCCAACCTCGGCACCGTGCCGGGGCTGGTGGCGGCGGCCGCGCTCTTGGTCGACTACGTGCTGACGGTGTCGGTGTCGGTGGCGGCCGGCGTGGCGGCCGTCACGTCGGCGCTCCCGGAGCTCGCCACCCACAAGGTCGTGCTGGGGGTGGTATGCGTGGCGGGCATCGCGCTCGGCAACATCCGCGGGGTGCGCGAGTCGGGGCGCATTTTCGCGGTGCCGACCTACTTCTTCCTCGCCAGCTTCGGCGTGCTGATCGTCTCCGGCTTCTACCGCCTCCTGACCGGATCGCTCCCGATCGCGGAGCCGCCGCCGATGGAGGCGGTGGAGCCGCTCGGCTGGTTCCTCGTCCTGCGGGCGTTCTCGTCGGGCTGCACGGCCATGACGGGCACCGAGGCGATCTCGAACGGGATCCCGGCCTTCAAGCCGCCGGAGTCGCGGAACGCGTCGATCACGCTCGGCTGGATGGCGGCGATCCTGGCCGTGATCTTCGTCGGCATCACGGTGCTGTCGTCCAAGCTCGGCATCCTGCCGATGGAGAGCGAGACCGTCGTCTCGCAGATCGCCCGCCGCCTGTTCGGCACCGGGCTGATGTACTACCTGATCCAGGCCGCCACCGCCCTGATCCTGATCCTCGCCGCGAACACGTCGTTCGCCGACTTTCCGCGCCTGTCCTCGTTGCTGGCCCGCGACCGCTTCGTGCCGCGCCAGTTCGCGAACCTCGGCGAACGGCTGGTCTTCTCCAACGGCATTCTCGTGCTGGCCGGCTTCGCCGCCCTGCTGCTGGTGGTCTTCGGCGGCGACACGCACGCCCTGATCCCGCTCTATGCGGTCGGCGTCTTCATCTCGTTCACGCTGTCGCAGAGCGGCATGGTCCGCCACTGGTGGGTCGAGCGCGGCGCCGGCTGGGGGCGCCGGCTCGCCATCAACGGCGTCGGCGCCACCGCCACCGCCATCGTCACGCTGATCATCGCCGTCACCAAGTTCACCCACGGCGCCTGGATCGTCGTCCTCGTCATCCCGATCCTGGTCGCGACGTTCATGGCGATGTCGCGCCACTACGAGGAGGTCGCCCACGGCCTCTCGCTGGAGGGCTTCGACTCGCCGCCGGAGTTCCACCACACCGTCCTGGTGCTCGTCGGCGACGTCCACCGCGGCGTCGTGCGCGCGGTCCAGTACGCGCGCACGCTGGCCCCGACGGCCGCCGTGCGGGGCGTCTACGTCGAGACCGATCCGGCCCGGACCGCCCGGATCGAGGAGAAGTGGAGCCGGTGGGGGCTCGGGGTGCCGCTGGTCGTGCTGACCTCACCGTACCGCTCGCTGCTGCGGCCGCTGCTGGACTACATCGAGCACATCCAGGCGCGCGGCGACGATCAGATCGTCACGATCGTGCTGCCGGAGTTCCTGCCGCGGAAGTGGTGGCAGCACGTCCTGCACAACCAGACCGCGCTGCTCGTGAAGGGTGCGCTGCTGTTCCGGCGCAACATCGTCGTCGCCGACGTGCCGTACCACCTGAAGCGCTGACGCGGGCTAGCGTCGGGCCGGAGGGGCGTACATGGGGCCAGCCGCGGGAGCCCGCGTGGTCGGCGACGGGCCGCCCGGAATCCCGACGCTGGTCGCCCCCGGACTGCCCACCGGGGCCGGCGTCAGCGGTATGAACGGCGCCGGCGCCGAGAACACGCGGCCGCCCGACGCGTCGGCGGCCCGCTCGCGATAATCGCCGGCGTCCCCGGCCTCCTCTGGCCCGCGTGCACGGTAGTACGCCAGCACGTCGGCGTAGCGCCAGAGCCCGCGATGCTCGCGGCGCGCCCCCGCTTCGAGCGAGCGGAAATAGCCGGTGTAACGTCGATGGAGCGGAGAGGCGCTGGCCTCGCCGTAGCCCAGGTGGATGAGCGCGGCGTTCACGAACAGGTCACCCACCCACACGTAGGCCTGCAGGCGCCCCGATCGGTCGCGCGAGGGCTCTTCCAGCACCAGGCGGATCCACTTGCCCTCGACGAGGCGGCGGTTCATCTCATGCGCCGCGTCGGCGTACGGCTGGCTGCCGCGCGTGGGATGCGCCACGAGGGGGACGTTCACGCCGAGGTAGCGCACCGCCTCGAGCCGGCCGGCGATCTCCGCGTACACGAGGTCGCCGGTCGCGACCCGCGTGACGTAGGCGGGCCCCAGCTGGCGCTGGGCGAAGGCCGGCGTCGCCACTCCCAGCACCATCGCCACCAGCAGCGCCGCGCTGCGCATGCGCCGATGATACGCTCGATCCGCACCGGCGAGGGCGGTTTCCGGCCGCCGCGAGGGGCCGCTACTGCCCGCGTGGGATCCAATCGAACGAGAGGATTTCGACACGATAGTTGGCGGCTTCCGGCACGCGCGTCGAGAACCAGGCCCGATTGTGCCCGGGAACGCCGCCGAGGACCCACGTCGTCGTCTCGCCGACGACCTGCCCCGTGGCGTCGAGCTGCTCGATGCTCAGGCGCATGCGGTCGGTCGCCATGCCGAGACTGTAGACGTAGCCCTCGATCCGGGGCCCGCGCGCATCCCGGACGACCTGCCAGTCGAGCGTGAAGTACTTCTCGAGCGTGGCCGGCGCGAACGTCGATCGCGCCAGCGCGATGGTCGGTCCGATGAGGAACAGCGCCGCCAGCAGGGCCGCGGTCGGGATCATGCGCATCGGCACGCCTCCGGGGCCCGCCCGGCGCCGGGCCGGACCCCCACGCTTACAACGCGGGAACGGGACGCTTGGATTCCGTGTTTGACTACCACACGTCTGCTTGCGGAGGGGATATGACGACCAGCCTCGGCGCCGCCTGCGCCCTCGTCCTGCTGCTCGCGGCCGGTGCCGATCCGGCCCCGGCCTTCCAGACCGAGGTCAAGCGCTACTACGACCTCCTGCAGAACGTCTGTCAGACCGGCGTCACCGAGCAGATCAAGACGGCCTACGAAGACGCCCGCGTCGCCGTCGAGAAGGCCCAGTACGGCGGCGGCCGCGACAACAACTTCTGGGGACTCAAGACGCCCGGGAAGGCCTGGCTCGAGTGCGTGCAGTCCCCCGGCAACATCCGCTGACGCGCGGCGTTTGACGGCGCCCGACCCGACGCCGTAGAGTCGGCGACGGTGACCGTCACGCCCGTGCCGCCGTCACGCCGCGCCGACGTCCTCGCCGTCGCCGTTCTCCTGCTCCTGCCGCTCCTGGCGGCCGTCGCGACGCTCGTCGCCGGCCGCGTGTGGTCGCCGGCCGCCAATCTCTTCGTCGGCTATCCATGGCAGGCGCTGGCGGCCGACGTCGGCCCGCCGAACCCGGGGCTCAGCGACGTGACCCAGTGGTTTCATCCCGCGCTCTTGTGGAGCGCCGGCGAGATCCACGCCGGTCGCGTCCCTCTCTGGGTGCCGAACGCGTACGCTGGCGCGCCGTTCCTGGCCAATCCGCAGACCGCGTTGCTGTTTCCATTGACGTGGCTGGCGTGGATCCTGCCGGCCGCGCCGGCGCTGACCCTCATCGCCGCGCTCAAGCTCGTCGGCGCCGGGCTCGGCGCGTACTGGTTTCTCCGCGCCGGGCTCGGTCTCGGGCCGCTCGCCGCGCTCACGGGCGCGCTCGGCTTCGAGTTCTCCACCACGCTGGTCGGCTGGATCGGCTGGGCGTTCGCCAGCGGCGTCATGTTCCTGCCGCTGCTGTTCGGCGCCGTCGAGCGTGTGCGCTCGCCGGGCACGCGGCGCTGGACCGTCGCGCTTGCCCTCGCCGTCGCGCTGGCCGTCCTGGCCGGCTATCCGCAGGGCGCCTTCCACGCGCTGCTGGCGTCGGCGGCGTGGGCGCTGGCGCGTGCGCGCGGCGCCGACCGCCGATTCCTGCCGCGGTGCTTCGGGGCGGCGCTGCTCGGCACCGGCCTGGCCGCCGTGCAGATCCTGCCCTTCCTCGAGTACGCGCGTCTGAGTGCCGTGTACGCCTATCGCTCGCAGTGGATGGCGCCGCTCGACGTGCCGCCCGCCGCGGCGATCACGCTGGCGATGCCGTATGCGTTCGGCAGCGGCGTCGATGCCTGGGGCCCGTGGCAGTTCAACATCGTGGCGACCTACGTCGGCCTGGTGCCGCTGCTGCTGGCGCCGCTCGGCGCGCTGGCGGCCTGGCGGCGCCCCGGCGGACGCTTCTTCACCGTGTATACGGTGGTGGCGGCGGGGCTGCACTACGGCCTGCCGGGCGCCGCCCACATCGCCGCGCTGCCGGGCCTCGCCCTCGGCACGAACCTCCGTCTCATGCCTCACCTCGAATTCGGGCTCTGCGTGCTCGGCGCGCTCGGCGTCGAGGCCCTCGCCTGCGGGGAGGCGCGCTGGCGCGGGTGGCCGGTGCGGGCGGCGTTCGTGGTGATCGTGCTCGCGGCGTTCGGCTGGGTCGTCGCGCATCACGGCGCGCCCGGCGCGCGCGGTCTGGCCTGGCCGCTCGGCGTGCAGTTCGCGCTCGCCGTCGGCGGTCTGACGCTGGCGGCGCTGCTCGCGCTCTGCTGGCGCGCGACCGGCATCGCCGGCTGGGGTGTCGCGCTCGTCACGCTGCAGGCGCTCAGCGTGGCCGCGCCCGCGCTCGCGTACCTGCCGCGGCCACCGGCGCGCTGGCTCTATCCCGAGACGCCGGCGCTCGCCTGGCTGCGCACGCACGCCGGCTTCGATCGCGTGGTGATGCCGGGCCACGTCGGCCTGCTCTACGGTCTGAACGAGGCGCACGGCTACGACGGCCTCACGCCGCGGCGGATCGCCGAGCTGGTCGGCTCGGTCGGCACCGGCACCGCGCTCGTGCACGGGTATCTGCAGAATCCGCTGGAGGGTGTCGGCAGCGAGGCGCTGAGCCCGGCCGCAGTGCTCGCCTCGCCGGTCGTCGATCTCCTCGGCGTCCGCTACGTGATGCTGCCGGCCGGCGCCGGGCCGATCTGGCCGCACCTCACGGTGGGCTACGACGGCCGCGACGCGCGCGTCTTCGTCAACGAGCGCGCGCTGCCGCGGGCGTTCCTCGCCTTCCGCGCGCGCTGCGTCGGCGATCCGGAAGCCATCCGCCTGATTCGCGCGCGCGCGCTCGATCTGCGCGCCGAGGTCGTGCTGGCGGATTGCGCAACGCCGCCGTCGCTGGGGCCGGCCGCCGCCCGTCCGGTCGCCGAGCTGCACGCCGCGCGCCCCGATCGGCTGCAGATCCTGACCGAGAGCGACGCGCCGGCGCTGCTGGTGGTGACCGACACCTGGTATCCCGGCTGGCGGGCGTCGGTCGACGGCCGGCCGGCGACGCTGTGGCGCGCCGATCACGCGTTCCGCGCCGTCACCGTCCCCGCCGGGCGTCACGAGGTCGAGCTGCGCTTCGTGCCGCGCTCGGTCCTCGCCGGCGCGCTGGTGAGCGCGCTGAGCGCGGCGCTCGTGCTCGCCCTCGTCGTGGGGCGGCGTCGGGACCGCGCGCGGTGAGCCGTCTCGCGCTCGCGCTTGTCACCGCGCTGGCGCTGGCGCGCACCGCCGAGGCGGCGCTGCCGGCGCCGCCCTTCGCGCTCGACGTCACCCCGGCGTGGGTGCCGGCCGGACAGCCCGTGCGGCTGGCCATCACGCCGCGCGGCGGCGAGGGCGCCTTCGATCTCTATCTGATGTGGGCGCTGTCGCCGGAGGCGGCGTTTCTCACGCCGGACGGCGCGTGGTCGCCACGGCCGGTGGCGTTCCGCGCCGGCGTGCGGGCCGGCGGCGAGCCGATCGTGGGACGCTGGATGCCGGGGCCGGGCCGCGAGATCCCGCTGGCGCTCGTCGTGGTGCCGGCCGGCGGCGATCCGCTCGCGCGCTTCGCGTGGACGTACCGTCCCACGCTCGTCCGCATCAGCATCCAGGCGCCCGGCCCCGGCGCGCCGCTCGACGTCCGCGGGCTGGCGTCGCTCGCGGCGCTCACGCTCGTCGCCTGCGCCGTCGTGCTCCTGGCCGGCAGGCCCTTCCTCGGCTGAACCCACTCTGGTATCATCGCCGGATCATGCCCCAGCGTCTTCCCGAGCTCATCGGCCGGGCGATGATCGATCCGGATTTCCTCGCGGATCTCCAGCGAT
>VBPC01000041.1:7617-16450 GCA_005887895.1 Candidatus Rokuibacteriota bacterium
GGTGTCCAGCTCCACCGAGACGCTCGCCTTCCTGCGCGAGGTGCGGCTGTTCAAGGACATCGCCGAGCCCGAGCTGATGGTGCTCGGGCAGAGCATGGAACAGCGCCCGCTCAAGCGCGGCCAGATCATCTGCCGCGAGGGCGATCCCGGCGAGGAGATGTTCGTCGTTCGCCGAGGCTCCATCGTCATCTCCAAGCTGGTCACCGGGCGCGTCGAGCAGGTGCTGGCCCGCATCGGTCCCGGCGACTTCTTCGGCGAGATGAGCCTGTTCGATCGCTCGCCGCGCTCGGCGACCGTGCAGGCCGACTCGGAGGCCACGCTGCTGGCGCTCGATCGTGAGGGGCTGCGCCGCATGACCGAGCAGAGCCCGCGAGCGGCGGCGGCGTTCTTTCAGGCGCTGGTGCTCATCTTCATCGAGCGCCTGCGCGCCTCCGGCGATCTCGTGGCCGAGGTCACGCGCTGGGGCCTCGAGGCGACCGGGCTCGACGTGGACGCGCGATGACCGAGACCGAGGCTTCGCCGACGCCGCCGCGCCGGGCGAAGCTGGAGCTGCTCGTCCGCCGCGACGCCGACGACGGCTTCGACGTCCGCGAGATCGGCAGCGGCACCGCGTTCGTGCGGTCACGGCCGCAGCGCGTGGCGAGCGAGTCCTACGAGCTGGCCGAGGTCGCCTCGCGCATGCCCGGTCAGCGCAGCTTCATCCTCAAGAACACCACCACCGACCGCTTCCTGCTGCTCACCGAGCCCGAGAAGTTCCTGTGGGAGCAGATGGACGGCCGCACGTCGCTGCAGGAGATCGCCACCGCCTACGTCCTGCGTTACGGCGCCTTCGACTTCGACATCATCCCGAACCTGATGCGCAAGCTGCAGGGCGCCCAGCTCCTCACGCTCACGCCGTCCTCGCGGCTGCGCCAGGCGCTGGCCCGCAACCGCCGGCAGCCGGTGGTGAAGGCGATCGAGCTGGGCCTCACCGCGCTGGAGCGCATCAACATTTCCAGCCGCAACGTCCAGCGCCTGTTCACCGCGCTCTATCGCTACGGCGGCTTCCTGCTCTTCACGCGGGGGGCGGTGGTGGCCTGCGCGCTGCTGGCGATCGTCGGCCTCGCGGCCGGCGTGAAGCTCTGGCGCGAGGGCGGTGACATCATCGCCGGGTTCGGCGGCCACGCCGTGCGCGCGGTGCTCATGGTGAAGCTGCTGTTCATCCTCACCGTGGCCGCCCACCAGATCGTCCACGGCCTGGCCCTCATCCACTATCGCCGCCGGGTGCGCGAGTTCGGCTTCACGTTCCTGCACGGCTTCGTGCCGACCTTCTACGTCGACGTCACCGACATCTTCATGACGAACCGGCGCGCCCGCGTGGTGACGGCCGTCTCCGGCGCGGTGGTGCACCTCGTGCTTGGCTCGCTCTGGTTCGTCGTCGCCCGGTTCTCGCCCCTCGGCAGCTTCACCCAGGCCTTCGCGGCGGCCTCGGGGATGATCCAGTGGCAGGCGTTCGTGATCGCCCTCTATCCGTTCTGCTTCATCGAGATGGACGGCTATCACGTGCTGGCCGATGTGCTCGGCATGCCGACGCTCAAGCAGGAGGCGATCGGCTGGGTCGGCCGGTTCCTCCGGGGCCGTGCCCCGCGCCGCTTCGGCCGCCACGAGCAGGTGTTCGCCCTCTACGTCGTGCTGTCGACGATCTCGGTCGGGCTCTTCATCGCCTTCAACATCATGCTCGTGAGTCACGCCCGCAGTTGAGCCGCCTCGTCGAGGAGCGTCTCGACCGCGCGACCGATCTCCGCCGCGGCCGCCGCCGCCGCGGGCCCGGTGGGCGCCGCCAGCGCCGCCGTCTGCACGGCGGGCGGCGCTGCGGCCAGGCGCGCCTGCGCCCGGTGCCGCAGCCCGTCGCCGAGGGCGTGCGCCAGCTCGGTCAGCGCCGCGAGGCCCAGTCGCACCTGCTCGGCCCGGTTCGGCGCCGTCCGGACACGGTCGGCCAGCGCCGGCAGCAGCCGGGCGGAGAGGCGGACGCGGTCGCCCTCGAGCGCGGCCAGCTCACCGGCGACGGGCGCCCACTCGAACGCCAGCGGCGCGGCGATCTCGCGCAGGCTCGGGGCGAGCGGTGCGGCGCTGGTGGCGACGACCACGGCCACGAGGCCGGCGGTGACGGCCTCGGCCGCGCGCCGCGCCGGCCCGGCGGCGTCCGCCGGCTCGCGAACCTCGAGCACGGCGCCGTCCGGCGCCAGGACGAGATGATCCGCCAGCGGCGTGTCCAGCGCCCACAGCGAGCAGATCACGCGGCCGTCCTGCTCGCGCACGCGATGCGCCGCATGGCGCGCGACGCCCTGCCAGTCCGCGCGGTAGTAGGCCCGGCCACGCCAGACCACTTTCTCCAGCCGCGCGCGCGACTGGACGTAGACGTCCGGCCGCGGAAATGCGCGCGCGTGCGGCGCGGGCGCCCAGGCCAGTCCACCGGCCATGAACGCGCCAAGCGGATCGTCGATCTCCGGCGCCGCGTGCCATCGAAAGCATTCGAGCAGCGCCAGGAAGAGCTGTTCGGTCGGGTAGGGGCCCTGGTAGGTGAGGGACGTACGGCGCTGATCGGCGGCCAGCGCGGCGACGAGGTTGAGCACGGCGGTGCCGGCGCCCGGCGGCAGCCGCGCCGGCTCGGCCAGCACCGGGATCGCGTCGACGGCGGCCCAGTCGACGGCCGCGAAGTGCGTGAGGGCGACGTCGCCGACGCGGAGCCGATCGGACACGCCCCAGCGAGGATCCTCGGCGGCGCGAGGCTCGATGCGGACCCAGGCGCCGTCGGGGAGGCGAACGTCGGCGCCGGCCAGCCGGCCGTCGGACGCCCACTGCAACTGCGCGAGCGCCGTGCCGAAACGGTCGCGCTCGTTGACCCGACGGCCGCGCGCGTCGCGCTCGACGAGGGGGCCGTCGCTCACGAGCCGGATGATACAATGCGTCGGATGCGGAGGGTTTTCCCCTGATTCATGACGATCTTGCCTGGCGATCCGCCCTCGAGATCGCCACGCTGGTCCGTGACAAGCAGCTCTCTCCCGTCGAGCTCACCGAGGCGTTGCTGGCCCGCATCGAGGCGCTGAACCCGCGGCTGAACGCGTTCTGCCTCGTCAGCGCCGGCGTGGCCCGGGCAGCGGCCCGCGAGGCCGAGATCGCCGTGATGAAGCGGGAGCCGATCGGTCCGCTGCACGGCGTGCCGGTGTCGATCAAGGACGCGCTCTACACGCGCGGCCTCACCACCACCGGCGGATCGCGCCTCTTCGCCGAGCTGCTGCCCGAGGAGGACAACGTCGCCGTCGCCCGCTTGCGCGTGGCCGGCGCCGTCATCCTCGGCAAGACGAACCTCTCGGAGTTCGGCCACAAGGCGCTGACCGACAACCCGATGTTCGGCGCCACGCGCAATCCGTGGAACCTCGAGCGGACGCCGGGCGGCTCCAGCGGCGGCGCCGCCGCCGCGGTGGCGGCCGGGCTGGGACCGATCGGCCTCGGCACCGACGGGGGCGGCTCGGTGCGGATCCCGGCGGCCTTCTGCGGCCTCGTCGGCCTCAAGCCCTCCTACGGGCGGGTGCCGCAGGCGCCCGGCTTCCCCGGCTGGGAGCACGTGTCCCACACCGGCCCGCTGACGCGCACCGTGCGCGACGCCGCCGCCGTGCTCGACGTGATCGCCGGCGCCGATGATCGTGACCGCGCGTCGCTGCCGCGGGAGACGGGCACGTACCTCGAGGCCTGCGAGCGCGACATCAAGGGCCTGCACGTGGCGTGGACGCCCGACCTCGGCTACGCGGCAGTGGACGAGCGCGTGCTGGAGATCTGCGGCAACGCCGCCGCCGAGTTCGAGAACCTCGGCTGTCACGTCGAGGTCGTGAACCCCGGCTGGGAGAGCCCGGAGACGGCCTTCGCCACCATCGTGGCCGCGCAGTTCTACGCGGCGTGGGCCGACGAGCTGCCGGCCCGCGAGGCGGACCTCGACCCCACGCTGGTACGCTTCATCCGCCGCGGCGGCGCCGTCACCGCGCGCGAGTACCTCACGGCCCACGCGCGGGCGACTGCCTACTGGCAGGAGGTGCACGCGTTTCTCGCGCGCTTCGACCTGCTGCTCACGCCGACCACCGCAGTCCCGCCGTTCGCCCTCGACGGCCGCGTGCCCCGCGAGATCGCCGGCCAGGAGGTGTCCGTCCTCGGCTGGATGCCGTTCACCTATCCGTTCAACCTCACCGGTCAGCCGGCGGTGTCAGTGCCGGCGGGCTGGACGGAGGACGGGCTGCCGGTCGGCCTGCAGATCGTGGGCCGCCGCCACGCCGATCGCACCGTGCTGGCCGCCGCCGCGGCGTACGAGGCGGCGTGTCCGTGGCGGGATCGGCGGCCCGCCCTGTGACGGGGCAGCGCAAACGGGGTCCTGCCTCGTGGAGTGGCCCGGCCCGCTGGGCGACCGCCTCGATCCTCCTCGCCGGCGCGCTCGTGCTGGTCGTCTGGATCGTCATGACCGACCAGCCGCTCGTGCGCTTCCTCGTGCGCCTGTATCAGGACAAGTACTTCCTGCGCGATACCGTTGCGGCCTGGGGCTGGGCGGCGCCGCTGGTCTTCATGGCCATCCAGGCCCTGCAGGTCATCATCTCGCCGATTCCCGGGGAGGTCACCGGGCCCGTCGGCGGCGCGCTCTTCGGCACGCTGTGGGGCGTGATCTACTCGACGATCGGGCTCACGTTCGGCACGCTCTTCTGCTTCTGGGTGGGGCGGATGTGGGGCGAGCCGCTGATCCGCCCGTGGCTCAGCGAGCATCACTGGGAGAAGATGAACTTCATCCACGATCGGCCGGCTGCCCGGTACCTGGATCAGCTCGTACTTCGGCGCGCACGTCGGCGAGCAGCAGTACTTCTACGCGGCCGCCTTCATCGCCCTGGTCACCGGCGCCTGCCTGCCGCTCTACTACCATCGCGAGCGGATCATCGCGCGCTTCCGGCGCAAGCCGCGCGTGCCACGCTCCGACGGCAAGGAGCGGGCGCGCTAGCCGCTTGACACCCTCCGCGGCGCCCCGTAGAATCGCCCGCACGCTGATGGGCAGCCAGGCACGGACGCTCTTCTACTTTTACTTTTTCGCCGGAGTCTGCCCACCGGCTCTGACCTGAGTCTGACAGGAGCCGCGGGCGGACGAGGCCCGCGGCGCCACCCCCTCCAAGGCCGCGGGTACCACCCCGCGGCCTTTTCGTTGTCAACGCGATAGAGGGGCGCCACGGCTCCGCCGGGGCGCCCCGAACGTTGGGGGGTTTGGGGGCCATGTCGGGGCCCCCATGAAACAGGGAGACGCTGATGATCATCGTGCTGAAGTCGGGAACCTCGGAAGCGGACGTGGCGGACGTCGAGCGGCGCATCCGCGCCATGGGCTACACGCCGCACACCATCCACGGCGAGCTGCGCAACGTCATCGGCGCCATCGGCGACGACCGCGGCAAGGAGCGCCTGCGCGCCCTGGAGTCGCTGGAGTGCGTGGAGTCGGTCACCCCGATCCTGCAGCCGTTCAAGCTGGCCAGCCGCGAGGTCAAGCGCGCCAACACCCAGGTGCTGGTCGGCAACGCGGTGGTCGGCGGCCGCGACATCGTCGTGATGGCCGGGCCGTGCTCGGTGGAGTCGCGCTGGCAGGTGCTCGACGTCGCCCATCGCGTGAAGGCGGCCGGGGCCCGGGTGCTGCGGGGCGGCGCGTTCAAGCCGCGGACCTCGCCGTACGCGTTCCAGGGCCTCGAGGAGGAGGGGCTCAAGCTCCTCGCCGAAGCGCGGCGCGAGACGGGGCTGCCGGTGATCACCGAGGTGATGGAGCCGGACAAGGTCGACGTCGTCGCCGAGCACTCCGACATCCTCCAGATCGGCGCCCGCAACGTGCAGAACTTCTCGCTGCTCCGTCGCGTCGGCGAGGCCGGCAAGCCCGTGCTCCTCAAGCGCGGCATGTCGACGTCGATCCAGGAGTGGCTCCTGTCGGCGGAGTACGTGCTGGCCGGGGGCAACCCGAACGTGATCCTGTGCGAGCGGGGGATCCGCACCTTCGAGACGGCCACGCGCTTCACCCTCGACCTCAACGCGGTGCCGGTGCTCAAGAAGCTCACGCACCTGCCGGTGGTCGTCGACCCGAGCCACGGGACCGGGCACTGGGAGTACGTCGAGGCGATGGCGATGGCCGGGGTCGCGGCGGGCGCCGACGGTCTGCTGATCGAGGTGCATCCCAAGCCCGAGGAGGCCCTGTCGGACGGCCCGCAGTCGCTCAAGCCGGACAAGTTCGCCACGCTCATGAGCCGGGTCAGGAAGATCGCCCAGGCCGTCGACCGCGACATATAATCGTCGGGGCATGGGGCTCTGGGAATTCTTACAACAGTGGCGGTCCGGACGGCTGTTCGCCGGGGTGGCCGCCTCGGTCGTCCTTCACGCGTTGCTCGTGAGCGCCGTGCTGTTGGCGCTGCAGCTCCCTTCGGGCCCACGGTGGAAGACGAAGCCGGGCGACGCGCTGATCGTCGAGTTGCCCAAGCCCGATGAGCCGGCGCCCGCCGGATCCCCGAACGCGCCGCCGCCGGCCCCGCGGGTGGCCTCGGCGCCCGCGCCGGCTGCGAGGCCGGCCGCACCTCCGACTCCGAAGCCCGAGGCGCCCGCGCCCCGTCGCGTCGCGAGTGCGGTTCGCGCGGCTGAGCCGCCCAGGCCGACGCCGCGGGCCGAGGCGGCGCGCACGGCCGAGACGGCCGCCCGCGCACCGGAGGCGACGGCCACCGAGCCGGCGCCCGCCGCGACCGCATCGCCGGCCGCCCAGTCGGACGCGACGCCGGCCGACGGCGCGGCGCACCCCGAGGAGCGGCAGGTCGCCAGCCTGCCCCCGGCCGGCGCGCCGAGCGGTCCGCCGATGATCGATGCGCGCTCGGCGCTGCGGCGGGGCGGCGGCGGCCGCGGCGGGCGCGGCGGGATCGATGGCGATCCGATCGCGCTCGACTCGCGGGACGCCAACTTCAGCGAGTACCTCGAGAAAGTGCGCCAGCAGATCAAGTCGAAGTGGAACTACCCGTGCGTGAAGAACCACACGACGATGCAGTGCGAGTACCTCAGCGCCCAGCTCGTGGTCGAATTCGGCATTCTCAAGTCCGGGCGGCTGCAGTACGTCGACGTCGTGCGCTCGTCCGGCTACGCGATCTACGACGACTACGCGGTCAACGCGATCCGGCTGGCCGAGCCCTATCCGCCGGTGCCGTCCGAGATGATCGCCCGCATGCGGCCGGGCAGCGCCGGCACCGTGATCGGCGCCCACTTCAACTACATTACCGAGACCTCGCTCACCAACATCCGGTGAGCAGGTCGAAACGCCTGCAAGTCCAGCACGTTGTCTTGACACACCGCGACACCGTAGGTAGCATGGGCGGTACTCTTGGATAGGCTCGTAGCTCAGTGGGAGAGCGCCTCTCTGACGCAGAGGAGGTCGGCGGTTCGAAACCGCCCGAGCCTACCATCCCCCCACACGCCGGGAACGTATGGCCGAGTCTGAAGAAGAGCGACACCTCAAGCTGACCGGCGACTTCGACTGCGATCCGACGCCGCTGTCCACGCTGCGCCACTCCACCTCGCACGTGATGGCGCAGGCGGTGAAGCGGCTGTTCCCCGACGTGAAGGTGGCCATCGGCCCCGCCATCGAGGATGGCTTCTACTACGACTTCGCCAAGGGCGAGCCGTTCACCCCGGAGGACCTCGCGCGCATCGAGGACGAGATGCGCGTGATCAGCAAGGCCGACATCCCGTTCGAGCGGCAAGAGATGTCGCGCGCGGAGGCGATCGCCTTCTTCCGGGGGCGTGGGGAGCGCTTCAAGGTCGAGATCCTCGAGGGCATCGCCGCCGACCGCGTGTCGCTCTACCGGCAGGGCGACTTCATCGACCTGTGCCGGGGGCCGCACGTCAGCGGGACGGGACAGGTGCGCTTCTTCAAGCTGCTGTCGACGTCGGGCGCCTACTGGCGCGGCGACGAGAAGAACCCGATGCTCCAGCGCATCTATGGCACCGCCTGGCTGAGCCAGGAGGAGCTCGACAAGTATCTCTGGCGCCTGGAGGAAGCGAAGAAGCGCGATCATCGCAAGCTCGGGCGCGAGCTCGACCTGTTCGTCTTCCACGACGTCTCGCCCGGGGCACCGTTCTGGCTGCCCGGCGGCTGGACGATCGTGCGCGAGCTGGAGAAGTTCGTGCGGGAGGTGCTCGACGCCAACGGCTACCAGGAAATCTCCACGCCGATCCTGGTCAACAAGAAGCTGTGGGAGCAATCGGGGCACTGGGAATACTTCCGGGAGAACATGTTCCTGGTCGAGTCCGAAGAGCAGACCTTCGGTCTCAAGCCGATGAACTGCCCGGAGTCCACGCTGGTCTATCGCAACGCGCTGCGCTCGTACCGCGACCTGCCGCTGCGCTTCAGCGACATGGGCCGCCTGCATCGCAACGAGCGCTCGGGCACGCTGACGGGGCTCTTCCGCGTGCGCCAGTTCACCCAGGACGACGGGCACATCTACTGCCGGCTCGATCAGGTCCAGGACGAGGTGACGGCGCTGCTGGGCCTCATCCGCGACTGGTACGCGACCTTCCGGTTGGAGCCGCTGTTCAAGCTCTCGACCCGGCCGGAGAAGTCGATTGGGACCGACGAGCAGTGGCAGATGGCCGAGGAGACCCTCGCCGATGCGCTGCGCGGCACCCGGCTCCCGTTCGACCTGAACCCGGGCGACGGCGCCTTCTATGGTCCGAAGATCGACGTCGACATCCTGGACGTGCTGGGCCGGCGCTGGCAGCTCGCCACGGTGCAGATCGACTTCGGGCAGCCCGATCGGTT
>VBPC01000042.1 GCA_005887895.1 Candidatus Rokuibacteriota bacterium
CTACTCGGTGGATCAAAGTGCTGGCCGCGCGCGGATCGGGATCGTCCGGCGCAACGGTGCCGGCGGTGGCGTCTCGGTGACCTTCCAGACAGCCGATGGAACCGCCAAGGCGGGTCGAGACTACCGGCCGGTGTCCAGCACCGTCACCTTCGCGACCAACCAGAGCACGACATTCGTCACCGTTCCCCTCATTGCGCACGACACCGCGACCGGTGATCGAACGTCTTTCGTGTCGCTGAGCAACCCCGGCGCCGGGGCGGCGCTGGGGACCCCGACCCGGGCGGTCGTGACGATCGTGGACGATCACGCCGTAATTCAGCTCAGCGGCAAATCCGTCGGCAATGGCGTCGAGGTCGTGCGCGGCGGCGGGCTGGCGGCGAATGTCTCGGTCGACTATCACGGGATCAGCGGCACGGCGATCATCGGTAAAGACTTCATTCTCGAGCCGGGAACGCTGGTGTTCCCGGCGGACGTCACCTCGCGGCTGATTCCGGTCACGATCGTCGACGACCACATCGCCGAGGGGAACGAAACGTTCACGATCGCACTGTCCAAGCCGAGCCCGGAAGCCGTGCTCGGCCGGAACTCCTCGCACGTGTTCACGATCCTGGACAATGATTTTGGCGGTACGCTGAACTTCGCGAGTCCGACGTCTACCGCCCCGCGTGGAAGCAACGCCGAAATCACGATCACGCGCACGGGCGGGCAGGGGACGATTCTCACTGTGACCTGGGTCGTGATCCCCGGCGGAACCGCGGCGCGCGGAACGGACTTCAGCCCGGCATCGGGCACCGTCACCTTCGACGTCAACGACGTCAGCCAGACCTTCACGGTGAATCTCCCCGACCTGGCTGCCGGTCGCCCGAGGGGTGACAAGACGGTCGTGTTCGGGCTCCAGTTCCCGAAGGGAGCCGCCGAGGTTGGCGCGACCAAGACCACCACGCTCAAGATTGTCGGACGCTAGAATCCCGCGCCAGTCGCCGTCGCGGAGGCGATCCTCGGATCATCGTGCGGCCCGACGCCCGCGTGAAGCAGGAGCTGCGGCAGCTTCGGCGGGGCTCACGCTGACCGCGTCGGGGGAACATCCCCGACGCCGTCGAGGCGCTTGACGACCGCATAGCCACAGGGCACGATCACTCCGACGGAGCTGCTGAAAATTCTCGCGCTCGGAAATGAGCTCCAGAACGACTGCTCGTGACTAAGGAGACGACCGACCTCGTCACGCTGGTGGCGGCGGTCGGTGCTGTCGTCGTTCCGGTCGCGCTGGCCGCGAGCCGTTCGCTTTGGCGTTGGCGCCAATCCCGTCTCGAGGTGAAGCATCATGGGTTTCTCGGTTCCCACCATCGACGACCCGTTGTGCTTCGCGGGGCGGGGAAGCACGACGTCGAGTTATGGATTCAGATGAACTCTCCGGAACCCGTCCACGAGCTCGATATTGGCTTTCTCGGGGAACGAGAAACCGTTTGGGGGCCTGCCCCTGGGCCTCGCGTCGACCCTTCGGTGGCGACGGTTCTTGGGGCGTCAGACGATGACCATGACACCGGGTGGAGACACGGGCGGCTCAGCTATATCCCGCCGGCCGTCAAGGGACGCCAGCCGTTCCGCCTCGTCGTCAGCATCCTGGCGGGCCAGGATCATTGCGGGTTCCTCAGCGTCCGGGACAACGCGACAGGCCGAGTCGGGCGAGTCCGACTGTGTTTGACCGAGACACAAGTTTCCGAAGGGAGGGCGCCCCCGAGACTCCGCTAGAGGCGTAGAGGAAATCTTACAGCGGCCGGTGTTCGAGCGCCGTCCCTCGCTGGTCTGTCACTTGCTCTCCTGTGAGGTCAGTACCAATGCCCGCAAGGAGGGGCGTATGAAGCTTCGGAAAGCGACAGCCGGTCTGGTGCTGATAGCGTTCGCTCTGGCCCCGGGATTCCTGGCCGCACAGCCGGCGGCGGCGCAGGACCAGACGACGAAGGACAAGGATGCGAAGCACAAGGGCCAGACGATGACGCTCGATCAGCTGCCCCAGCCGGTGCAGCAGACCCTCAACCAGGAGGCGCAGGGCGGTGCGGTCGGCACGATCAAGCAGGAGACTCGGCGCGGCAAGACGTTCTACGTGGCCGAGATCACCGACCAGAGTGGCAAGAAGCGCCACGTCCGTGTCAACGATGACGGCTCCCTGATGACACGGCGCTCAGCCCGGCGACAGGACAACAGCCCCAGCAGCTCGCCCAATACCACGCCCAGCACGACGACCGCCCCTAGCACGAAGTGACCCCGACCCGCGATCGCGGACGCGGCCGACCGCGGCGTCCGCGACCGCGGACTTCGCTCGCATCTCCAACCGCGGCGAGCGACGCCCCTCAGCGCAGAGCGAGCGCGTGCTCGATCTCGTCGAGGTGCTCGCGGCGGTGAGTTGCGCGTACGAGATTCACCGGCGTTCCCATCGCAGCGTTTCGGCTCACGAGGTCGTCCGGCAGCATCGTCACCTTGCGGTCCACCGCCTCCGCAACCGCGAGCGCCACCTCGGCGGCGCGGCGTGGGGAGAGCGCGAGGAAGAGCGGCTTGGCCGCATCGTTGATCCAGTCGACATCCGCGCCGTTATCCGGGGGCGGCATCGTGCCGTGCGTTTCCCACCGCTCCAGCAGGACGAGCGCGCGCTGGTCCCAGAACGCCAGGTGAGCCAGGATTGCCCCGACCGTCCAGCCTGCGGGCATGGCGCGGCCGAGGTCGGCGTCAGTCAGGCGCTTGACGAGAGCCTGGAGCCGCGTGCGTTCCGCGTCGTTCACGGCCACAAAACTTCGATCGACGCTCATGGGGTGCCCTCGGGGAAACGGTAGTGGCGAAGCGTGGTCGGGGCCGAGCACCGACCAGGACCACGACGGCACGAACGGGCCGGGTCGTGCCGAAGCCGTGCGCTGTCTGCCGTGATTGCCGGCCAGAATTGTACGTCAGCCCAGGACGCGGGACAAGCGGGTGAAGGTTTCACCGCGGCGGTGACTCATCGCAGCGGCTTTGCGACACCGATCCCGCCGGACACCGACGGGCGTCGCGATTCCGTTCGACGCGATCACATAGGGGCGACGAAGACGCGGATGCGGCGCCGGCGCCTCACCCTGGCTGGTGGGTCACGCCGCAACGCTCTGATGTAGAAGCGATCGGCCTTGGTACGGGGCCTGCACCTTCAGGCGGCCGCCGGCGCGGTCCCTAGAGCGCCGCCAGTGGAAAGGCGACACCGCATGATCAACCTCCTTGGTCTCATCACGTTCGTGCTCGCGCTGGCGATTCCCGGGGTAGCGCGGGCGTCGGATACGACGCCGACCACCGCCGGTCACGGTCACATGGCCCAGGCGCGACAACCTCTCGTGCCCGGCGCCGGGCCGGGCGCGAGGCTCTCAAAGAAGAGTCCGGCGGCCGAATACACGCCCAACGTCCGGTATCGACTCCGGACCGAGCTGGCCGAGGGCAAGATGGCCTTCGTCGGCGTCGGCGGCGACATCGAGGGCCTCGTCAATCCGACGTTACGCGCGAAGGACGGCGACGTCGTCCAGGTCAGTCTGGTGAACAACGACGGCATCGAGCACGACCTCGTCTTCGCCGACTTCAACGCCGGGACCGATCGCGTGAATCGCAAAGGCGCCAGCAGCGTCACGGTCTTCCGGGCCGACCAGGCGGGCGAGCACCCGTATTTCTGCTCGCTGCCCGGCCACCGGCAGGCCGGAATGGAGGGCAAGCTCGTCGTCGGCGGCGTGAAGGGGCCGGTGGCGGCGCTGCCACCGGCGACCAGCGTCGTCCGCGATCCCGCCGATCTGCCGGGCCCGCTGCCCGTGCGAGCGCCGCGCACTCTAACGTTCGACCTGGAGGCCGTGGAGCTCGTCGGCAGGCTCGCGAACCAGACGACGTACAACTACTGGACGTTCAACGGCAAGGTCCCCGGGCCGTTTCTGCGTGTGCGTCTGGGCGACACCGTCGAGCTGAACTTCAAGAACCATGAGGGCAGCCGCATGATCCACTCGATCGACCTGCACGCGGTGACGGGCCCGGGGGGTGGGGCCGTGGTGACGCAGGCGCCGCCCGGGGAGACTAAGTCGTTCCGCTTCAAGGCGCTGAATCCCGGGCTCTACGTGTATCACTGCGCGACACCCATGGTGGCGAATCACATCTCGAACGGGATGTACGGACTGATCCTCGTCGAGCCTCCGGAAGGTCTGCCAAAGGTCGATCACGAGTTCTACGTGATGCAGGGCGAGCTGTACACCGACCGCCCGTATGGCCAGCCGGGCCACGACGAGTTCAGCGTGGAGAAACTCCTGGCCGAGCGCGCGGAATACTTCGTGTTCAACGGCGCCGTCGGCGCGCTCACGTCCGAGCATCCGCTGAAGGCCAAGGTGGGCGAGACGGTCCGGATCTTCTTCGGCGTCGGCGGACCGAATGCGACGTCCTCGTTCCACGTCATCGGGGAGATTTTCGATCGCGTCTACAGCCAGGCCGCGGTCGGCTCGCCGGCGGCCACGAACGTCCAGACGACGACCGTCGCTCCTGGCGGCGCCACCATCGTCGAGTTCAAGCTCGAGGTGCCCGGGCGTTACATCCTCGTGGACCATGCGCTGTCGCGGCTGGAGCGCGGGCTCGCCGGCTTTCTGATCGTCGACGGCGACGACAATCCTGCGATCTTCCACGGCAACGGCCCTGCGAGCACGAGTGGGCATTGAACACGCCGGTCTCCGGGGCCGCCGCGGGGCTCTGGATGGAGGAGGGAGCGATGGATCGATTCGAGAATGCCGCACGAATCGTCGCGGTGGCGGTGGGAGCGATCATGCTGGCATTCGTATCGGCGGACAGGTGGTGGCCGGTTCTCGGTCTGGCGCCACTGGCGATGGGGCTGTCCGGCTGGTGAGTTGTCACCATGGCGTTGCGGGCCGCAACGCACCGCTGGCGACGGCGCTGACCGCATCATTCCGCGATGGCGGCCGTCAGCATCTCCTGCTGGCGCTCTCGTCCCGCAGCAGCTGAAGGATCACCGGGCCGGCGCCGCCCCTCCATCGATGTCCTCCCCTGGCCGACGTGACCATCGGCGGTGGACGGCCAGGGCAACGGGGGTGCGACGCGCGCGCTCCGCAAAGTCGGGCACTTGGCGAGCCGATGCGTGCCGGCGTCGTGGTGACCGCGCCCCGGCCGCGTGCGTCTGAGGCGATCACGCCCCGGCCCAGCCCTGCGCTACACTGGCTGCCGATGGATTCCGGTCAGGAGCGCTCGCCCAGCCTGCAGGAGGAGCTGGCCGCGGCGACGAAGGCGCGGCAGCGCGTGGAGGGCGCGCTCCGCGACAGCGAGAACCGCGCCCGGGTGCTGCTCGAGGCCGCTTCCGAGGGCGTGATCGTCGTGGATGCGGCCGGGCGCATCGTCTCGGTCAACGGGCGAACGGCCCAGATGTTCGGCTACGGCCGCGAGGAGCTGATCGGCGCGCCGCTCGAGATCCTCGTCCCCGCCCGGCTGCGCGAGCGCCACGTGCACCACCGGCACGCGTTCTTTGCCGAGCCGCGCGTGCGGCCGATGGGGCGCGGGCTGGACCTGGCCGGCTGCCGCAAGGACGGCAGCGAGTTCCCGGTGGAGATCAGCCTCAGCTACGTCCAGACGGAAGACGGCGTGCAGGCCCTCGGCTTCGTCTCCGACATCACCGAGCGGCTCGCCGCCGAGCGCGCCGCCCGCCAGGCCGATCGGCTGGCCGCGATCGGTCGGCTGGCCGCCGGCGTCGCCCACGAGGTCAACAACCCCATCGGCATCATCGCCTCGCGCATCGAGCTGATGCTGCTCGAGGCCCAAGACAACGGGCTGCCGCCGGCGGTGGTCGCCGATCTCGAGGTGCTGCATCGCCACGCCACGCGCATCGCGGCCATCGCGCAGAAGCTGCTGTCGTTCGCGCGCGAGTCGCCGCGCGAGCACACCAGGATCGATCTCAACGCCATCGTGCGCGAGGCGTTGCTCCTCTTCCAGCGTGATCCCGGCCACGAGGCCGTGCAGATCCACACGGCGCTGGCCGAGCCGCTGCCGGCCGTGGTCGGCGACAGCGGGGCCCTGCAGCAGGTCGTACTGAACATCGTGCAGAACTCGCGGCAGGCAATCGGCGAGCGCGGCGAGATCGCCGTAACCACGCTCCATGAGGCCGGCCAGGTCCGCGTCGTCGTCCGCGACACCGGGCCCGGCATTGCGCCCGACGTGCTGCCCAAGATCTTCGATCCGTTCTTCACCACCAAGGCCGACGGCACCGGCCTGGGCCTCAGCATCACCTACGGCATCGTCCGCGATCACCACGGCACCGTCGACGTGGAGTCGCGGCCAGGGGCCGGCACCACGTTCACGCTCAGCTTCCCCGTCGCGGTCGAGCCGGCGCGCGCGTGAGCGAGCCCCGGGTCCTGATCGTGGACGACGAGCCGGACATGGTCGAGAACTGCGCGCGCATCCTGCGCCGGGCCGGCCATCGCTGCCTGACCGCCACCGATCCGCATCGCGCGCTCAGCCTGCTCGAGTCCGAGCGTCCCGACCTGCTGCTGACCGACCTCAAGATGCCGGAGGTCGATGGCCTGGCGCTGCTGCGCCGAGCCAAGGAGCTCGATCCCGCCCTGCCGGTGGTGATGATCACGGCCTTCGCGACGATCGAGACCGCAGTGGCGGCCATCAAGGAGGGCGCCTTCGACTATCTGCCCAAGAGCTTCACCGTGGATCAGCTCACGGTGGTGGTCGAGCGCGCGCTGCGGCAACGACGGCTGGCGGTCGAGAACCGCCACCTGCGCGAGCAGCTGCAGACCACCCTGGGGCTGGAGAACGTCATCGGCCGCAGTCCGGCCATGGCCCAGGTCTTCGAGCTGGTGAAGAAGGCGGCCCGCTCGGAGGCCAACATCCTCGTCCTCGGCGAGTCGGGAACCGGCAAGGAGCTGATCGCGCGCGCCGTCCACGCCAACAGCCCGCGGGCGGCCCAGGCGTTCGTGCCGGTGGACTGCGCCTCGCTGCCCGAGAACCTCCTGGAGTCCGAGCTGTTCGGTCACGAGAAGGGCGCCTTCACCGGCGCGGTGAAGACGAAGCCCGGGCTGATGGAGGTCGCCAGCGGCGGCACGCTGTTCCTCGACGAGATCGGCGAGCTGCCGGTCGGTCTGCAAGTGAAGCTCCTGCGCGCGCTGCAGGAGCGGCAGGTCCGCCGCGTGGGCGGCACCAGCCTCATCGACGTCGACGTGCGCGTGGTGTCGGCCACCAACCGCGATCTGCGCGACAGCGTCGCCCGCGGGCAGTTCCGCGAGGAGCTCTACTACCGGGTCAACGTGATCGAGATCCGGCTGCCGCCGCTGCGCGAGCGGCTTGAAGATGTACCGCTTTTAGTCGAGCATTTCATCGGACTCTACAACGAGCGGATGCTGCGGCCGAGGCCGATCGCCGGAATCGAGGACGAGGCGCTGGCCGCGATGAGAAATTACTCTTGGAAGGGCAACGTCCGTGAACTGGCCAATGCGGTAGAGAGCGCTTTCACTTTCGGAAGGAAGCGAAGGAGCGCTGGATGGCCGTGCTCGAGGCCTCCTACCTGCGCGAGCTGCTCGATCGTCACGACGGCAACATCTCGGCGGCCGCCAAGGCCGCCGGCATCGATCGCAAGACCTTCCACCGGCTGGTGACCAAGCACCACATCCGCGGCTAGCTGGGGTCGACCGGACCCAGCGGGGCGGCGTCGCCCCACACCATTCGCTCGTCCCGCCCGCAACGTCGTGTTTTCTCGCGCGTCGCGGTCTGGCACGCGCGTTGCCCTTCTCCTCGCGCCGGAGGAGACAGCGATGAAAGTGACGACGATTCTCGTTCCGCTCGACGGCTCGGCCCTCGCGGAGGCCGCGCTCGCGCCGGCGATCGAGCTCGCGCGCGCGAACAACGCGAAGCTCGTCCTGCTGCGCGCGACCGAGGCCCACGCCGCGCCGCTGACCGACCTCACTGAGGCGCAGGTCGCTGCGGTCCGCG
>VBPC01000176.1 GCA_005887895.1 Candidatus Rokuibacteriota bacterium
GGCGGCAGCCGGAGCCTCGCCGTCGGCGGCACCGCGATCCTCAACGCCTCGCTCAAGGTGCAGGAGAAGGCGCGGCGCATCGCGGCCGGCATGCTGGAGGCCGCGTTCGAGGACGTCGTGCTGGAGAACGGCCGCTACCAGGTCAAGGGCGCGCCGACCAAGCGCCTCGGCCTCGGCGACATCGCCGCCGTCGCCTACAGCGAAGGCCTCAACAAGGAGCTCGAGCACGGCCTGGAGGCGACCGACTTCTTCCGCCCCCCGCAGCTGGTCTATCCGTTCGGCGCCCACGTGGCCGTCGTGGAAGTCGACCGCGAGACCGGGAGCGTGCGGCTACGCGACTACGTCTCGATCGACGACTGCGGCGTCCGTGTCTCGCCGACGCTGGTCGCCGGTCAGGTGCACGGCGGCCTCGCCCAGGGCATCGCGCAGTCCCTCTGGGAGGAGCTCGTGTACGAGAGCGACGGCCAGCTCACGACCGGCTCGCTGATGGACTACGCGGTCCCGCGCGCGGAGGACCTGCCGTCCTTCCGCGCCGACGCCACGGTGACGAAGACGCCGTTCAACCCGCTCGGCGCCAAGGGCATCGGCGAGGCGGCGACGATCGGCTCGACGCCGGCGGTGGTGAACGCCGTGGTCGACGCGCTCCGGCCGCTCGGCGTCAAGCACCTGGACATGCCGCTGCGGGCCGATCGCCTGCGCCAGGTCACCAAGACCTCCGCCCGCCAGGGGGGCCAGCCGCGCCCGGCCTAGCCCTCGAGCGTGTCCGGATCGATGCCGTGCTCGGTGAGCTTCTTCCGCAGCGTGTTGCGGTTGATGCCGAGGATCTGCGCCGCGCGCACCTGGTTGCCGTTGGTCTCGCGGAGCACGGCGCGGAGCAGTGGTTTCTCGACGAGGCCGATCATCAGGTCGTAGAGGTTGGCGCTCGAGTGCTCGCGCAGCCCGCGCACGCACTCCAGCAGCTTGCGCTCGATGATCTCCTCCAGTGACGCGTCCACCGCGACCGAGGCGGCCGCCGAGACCGGGCCGATCGGCAGGTGCTCGGGCAGGATCACGCCGCTGGTCGCCATCACCATCGCGCGCTGCACGACGTTCTCGAGCTCCCGCACGTTGCCCGGCCAGTCGTGGCCGACGAGGCGGTCGAGCGCGTCCGGCGCCACGCCGCGCTCGCCCAGCTCGGGGCCGTGCTTGGCGAGGAAGTGCTCGACCAGCAGCGGGATGTCGCGGCGACGCTCCCGCAGGGGCGGCAGGTTCAGCGTGACGACGTTGAGGCGGTAGTAGAGGTCCTCGCGGAAGGTCCCGTCCCGCATCCCCGCCTCGAGGTCGCGGTTGGTCGCGGCCAGCACGCGCACGTCGATGCGGATCGGCTCCTGGCCGCCGAGCCGCTCGATGGTGCGCTCCTGCAGCGCGCGCAGCAGCTTCGTCTGCAGCTCGAGCGGCATGTCGCCGATCTCGTCCAGGTACAGGGTGCCGCCATGGGCCAGCTCGAACTTGCCCAGGCGTCGCTCCTTCGCATCCGTGAACGCCCCCCGCTCGTGGCCGAACATCTCCGACTCCAGCAGCGTGCCGGGGATCGCCGCGCAGGAGACCGCCACGAACGGACGGCCGGCACGCCGGCTGTAGTGATGGATCGCCCGCGCCACCAGCTCCTTGCCGGTGCCGGACTCGCCGCGCAGCAGCACGGTGACGTCGCTGCCGGCGATGCGGCCGATCGTCTTGTAGACGTCCTGCATGCGCGCGTGGCGGCCGATCAGCGCGCTGAACTCGCGCACCTCCTGCATGCCGGTCTTGAGCCGGGTCACCTCCTGCGTCAGCCGTCCGGCCTCCAGCGCGCGCTGGGCCAGCAGCAGCACCTCATCGAGGTCGAACGGCTTGGTGAGATAGTCGTAGGCGCCGCGCTGCATGGCCTGGATCGCGGTCTCCATCGTGCCGTGGGCGGTCATCACCACGATCGACGCGGTGGGGCGCAGCTCGCGCATCTTGCCGAGCGCGGTGAGGCCGTCCATGCCCGGCATCCGCACGTCGAGGAGGACGAGGTCGAACGGCTCGGCCTCCACCGCCCGCACGGCGGCGGCGCCGTCCTTCACTGCGGTGACCTCGTAGCCGGCCTGGTGCAGGCCCTTCTCGAGCACCCAGCGCAGGCTGTCCTCGTCGTCGGCAACCAGGATGCGCGCGCTCATTTCGCTATTGGCAGGAAGCAGGTCACCTGCGTCCCGCGGCCCTCGGCGCTGTCGATCTGGATGGCCCCGTGGTGCTGCTCGAGCACCTGGTGGCAGATGGCCAGGCCGAGGCCGAGGCCGCGCTCCTTGGTCGTGAAGAACGGATCGAAGATCCTGGCCCGGGCCGCCGCCGGGATGCCGGTGCCCTCGTCCATCACCTGCGCTTCCACCATGCTCCGCTGTCCGGCGCCGAGATCCATCTTGCCGAAGAGCGGATTGAGGCTGACCCGGGTCGACAGCGTGAGCTGGCCGCCGTGGGGCATCGCCTCGATCGCGTTGCGCACGAGGTTGTGGAAGACCTGCACCAGCCGGTCCTCGTCGCCGAGGATCGGCGGCAGGCTGGGATCGTAGCGCCGCACGATGCTCACCCGCTGCTCGCGCGCGCCGGCCTCGGTCACCACCGCCACGCGCTCGAGGAGCTGGTGCAGGTTGACGGGCGCGGGCCGGATCGCGACCGGCCGCGCGAGATCGAGCAGCATCTCGATGATCCGGTTGACGCGATCGACCTCGGTCAGCAGCACGCTCGTGTACTCCTGCAGCGGCGACTGGGCGCCCAGCTCGCGCCCCAGCAGCTGGACGGCGCCGCGGATGGCGCCGAGCGGGTTGCGGATCTCGTGGGCGAGGCCGACGGCCATGCGGCCGGCCGCCGCCAGCGTCTCGCCGCGCCGGACCTCGGCCTCGAGCTGGCGGATGCGCGAGAGGTCGCGCACCACCGCGACCGCCGCCTCCACGCGGCCGGCGCGGTCGAAGAGCGGCGCCGTCACGATGCTCACCGGCACCAGCCGGTGATCGGGCCGCTCGACGGTGCCCTCGGGCTCCGAGCGGCTCTCGCCGGTGGCGAGCGTCTCCGACAGGCGCCGGACCAGCGAGGCGTCGGCCGGGAAGACTTCCTTGAGCACGCGCCCGTCGGCGCGCCGCGCCGAGCGCTCGGTCAGCTCCTCGGCGGCCGAGTTCCAGAACACGACGCGCAGCGCCTCGTCGACGGCGATGACGGCGTCGGGCAGGCCGGCCAGGACCGTCTGAAAGTTCACGCGAGGACCAGGTCGGGGATCGCGTTCATGGTCAGCGGCGCGCGCTCGCCGGCGGCCAGACGGGCGGTGCCGGCGGCGGTGATCATCGCGGCGTTGTCGGTGCAGAGCCGGGGCGGCGGCACGTGCAGGTGGATGCCGTGCTCGGCCGTCTCGGCGGCCAGCGACGCGCGCAGCGGGCCGTTGGCCGCCACGCCGCCGGTGAGCAGCACGCGCTTGACGCCGACGTGCAGCGCCGCCCGCACGGTGCGGCGCACCAGCATCTTGACCACCGCCGCCTGGAACGACGCCGCGACGTCGGCGACCTGGGCCTCGCCGAGCGGCCCGTGACGCTTGACGTACTGCGAGACCGCCGTCTTGATGCCGCTGAACGAGAAGTCGCGCGCCCCGTCGGTGATCTGGGCCAGCGGGAAGTCGATCGCGCGCGAATCGCCGCGCTCGGCCGTCTTCTGGATGATCGGCCCGCCGGGGAAGCCGAGGCCCAGCAGCTTGGCGACCTTGTCGAACGCCTCGCCGGCCGCGTCGTCACGCGTCTGCCCGACCAGCCGGTACGTGAGCGGCGCGGGGGCGTGATAGAGCGCGGTGTGGCCGCCGGACACGACCAGCGCGAGGAACGGATGCTCCGGCGGATCGTCGGTGAGGAAGGCGGCATAGATGTGGCCCTCGAGATGGTTGACGCCGACCAGCGGCAGGCCGTGCACCCATGCCAGCGCCTTGGCCAGCGAGCAGCCGACCAGCAGCGAGCCCACCAGACCGGGGCCCTGCGTCACCGCCAGGCCGTCGAGATCGCCGAGGCGCACGCCGGCCTCGGCCAGCGCCTTCTCGACCACCGGCACGATGACCTCGAGGTGCCGCCGCGAGGCGAGTTCCGGCACCACGCCGCCATACGGTGCGTGCACGTCGTCCTGCGAGGCGACCACGCTCGACAGCACGCGCCGGCCGTCGACGAGCACGGCGGCCGCCGTCTCGTCGCACGAGCTCTCGATCCCGAGCACGACCTTCCCCATCCTTGCTCCCTTTACAGCCTCGCACTGCGACTGCCCAAATTCCAGGCAATCGCCGCCGCAGAAACGAAAGGCGATGCAGGCCGGGCGCCACGGGCGCGCCCGGCCCCATCGCCCTGGCGTCGCCCGACGTCAGTTCTGCGACTGTTGTGGCTTGTCCACCTGGCTCCGCGCTCCGATCTGCGTGGGCGTGCCCGGCCGCCGCAGCGCGGCGGTCTTCATGGCCTTGATCACTTCGATGGCCCGCTGCACCTGCACGTCCTTCTTGAGGTCCTCCAGCGGGTCGGCCGACGGCAGCGGGCGCTCCTTGGGGGCCGTCGTCGCCGGCTCCTTCGGCAGCTCCACCACGATGTCGGGCGTGATCCCCTTGCCGTGGATCGAGCGGCCCTTCGGCGTGAAGTACTTCGCCGTCGTCAGCCGCAGGCCGGAGCCGTCGGAGAGCGGGATGATCGTCTGCACCGAGCCCTTGCCGAAGCTCTGGGTGCCGACGACGACTGCGCGGCCCCAGTCCTGCAACGCGCCGGCCACGATCTCGGAGGCCGAGGCGCTCCCCTGGTTGATGAGGATCACCATCGGCATCTGGACGTAGCCCCTCTTGGCGTGGGCGGAGAAGCGCATGTTCTGGTTGCGTACGCGACCCTCGGTGTAGACCACCAGCTTGCCGTCATCGATGAACTTCTCGCTCACCTCGACGGCGGCCGTGAGCAGCCCGCCCGGGTTGTTGCGCAGGTCGAGGATCAGCGCCTTCATGCCGTCCTTGGAGAACTTCTCGAGCGCCGTGTCCATGTCGTGCGGGCTCTGCTCCTGGAACTGGCGCAGTTTCAGGTACTCGATGCCGTCGCCCATCTCGACCGACTTCACCGACTGCACGCGGATCTGCTCGCGGACCAGGTCGATGTCCTTCGGCTCCGCCCAGCCCTCGCGCACGATGGTGATGACGACCTTGGTGCCCGGCTTGCCCCGCATGCGCTTGACCGCGTCGGCCAGCTGCATGTCCTTGGTGGCCAGACCGTCGATCTTGATGATGCGATCGCCGGTGTGCAGCCCGGCCCGGTAGGCCGGCGTGCCGTCGATCGGCGCCACCACCGTGAGGATGTCGTCCTTCAACGTGATCTCGATGCCGAGCCCGCCGAAGCTGCCGGAGGTCTCCACCTGCATCTCGCGATAGCTGTCCGGATCGAGGAAGGAGCTGTGCGGATCCAGCCCGCGCAGCGTGCCCTTGATGGCGTTGTAGATGAGGTCCTTGGGTGGCACCTCGTCCACGTACTGGTTCTGGACGATCGACAGGACCTCGGTGAACAGCCGGAGCTGCTCGTAGGTGGCGGCGTTGTCCGTCACCTTGCTGGCGGCGGAGCCCCCCAGCGAGAGCGTGAGTACCACGAGCAACGCGCCGGTCACGAATGCCTTCTTCATGGAGTCTCCTTGGCCACCTCTATCAGCTCCTCTGCCGGAGCCACTGCTCGGGATCCTGGGGCTTGCCCTGGAACCGTACCTCGAAATAGAGGCGCGGCCCTTCCAGCGACCCCGTGTCCCCGACCGTTCCAATCCGCTGGCCCTGCCGCACGTCGTCGCCTTCTTTTACCAGAATCTCGGCGACGTGCGCGTACAGGGTGTAGTACTCGTTGTCGTGATCCAGGATGATCAGGTTCCCATAGCCCTTGAACCAGCCCGTGTAGACGACGTGGCCACCGAACACGGCCGCCACGTCGCGGCCTTCGCCGGCCTCGATGTCCACGCCGTTGCGGAACGTCCGTGTGCCGAACCGCGGATGCACCTGGGCACCGAACGCTGCGATGATGCGCCCTTCCGTCGGCCACGGCAAGCGACCGCGGAGCGTGGCGAACCCGGTGCCGGGCGGCTCGAGGCCGGGCTTGGCCGGCGGCACCCTGGCCAGACGGCGCTGCCGGGCCTGCAGATCCCGGATGAAGGCTTCGAGGCGACGAGTCGCGTCGGAGAGCTCGCCGACCATGCGTTCGTGGTAGGCGCGCTCGTCACGCACCCTGGCGAGGAGGGCGCGGCGTTTGGCGGCGTCACGGTCGACTTCGGTCTGTTCACGCTGGGCGTCGGACTTGAGATCGGCCAGCTCACGCTCGCGGGTCTCCTCCCGGCGGCGGCGATCCTCCAACCGATCTGACGTACCACGATACTCCTGGATCAGACGGGCGTCCAGAGCCGCCAGGCTCGTGAGGTGCCGCACGGCCACCGCCCGCGCCACCGGGTCGTCGCCGGAGAACAGGATCGGCAGCGCGCCGCCCTGGGCGTGGACCTTGTACACGGCGCGCAGGCGCCGGGCCAGGGCCTGCTCCTGGCTGCCGCGCTGATCCTCGAGCCCCCGCACCTCGCCCCGCAGCGAGACCACGTCGCCTTGCGCCCGCTTGATCCGCGCGTCGAGCCGGCCGATCTCGCGCTGCTTGTCGGCCAGGCGCTGCTCGACCTGGTCGAGCTCGGCCAGCAGCGAGGTCTCCTTGTCGCGCGCCTCGGCCGCCTTGCGCCGCTCCTCCTTGAGCTGCTGCTCGGCCTCGCGCAGCTTGCGCTGCTCGGACTGGATCGGGTCCTCTTTCTTGGGCTCGTCCTTCTTGACGGCCTCCTTCCGGGGCGCCTGCGCCGTGGCGGCGGCGGCGACGGCCAGGAACCCGGCGGCGGCGACGAACACCAGGCGGGCGCGCGGGCTCACGGCTCGGCACGTCCGCGGGCCAGGATGCCGCCGACGCCGCCGAGCAGCGTCCCGGCGAGCATCAGAAAGGCCACGTTGTGGGGGCGCAGGAACGTCAGGCGGGCCAGGCCGAGCGTCTCGCGAACGAGCGGCTCGACGCGGGGCCCGAGGATCGCGTAGCAGCCGACCAGCAGCCAGATCGCCAGCATGGCGCCGAGCAGCCCCTGCATCATGCCCTGCAGCAGCAGCGGCAGCCGCACGACGTGCTCCGGCGCGCCGACCAGGCGCATGATCTCCATCTCGTCGCGGCGGGCGTGCAGCACGAGCGTGGTGGCGGTGGTCACGGTGAGGATGGCGGCCGCCGCGAGCACGGCGCCGACGCCGAGGCCGAACAGCCACAGCAGGCGCCGGCCGTGGGCGAATTGCTCCATCCACTCCACGCCGCCGCCGACCTCGTCGGTCTCCGGCAGCGCCCCCAGCCGCATGACCAGCGCGCGGGCGCCCTCGAGCGTGGCGCCCTCGGCGGTGGGCGTGATCTCGAGCGAGGCCGGCAGCGGGTTCTGCGGCAGCGCGTCGGCCACCGCGGCGTCCTTGCCGAGCACCTGCTTGAGCGTGCCGAGCGCCTCCGCCTTGCCGACGTACCGCACGACCGCCACGCCGGGCAGCGCGCGCACGCGCTCGACCAGTGCGCGGCTCTCGCCGCTCGAGGGCTCGCGCTTGAGATAGACGACGATCTTCACCCGCTCGCGGAACTGGACGACGGCCTCGGCGAGATTCGACGACAAGAGCCAGAAGGCGCCGAGCGCGGCCAGCGACAGCGTGATGAGCACGATCGCGCTCACCGCCACCCGGCCGGCCCGGCGCAGGTCCCGCAGCGCCTCCCCGAGGAGAAAGCCGAACACGGCCGCTCAGCCCTCGTCCTTCAGCAGGCGGCCGTTCTGGAGGCTGAGCGTGCGCTGCTTGAGCGCCGCCGCCAGCGTGGCCTGGTGGGTCGCGAAGAGCACCGTGGTGCCGCCGGCCCAGATGTCGCGCACGATCTCGATGACCTCGGCCGCCATGCCCTCGTCCAGGTTGCCGGTCGGCTCGTCGGCGATCAGCAGGAGCGGTTTGCGCGCGACCGCACGGGCGAGCGCGGCCCGCTGGGCCTCGCCCTGCGAGAGCTGCGGCGGATAGGCCTGCGCGCGGGCCGACAGGCCGACCGCGCGGAGCGCATCGAACACGCGCCCGGTGATCTCGCGGCGCGGCGTGCCGAGCACCCGGAGCACGAAGGCGACGTTCTCGTAGACGGTGCGGCCGGGCAGCAGCTTGGCGTCCTGGAAGACGATGCCGATCGAGCGGCGCAGCGCCGCCACCTGCGACCGCGTCAGGGCGGTCACGTCCTGCCGCAGGACCTCGATCTCCCCCTCGGTGGGGATCTCCTCGCGATAGAGCAGGCGCAGCAGCGTGGTCTTGCCGGCGCCGCTCGGGCCGCAGAGCGTGACGAACTCGCCCTTGCCCACCCGGAAGGAGACATCGGACAGCGCTGGGACCTTCACCGGCCCGACCGAATAGACCTTCGAAACTCGGTGAAGCTCAATCATGACGGGCGCTTCGCCGATTATAGCCGTCCCGGTCACATCCGAGAGAGTTTCTCCTGCACGAGGCGATCGACCATGGCCGGGTTGGCCTTGCCGCCGCTGGCCTTCATGACCTGGCCCACGACCGCCCTGGACGCCGCCGTCTTGCCGCTCTTGAAGTCGGCGACCGCCTTGGCATTGGCGGCGATGGCCGCATCCACCAGCGCCTCCAGGGCGCCGGCGTCGGCCACCTGGGTGAGTCCCTCGCGCTTCACGATGGCGGCGGGATCCTCGCCGGAGGCCAGCATGCGCGCGAAGACGTCCTTGGCGATCTTGCCGCTGATCGTGCCGTCGTCGATGAGCAGCACGAGCCCGGCCAGGCGCGCGGGCGAGATCCCGGAGCGCGCGATCGCCGTGTCGTCGGCGGCGTCGACCTCGCGGAGCAGCTCGGAGGTGATCCAGTTGGCGAGCGCCTTGGGATTGGCGGGATGCGCGCGCACGGCGGCCTCGTAGTAGTCGGCCAGCGCCGTCGACTGCGTGAGGATGCCGGCGTCGTAGGCCGGCAGCCCGTACTGGCTGACGAAGCGCTGGCGCCGCGCACGCGGCAGCTCCGGTAGCGCCGCGCGGGTCGACTCGACCCACGCCGCGTCCATCTGCAGCGGCACAAGGTCGGGCTCCGGAAAGTAACGGTAGTCGTGCGCGTACTCCTTGGAGAGCGCGCGCTGGACGTTGCGGAACGAGTTGAGGTTCTTGATCTCGACCTTGGTGCCGAGCTCGGTCGACCCACGCGGCCGCAGCGAGATGTTGGCGTCGCAGCGCAGCGCGCCTTCCTCCATGTTGCCGTCGCAGACGCCGAGCGCCAGCAGCACGGCGCGGAACGCCTTGAGGTAGGCGGCCGCCTCCTCGGGCGTGCGCAGGTCCGGCCGCGAGACCGTCTCCATCAGCGGCACGCCGGCGCGGTTGTAGTCGACCAGGCTCGACAGCGCGGTGGCGAAATCGCCCTCGTGCACGAGCTTGCCGACGTCCTCCTCGAGGTGCAGCCGCTGGATGCCGATGCGCCGGGGGGCGCCGTCGACCTCGAGCTCCAGCGAGCCATCCTCGGCCAGCGGCTCCTCGTACTGGCTGATCTGGAAGTTCTTCGGCATGTCCGGGTAGTAGTAGTGCTTGCGCGCGAACCGGCAGGCCGGGTTCACCCGCAGGCCGAAGGCGAGCGCCGCCCGCACCGCCAGCTCCACCGCGCGCCGGTTGACGACCGGCAGCACGCCCGGCATCCCCTGGCAGATCGGACACGTCTGGCTGTTGGGCGGGGCGCCGAAGGTCGTGGGACAGCCACAGAACATCTTCGAGCGCGTCGCGAGCTGCGCGTGGACCTCGAGGCCGATCACCGTCTCGTACTCGGTCGCCACGGCGCTCATGACAGTTCCGGACGGCGCTGACGCCAGGGCGTCGCCTGCTCGTAGGCGTGGGCGACGCGGAGCAGCGTGGCCTCGTCGAGCGGGCGGCCGATGAGCTGAAGCCCGATCGGCAGGCCGGAGCCGTTGAAGCCGCACGGCACCGAGATCGCCGGCAGACCCGTCATGCTCGCGGGGATCGTGTAGACGTCGTTCATGTACATCGCCAGCGGATCGGACTTCTCGCCATGCTTGAAGGCGACGCTCGGCGTGGTGGGCGCCGCCAGCACGTCGACGCGGGCGAACGCCTTCTCGAAGTCGCGCCGCACCAGGGTGCGGACCTTCTGGGCCTGGCCGTAGTAGGCGTCGTAGTAACCCGCCGAGAGCGCGTAGGTGCCGAGCATGACCCGGCGCTTGACCTCGGGGCCGAAGCCGGCCGCGCGCGTGCGGCTCACCATGTCGATGAGGTCCTTGCCGCCGGGCACGCGCAGACCGTACTTGACGCCGTCGTAGCGCGCCAGGTTCGACGACGCCTCGGCCGGCGCCACGACGTAGTAGGTCGCCACGCCGTACTCGGTCGTCGGCAGCGACACGCGCTCGATCGCGGCCCCGAGATCGCGGAGGACGTCGATCGCCGCGCGCACGGCGCGATCGATCTCGGGATCGAGACCGGCGCCGAAGTACTCGTCGGGCACGCCGACGCGCAGGCCCTTCACGCCGGAGGCCAGCGCCGCGACGTAATCGGGGACCGGGGCGTCCACCGACGTGGCGTCGAGCGGGTCGTGGCCGGCGGTGGCCGCCAGCAGCAGCGCGGTGTCGGTGATGTCCAGCGCAAAGGGCGCCACGTGGTCGAGCGACGAGGCGAACGCGACCAGCCCGTAGCGCGAGATGCGGCCGTAGGTCGGCTTGAGGCCGACGACGCCGCAGAACGCCGCCGGCTGGCGTACCGAGCCGCCCGTGTCGGTGCCGAACGCGCCGGCGGCCAGCCCCCCGGCCACGGCCGCCGCGGAGCCGCCGGACGAGCCGCCCGGCACGCGGGCCAGGTCCCACGGATTGCGCGTGAGCTGAAACGCCGAGTGCTCGGTGGACGAGCCCATCGCGAACTCGTCCATGTTGGTCTTGCCCAGGATGACGGCGCCGGCGGCCTTGAGGCGCTCGACCAGCGTGGCGTCGTAGGGCGGCACGTAGCGCTCCAGGATCCTGGACCCGCACGTCGTCCGCACGCCGCGCGTGCAGAAGACGTCCTTGAGCGCGACTGGCGCCCCGTCGAGCGGGCCCAGCGGCGCCTTCGCCCGGTAGCGCGCCTCGGCCGCGCGGGCGGCGGCGAGCGCGTCGTCGCGCGTCACCGTGAGGTAGGCGCCGAGCCGGTCGTCGAGGGCGCCGATCCGCGCCAGGTAGTCCTCGGCCACGCCGACCGGCGAGGCCTCGCCCTTGGCGAAGGCGGCGGTCAGCTCGTGGATCGTCCGCACGCGCTACTCCTCGATGATCTTCGGCACGCGGAAGAACTGGCCGCTGCGCTCGGGCGCGTTGGCGAGCGCCTCGTCCGGCGACAGGCAGGGCCGCGTCGCGTCGTCGCGCATGACGTTGACGAGCGGCACGGCGTGCGAGGTCGGCTCGACCCCGGTCGTGTCGAGCGCGCGCAGCTTGTCGATGTAGCCGAGGATCCCGTTGAGCTGCTCGCGCATGCGCTCGAGATCAGCATCGCTGAGAGCCAACCGCGCCAGCCGGGCGACGTGCTCGACGTCCTGCCGGGAGATCACCCTAGAGCTCCTCCAGTTGCGCGTACTGCAGCGAGAGCCGCTTGCGCCCGACGCTGGCGAAGCCCACGGTCACGACGGTGTCGGCGCCGTCGCGCTCGACGCCGACCACCAGGCCCTCGCCGAAGCGGGCGTGGCGCACGCGGGCGCCGACCCGGATCGGCCACGACTCCTCCTCGGGCTCGTAGCGCGGCACCTCGCGGGCGGCCAGGGCGGCCGGCTCCTGCACGCGGCCGCCGTTGAGCGGCAGGAGGCGATCCTCCGGCATCTCGCGCAGGAACCGGGACGGCTCGCCCACCCCGTAGCCGTGGATGCGCCGGTGGAGCGCCCACGACAGCGTGAGCCGCTCCTTGGCGCGCGTGACCCCGACGTAGCACAGGCGGCGCTCCTCCTCGACCTCGTCGGGGTCGTTCATCGAGCGCGCGTGCGGGAAGACGCCCTCCTCGAGCCCGGTGAGGAACACCGCCGGGAACTCCAGGCCCTTGGCCGAGTGCAGCGTCATCAGCGTCACGCGCGAGTCGGCGTCCTTCAGCTCGTCGACGTCGCTCATCAGGGCGACGCCGTCGAGGAAGCCGTCCAGCGTCGGCTCGGCCGCGGTATGGGTGAAGTCCTCGGCGGCGGCAATCAGTTCCTCCAGGTTCTCCAGCCGCGCCTCGCCCTCCGGCGTGCGCTCCTGGCGCAAGGCCTCGCGGTAGCCGGTCTGGTCGAGCACGAGGTCGATGAAGGCCGGCGGCGCCAGGTCGCGGCGCTGACCCGCCAGGCGCCCGATCAGCGCCGCGAACGCCTCCAGCGCGCCGCGCGCCTTGCCGCGCACGTCGGCCGGGGGTTCGGCGGCCACGGCCAGCAACGGCCGCGACTGCCGCCCGGCCTCCTCGTCGAGCCGGCCCAGCGTCGTGGGGCCGATGCCACGGCTCGGCGCGCCGATGGCCCGGCGGAACGCGACGTCGTCGGCCGGATTGAGGATCAGCCGCAGGTAGGCGAGCGCGTCCTTGATCTCGCGCCGCTCGTAGAAGCGGACGCCGCCCACGATGACGTACGGGATGCGCCCGCGCCGCAGCGCGTCCTCCAGCACCCGCGACTGGGCGTTGGTGCGATAGAAGACGGCCACGCCGTCCCACGGCACGCCCTCGCCGCGCAGGCCGAGGATCGCCTGGGCGACGAACGAGGCCTCCTCGTGCTCGTCCCAGGCGCGATAGAGGCGCGCCGGGTCGCCGGCCGGGTTCTCGGTCCACAGCGTCTTGTCCTTGCGCTGGACGTTGTGGGCGATGACGCCGGCGGCCAGCGCCAGGATCGATTGCGTCGAGCGATAGTTCTGCTCGAGGCGCACGACCTTGGTGCCCGGATAGTCGTCCTCGAAGTCGAGGATGTTGCGGATGTCCGCGCCTCGCCACTTGTAGATCGACTGATCGCTGTCGCCCACGACGCACACGTTGCGGTGCTCGGCCGTGAGGAGCCGGATGATGCGGTACTGCGCGCGGTTGGTGTCCTGGTACTCGTCGACGAGCACGTAGCGCCAGAGCCCGCGGTAGTAGGTGAGGACGTCCGGGATCTCGGTGAAGAGCCGGACGACCAGCAGCAGCAGGTCGTCGAAGTCGACGGCGCCCGTCTCGCGCAGGCGCTTCTCGTAGCGCGAGTAGACGAGCGCGGCCTTCTTCTCCCACGGCCCCCGCGCGTCGCGCAGCGCCTCGGTCACCGCGATCATCTGGTTCTTGAGGTACGAGATGCGGTGCACGGCGGCGCCCGGCGTGAACGAGCGGTCGGCCAGCTCGCCCTCCTTCAGGCACTCCTTCACGAGCGCCCGGCGATCATCCTCGTCGTAGATCGTGAAGTGCGACGGCAGGCCCAGGTGCGAGCCGTGCTGGCGCAGGATCCGCACGCACGCCGAGTGGAACGTCGTGATCAGCGGCGGCTTGAGCCCGATCGGCGCCAGCAGGCGCTCGACCCGCCGCGCCATCTCGCCGGCCGCCTTGTTGGTGAGCGTCATCGCGAGCAGGTTGCGCGGCGCCAGATCACCGCGACCGAGCAGCCAGGCGATCCGGTAGGCGATCACGCGCGTCTTGCCGCTGCCGGCGCCGGCCAGCACGAGCAGCGGACCATCGCCGGCCGTCACGGCTTCGCGCTGGGCGGGATTCAGATCGTCGAGGAGGCGCTCCACCGGTGCTGTCACCACGCGATTGTACCCGACCGAGTCAAATTGCGCGCGGCCGGTCAAATCGTCACGGCCGTCGTGGCTCGGCGTCCGCAGCGGTCACTGACTTTTCGAGCGTTTCGGCCGGCGGCGACCGTGGCATACCGCTTGCCCGCTCGCACGGCGCCATGAAGCGCCTCCTCATCGTCGACGACAACGGGGTGGTCCAGGACATCCTTCGCCAGTTCTTCGAGACCCGCTACACCGTCCTGATCGCTGCCAACGCCGCGATGGCGCTGAGCCTCATCGTGCGTCAGCCCCCCGACGTGGTCCTGCTCGACGTGAAGATGCCCGGCCTCGACGGCCTCAGCCTGCTGAAGTCGCTGCGGGAGACGGGCGTCGCGGTGCCGATCTTCGTCATGACCGGCTATGATTCGCAGGCGGTGGCCCAGGAGGCGCTCGACAGCGGCGCCAACGGCTACCTGCCGAAGCCGTTCGACCTGCTGCACCTCGATCGCCTCATCGCCGACTCGATCGGGACCGACGCGCTCCAGCCCTCCTGAGCACCGCGCCGCCGATCATCGCTCGCTGAAGCGCCAGCGCCGGAACCGCCACGTCTCGTCGGCCACGGCGTGGCCCTCGGCGATCAGCCGCGCGCCTTCGGTCTCGAAGTCGAACGTCGTCACCACGCCCTCGTGATCGGTCTCGCTCACGCGGAACGGCGTGATCGTGACGAAGACCTCGTCGAGCAGGCCGGCCGCGTGGAGGGCGGTGAGGACCGTCTGGCCGCCCTCGCAGTCGAGGTAGCGGACGCCGGCCTCGGCGAAGAGCCGTGCGTGAGCGCGCCGCAGCGCCGCCGGATCGAGGAGGTTCTCGACCAGCATCGGCGGCGGCGGGCCGCCGGCGGCGCGGCGCTTCAGCTCCGTCACCCCCAGCGGCGTCGTCACGACCAGCGGCTCGATGCCGGGCGTGGTGAAGATGCGATGGCCGAGTGGCAGGCGGCCGAAGACCGAGTAGACGATGTTGCGCGGCTGCCGCGGCAGGCCGGCGCCCTCGCGGAACGCGAACAGCTGGGGCGCCGGCTCGTCGCCGGGCTGCTGCGGGCTCAGCACGAGCTCGGGCTGGGTGCGCACGGTCTCGGCGCCGACCGCGACGTCGCCGAAGCAGCGCAGCACGCGCATGAGGCGCTTGTCGGCCAGGCGGGCCGGCCGGCGCCGGTCGCCGCCCAGGATGGCCAGGACGGGATCGTCCTTCACGTCGCGCCGGCGCCAGGCCACGACGCCGTTGGACGAGGCGACCATCATCGCGAAGATCCACGGACGGTCCGGCCACGGCGGCGGAAATCCGATCGGCTCGGTGACGGCCGGATCGGGCGAGACGGCGCCGTACGGGTGGCGCGTCTCCGCGCTGCGGTGCCAGCGGATCAGGGGATGGTCGAAGCGGCTACTCCACCGTGACCGACTTCGCCAGGTTGCGCGGCTGGTCGACGTCGCAGCCGCGGCGGACGGCGATGTGGTACGCGAGCAGCTGCAGCGGCACCACCGTGATCAGCGGCATCAGCATCTCGGCCGCCGCCGGCACCTCGATCACGTGCTGGGCCTTGGAGGCGATCAGGCGGTCGCCGTCCTGCACGACGGCGATGACCTGCCCCTCGCGCGCGCGCACCTCCTCGATGTTGCCCAGCATGCGCTCGTAGGAGCTGTCGCGGGGGGCCAGCGCCACCACCGGAAAGCCGTCGTCGATGAGCGCGATGGGGCCGTGCTTCATCTCGCCGCCGGCGTAGCCCTCGGCGTGGATGTAGGACAGCTCCTTGAGCTTCAGCGCGCCCTCGAGCGCGATGGGGTACTGCAGGCCACGGCCGAGATAGAGGAAGTCGCGGGCGCTCGAGAGATGCCGCGCGAGCGCGGCGACCGTGCTGTCGAGCTCGAGGGCCTTCTCCACGAGGCGCGGGACCTCGACCAGGTCCTGGATGCGCTTGCGCACGTCCTCGGCGGTCAGCCCGCCGCGCAGGCGGCCCAGCCAGAGGCCGACCAGGTAGGAGGCCACGACCATCGTCGAGAACGCCTTGGTCGACGCCACGCCGATCTCGGGGCCGGCGTGCATGTAGAGCGTGCCGGTCGCCTCGCGCGCCAGCGCCGAGCCGACGACGTTGGTGATGGCGAGAATCGGCGCGCCCTTGAGACGGGCCGCCTTCACCGCTCCGAGCGTATCCGCCGTCTCGCCCGATTGCGAAACGGCAATGACCAACGTTTCCGGCCCCACAATGGCGTCCCGGTAACGGAACTCCGATCCCAGGTCGACCTCGGCGGGGAGCCCGGCCAGGCGCTCGATCATCGAGCGGCCGAGCAGGGAGGCGTAGGACGCCGTGCCGCAGGCCACGAACACGACGCGCTGGATCGCCTTCATCGTCGCCGGGTCGAGGTTCACGTCCGGCAGCAGCACGGCGCCGGTCTCCGGCGCGATGCGGCCGCGGAAGGTGTCGGTGATCGCGCGCGGCTGCTCGTACATCTCCTTGAGCATGAAGTGCCGGTAGCCGCCCTTCTCGGCCATGATCGGATCCCACAGGATCCGCACCGGCTCGCGCTGCACCGGCTGGTCGTCGAGCGTGCTGAGCTCCACACCCTCGGCGGTCACCACCGCGACCTCACCGTCCTCGAGGATCACGACGTCGCGGGTGTGGCCGAGGATGGCCGGGATGTCGGAGGCGATGAACATCTCGCCGCGGCCGAGGCCGACGACCACGCTGCCGGCGCCGTGCTTGGCGGCGACCAGCCGATCGGGCGCCGCCGCCGCCACCACGCCGACGGCGTAGGAGCCGCGGACGTCGTTGAGCGCGCGCTTGACGGCGCGCTCGAGGCGGCCGGCGGTCTTGAGGTAGTGCTCGATGAGGTGGGCCAGCACCTCGGTGTCGGTCTGCGACTTGAAGGTGTGGCCCTCGGCGACCAGGCGCTCCTTGATCTCGAGGTAGTTCTCGAGGATGCCGTTGTGGACGACGACCAGCGAGCCCGAGCAGTCGGTGTGCGGATGCGCGTTCTCGTCCGAGGGGCGGCCGTGGGTTGCCCACCGCGTGTGCCCGATACCGAGCGAGCCGGCCAGTGGCCGCTCGCGCAGGATGCCCTCGAGAACCTTCATCCGGCCGGCCGCCCGGCGCACCTCGAGGGCGCCGTTGGCGCCGAGCACGGCGATGCCGGCCGAGTCGTAGCCGCGGTACTCGAGCTTCTTGAGGCCTTCGACGATGATGCCGACCGCGCTCTTCTCCCCGACGTATCCGACGATTCCGCACATGGCTAGTGTTCCTTCTTGCGGGCCGCCCACGCCGCCCGCCGGCGGGCCGCCCAGCCGTCCTTGACGATCTGCTGGCTCCGCTCGACGGCCAGCGCGTCGGCCGGCACGTCCTTGGTGACGACCGAGCCGGAGCCCACGTAGGCGCCCTCACCGATCGTGATGGGCGCGACCATGCTCACGTTGGTGCCGACGAACGCGCCATCGCGGATCGTCGTCTCGTGCTTCTCGAAGCCGTCGTAGTTGCAGGTGATGGCGCCGGCGCCGATGTTGACGTCGTCGCCGACGGTGGCGTCGCCGATGTAGGCCAGGTGGTTGGCCTTGCTGCCGCGGCCGATGCGCGACTTCTTGACCTCGACGAAGTTGCCGATCTTGGCCCGGGCGCCGATGACCGCCCGCGGGCGCAAGTGGCAGAACGGGCCGAGCTCGGCGCCGGCCTCGACCTCGGCCTCGGTCAGGACGCAGTACGGCCGCAGCCGGACGCCGTCGGCCAGGCGGCTGCCGGCGATCTGGCAGCCGGTGCCGATCACGCAGTCGCCGCCGATCGTCGTCGCGCCCTCGAGCGTCACCTGGGGATAGAGGACCGTGTCGGCGCCGATCACGACCGTGTCGTCGACGTAGGTCGTCGCCGGATCGAGCACGGTGACGCCATCGGCCATGAGCCGATCCAGGATGCGGCGGCGCTGGATCGCGGCCAGGCCGGCGAGCTGCTTGCGGTCGTTCACGCCGAGCGCCTCGACCGGATCGCCGACGCCGACCGCCTCGACCCGCGCGCCCGCGCGCGAGAGGACGCCGATCACGTCCGTGAGGTACAGCTCGCCCTGGTCATTGTCGGGCGTGATCTCGCCGAGCGCCGACCACAGCCGGCGCGCCTCGAAGCAGTAGATGGCCGTGTTGATCTCGCTGATCTTCTTCTGGTCGTCGGTGGCGTCGCGATCCTCGACGATCCGCTTCACCTTGCCGCCCTGGCGCAGGACGCGGCCGTACCCCTGGGGGCGCTCGACGACGGCGGTGAGCACGGTGGCCGCGGCGTTGGTCGCGCGATGGTGCTCGACGAGCCGCTCGAGCGTCTCGAGCTGCAGCAGTGGCATGTCGGCGGCCAGCACGAGCAGCGGCCCGGCGGCCGGACATGCGCCCTTCGCCTGCAGCACCGCGTGGCCGGTGCCGAGCCGCTCGCGCTGCTCGACCGTCGTCACGCCGTCGCCCGCCAGCGCGCGCACGCCGTCGGCGTTGGGGCCGACGACCAGGACGACGCGATCGGCGAGAGTCTGGGCCAGGCGCAGAGGATAGGAGATCAGGGGACGGCCGCAGAGCTGGTGCAGGACCTTGGGCGTGCGGGAGCGCATGCGCTTGCCCTCACCGGCAGCCAGGATGACCGTGGTCAGTCCGTTCATGCGGCGAGCCTCATTTTAACAAAGGGCCTGCGAGGCCCATGCCATATCGGGGCACGCCCGATGATGGGCGTTCCCGCGTCGAACGTGGACGTTCTGACGCATCCCGGCTAACGCTCGTGTCTCAAGTGAGACAGAACGCGCTCGATCCGCGGGGGGAGCACGGAGGCAAATTCCATCCGTTGTTGGGTAACCGGGTGCACGAAGGCCAGCATGGCGGCGTGCAGGGCGAGTCCCTCCAGGGGGAGCGGCGCCCGGCGCCGGCCGCCGTAGACGACGTCGCCGACCACCGGGTGCCCCAGCGAGGCCAGGTGAACGCGGATCTGATGCGTGCGACCAGTCTCCAGGCGCGCCTCGACGAAGGTGGACTGCGAGAACCGTTCCAGCGCACGCCAGCGGGTGACGGCGCGACGCCCCTGCCCGGCCGGCCGCACGGCCATGCGCTTGCGGTCGCGCGGATCGCGGCCGACCGCCTTGTCGATCACGCCCTCGGCGGCCGTCATGCGGCCGTGCACGAGCGCCAGATAGACACGCCGGACGGTGCGCGCGGAGAGCTGCGCGGTCAGCGATTCGTAGGCGAGCGGCGTCTTGGCCATGACCAGCAGCCCGGAGGTGTCCTTGTCGAGGCGATGGACGACGCCGGGACGCCGCGGACCGCCGACGCCGGCGACACCGGGGGCGTGGGCGAGCACCGCGGCCGCCAGCGTGCCGCGCGCGTGACCGGCGCCGGGGTGGACCACCATGCCGGCAGGCTTGTCGAGGACGAGCACGTGCTCGTCCTCGTGCACGACGCTGAGCGCGATCGCCTCCGGCTCGAGGGTCTCGGGCGGCAGCGGCGGGATCTCGACCTCCACGTGCTCGCCTCCGCCGAGACGGTGGGACGGCTTGCGAGCGGCGCCGTCGACGGTGACGTGACGATCGCCGATCAGCGCCTGCAGGCGCGCCCGCGAGAGGCCGGGCAGGCGGGAGGCCAGCCAGCGATCGAGACGGGCGCCCGCCGCCGCGGCGTCCACGCGCAGCGCGCGACGCTCCCCGCCGTCGGCCTGCACGTCTCTCAGCGGGGCGTCATCCCGGCGCGGGGGCCGGACGATCGGTGAGGAGCCGGAGCGCGAGGAGCGCGACGCCCACCGTGATGGCCGAGTCGGCGACGTTGAACGCCGGCCAGTGCCAGCCGCGCCAGTGCACGTCGACGAAGTCGACGACCGCGCCGAACTGCGCGCGGTCGATCAGGTTGCCGACCGCGCCGCCGAAGATCAGCCCGATGGCCACCCGACCAGCCCAGCCTCCGGCCGGCAGCACGCGCAGCGCCACGCGCGCGAGCACCGCCAGCGCCACCAGCGACAGCGCGGCCACGACCCAGCGCCACGCGCGCGGCACGGTGCCGAGCAGACCGAAGGCGAGTCCCGGATTCATCACCAGCGTCAGCGACACGAACTCGTCGAGGATGGCGACCGGCACGCCGAGCGGCAGCCGGCCGAGGACGGCGGCCTTGGTGACCTGGTCGAGCACCACGATGGCGCCGGCCAGGGCGAACACGGCGGTCACTCGCCGACGACGCCCACGCAGCGCTCGCAGAGCGTGGGGTGCACGGCGCTGCGACCGACCGTCGGCCGGCGCATCCAGCACCGCTCGCACTTGTCGCCCGGCGCGCGGTCGACGTCGATCACCAGGCCGGGAATCTCCTGGCTCTCGTAGCGCACCGCCCCGGCGGGGCCGTCGCCCACCGCGACGCCGGAGACGATGAAGAGGGTCTCGAGCAGGGCGCGCTTGGCGGCGAGCAGCGCCGGCAGGTCCTCCGGCGCGCTGGCGATCCGCACGCTCGCCTCCAGGCCGCTGCCGATCAGCTTGCGCGCGCGGGCCAGCTCGAGCGCCCGGGCCACCTCACGCCGCACCTCGAGCAGGCGGTCCCACTCGCGCTTGAGGGTGTCGTCGAGCCACTGCAGCGGCACCTCGGGGAACCGCTCGAGGTGCACGCTCTCCGAATGGGCGCCCGGCAGGTAGCGCCAGGCCTCCTCGGCCGTGAACGTCATCAACGGCGCCATGAGCCGCGTCAACGCGGCGAACAGGTCGTGGCAGGCGGTCTGGGCCGCCCGCCGCCGCGGGTCGTCCTTGGCCGACGTGTAGAGCCGGTCCTTGATCACGTCGAGATAGAGCGCGGAGAGATCGACGGCACAGAAGTTGTGGATCGAATGGAACACCGTGTGGAACTGGTACTCGTCGTAGGCCCGCGTCACGCGGTCGACCAGGCGGGCCAGGCGGTCGAGCACGAAGCGGTCCACCTCGTCGAGGCGCGCGTAGGGCTGCCGGTCGCGGCGAGGGTCGAAGTCGAACAGGTTGCCGAGCAGGAACCGGAACGTGTTGCGCACGCGCCGGTACGCGTCGGCCAGGCGGTCGAGGATCTCCCACGACACCCGGATGTCCTCGGTGTAGTCCTCGGCAGCGACCCACAGGCGGAGGATCTCGGCGCCGTACTTCGGCAGCAGATCGTCGAGACTGATCACGTTGCCGAGCGACTTCGACATCTTGCGGCCCTCGCCGTCGACGAAGAAGCCGTGGGTCAGCACGCTCAGGTAGGGCGGCCGGCCGCGCGTCGCCATCGACTCGAGCAGTGAGGAGTGGAACCATCCGCGGTGCTGGTCGGAGCCCTCGATGTACATCTCGGCCGGCCAGCGCAGCTCGGGCCGCGTCTCCAGCACGGCGGCGTGGCTGCAGCCGGAGTCGAACCACACGTCGAGGATGTCGGTCTCCTTGCGGAAGCGCTCGCCCTCGCACTTGCCGCAGCGCGTGCCGGGCGGCAACAGCTCGGCCTCGGTGCGCAGGTGCCACTCCTCGATGCCGCGGCCCTCGCCGAAGAAGCGGGCGACGTGCTGGATCACGCGCTCGTCGAGCAGCAGCTCGCCGCAGCCGTCGCAGTAGAACGCCACGATCGGCACGCCCCACACCCGCTGGCGCGAGAGCGTCCAGTCGGGGCGGTGGGCGACCATGTTGTAGATGCGCTCCGCGCCCCAGGCGGGGATCCAGCGCACCTCCCGCCGGATGGCGTCGAGCGTGCGCTGCCGCAGCTCCTGCTTGTCGAGCGCGGCGAACCACTGCTCGGTGGCGCGGAACAGCGTCGGGTTCTTGCAGCGCCAGCAGTGCGGGTACGTGTGCTCGAACGGCACCTCGGCCACGAGCGCGCCGACCGCCCGAAGGTGCGCGATGATCTTCGGATTCGCCTCCCACACTGTCAGGCCGGCGAAGTGCTCGATCTCCGGGACGAACCGCCCGTCGTCGTCGACGGGGTTGTAGATACGCAGCCCCAGCGCGCGGCCGAGGTCGTAGTCTTCCTCGCCGTGGCCCGGCGCGATGTGCACGAGGCCGGTGCCGGTGTCCATGGCGACGAACGGCGCGGTGGCGACCTTGCCGGTGCGGGCGATCCACGCGTGGCGGTACTGGAGACCGGCCAGCGCGCTGCCGGGCACCGTCGCCAGCCGGCGCGGCTGGCGTAGCCCGGCCAGGGTGGCGAACGCCTCGGCGAGCTTGGCGGCGACGATCAGCGTCTCGCCGTGGCCCTCGAGGGCGACGTACTCCTCCTCGGGATGCACCGCGATCGCCAGGTTGGCCGGCAGCGTCCACGGGGTCGTCGTCCAGATGACCAGCGACGGCTTGGGCGCGGTGGGAGCCGCCGGCAGCGCGCCGACCAGCGGGAAGCGCACGTACACCGACGGCGCGCGCTGATCCTCGTACTCGACCTCGGCCTGGGCCAGCGCGGTCTTGCAGTGCATGCACCAGTGCACGGGCTTGAGGCCCTTGTACACGAGGCCGCGGCCGACCAGCCGCCCGAACTCGCGCACGATCACGGCCTCGTAGGCGGGCGCCATGGTCATGTACGGGTTGTCCCAGTCGCCGAAGACGCCCAGCCGCTTGAACTCCTCGCGCTGGATGTCGATGAACTTGAGCGCGTACTCGCGGCAGCGGCGGATCTTGTCGACGGGATCCATCGCGCGGCGCACGTCCACGCCGGGCCGATCGAGGCCCAGCTCGAGATCGACCTTGTGCTCGATCGGCAGGCCGTGGCAGTCCCAGCCCGGCACGTAGACGGCGTTGAAGCCGGCCATCGAGCGCGACTTGACGATGACGTCCTTGAGGACCTTGTTGAGGACGTGGCCGAGGTGGATGTGGCCGTTCGCGTAGGGCGGCCCGTCGTGCAGGATCCACAGCGGCCGGTCGGCGGCGGCCTCGCGCAGGCGCTTGTAGATGCCGATCTCGTCCCACCAGGCCAGCATCCGCGGCTCGGCCTGGGTGAGGTTCGCCTTCATCGGGAAGTCGGTTTTCGGCAGGTGCAGCGTGGCTTTGTAGTCCATGACCCGGAAGCGTCATGGTACCACACGGGCTCGGGGGCTACTTCGGGGCCAGGTGCACCTCGCCCGCGCCCGAGTCCATCGTGACCTTGAACTGATCGAGGAAATCGCGGCCGAGCAGCCCATCGCCGGCGCCCGTGCCCGCCAGCTCGTAGGAGCCGACCGGCATCTTGCCGACGCGCGCCTCGCCGACCTCCAGCGACTCGACCTCGACGTAGTCGAAGCGATCGCTGCCGGTAGCGCCATGGACCTGGCCGGTCGCCACCGGGCGCGTGATCGCCACGCCGGCCGCCTGCAGCGCGCGCGGGCTGATCATCGTGCGATCGGCGCCGGTGTCGAGCAGCAGCCGAGTGCTGAACCCGCCGTTGATCTTGACGTCCACCATGATCCGCTGGCCGGGTGTGTACTTGATGACGGTCGGCGCGGCGGGCCGGGCCTCGGCGGGCGCGTTCGAGGGCGACGGCGCGGGCTGGTTGCGGAGCCCGAGCGGCATCGCGGTGGAGCGGAACTGCGGCGGGACGTTCTCGACGCCGTCGACGTAGTAGCTCTGGCCGCGCTCGTCCGTGTAGCGGACGATCTGCGCGTGCGCCGCTGACGACAGCACGGCGAGCAGCAGCGCGCTCAGCGAGAGGGCCAGTGTGGCCGCCCGAGGCATGAAGTGATCATAGCGCACAGCGGCGGACGCGATATACGACCATTTCCGGCCCGCCCGCGACCTCCACGCGCTCCAGGCGCACGCGCTCGAGCGGCTCGAGCACGTCGGTCCGCGCGGCCAGGCGCGGAAACCACGTCGGAAAGATCACCACGTAGTCGGGGCACACCTCGCCGATGAAGCGGATGATTCCCTCCTCGCCCCGGCGGCGGTACGGCAGGATCTCCGGGGTCACCAGGCCCATGAGATCGATGATCTCGCGGCGAGAGACCCAGGCGATGGCGCCGATGTCGTTGACGGCCAGGCGCGCGCCGGGCGGTGTATTGGCGGCCACCCAGCGGCCCAGTCGCACCTGCATCGCCTCGATGTTCTGCACGCCCCAGGCGTAGCGCTCGGCGGCCGGCGCCAGCGTCGCCAGGGCCAGCACGAGCCAGACCAGCAGCGCCGCGCGCCGCCAGCGCGGCGCCGCGCCGGCGAGCGCGCTCGCGAGGACGACCACCGCGAGCGGCAGCAGGTGGATCGAGTAGCGTCCCTCCTGAAATCCGGGGCCGCGGTAGGGCGCCAGCAGCGCCATGCCGAGCGGGTGGAGGCCGAGCGCCAGCGCCACGACGCCCAGCGCGCGGCCGTGACGCCTCCACACGACGGCGACCGCCGGCACGAGCGCCAGCGGCAACAGCGCATGCGTGCGCCAGAGCCAGCCCGCCCATTCGCGGAGAAACGCCCACGGCCGCACGGCCAGCGTGAGGGCGAGCGGCTCGCGAATCCCGCCCAGCCAGCCGAGGAGACCGCCCTCGACCTTCGCCGCCGCCGTCGCCGGATACGGCGCGCCCACCGTGGCGTACGAGAACGCGACCACCGGCGCGATCACGAGAGCCGGGATGACCACGAAGGCGGCCACCCGGCGGAGCGTGAGCGGCCGTGCGAGCGCCAGCAGCGGCAGCAGCAGCGCCGCCTCGGGCCGCGCCGCCACCGCGAGCGCGCCGAGCAGCACCGTGGCGAACAGCCGATCGCGGGCGTGGGCGAGCAGCGCCCCGGCGACGAGCAGCGCCGCCAGCGTGACCTCCATGCCGGAGAGCGCGCCCCAGGCGACCGGCCCCATCCACAGCAGCGCGACGCCGGCGACCCCCGCCGCGACGGGGTCCGCGCCCCAGGCAAGCGCCGCGCGGCGCGTGACGAGCGAGGCGGCGACCGCGCACGCGACGCCGAGCGCCTTGGCCGTGGTGACCGATGCGCCGGCGACGGCGTCGCCGGCCGCGAGCAGCAGCGTCCACAGCGGCGCCGTCGAGCCCGCCACCCACCGGCCCGGGTTGTAGACGAAGCCGCGGCCCTCGGCGAGGTTGCGCGCGAAGTGCAGGTGGATCCACGAATCGTCGAGCGGGAAGCCCCAGGCGCCGGCGACCAGCCGCTCGCGGATCATGAACAGCACGAGCGACAGCGCCGCGCCGAGCGCGAGCAGGACGTCGTCGCGCCGCGGCCGCCTAACGCGCAGGGAGCAGCGTGTAGCCGGCGTAGTCGACCGGCCTGCGGCCGAGCGGCAGGACGTAGAGGTAGCGGCCGTAGGGCAGCTCGATCTCCATCAGCCCGGGCGGTCGCTCCGTGGCGGGACTCCAGTGATCGACGAACCACACGAGACGGCGGACGCGCGGGGGCAGCATCACGTCGGTGTCCGGTTCTGGCGTCATCGCCGTGGCGCGCTGGGGCGCGTAGTAGCCGGGCGACACGTCGCCCACGCGCAGCTCGTAGATCGCGTACTCCGGCAGGTAGAACATCGCGTGACGCAGCCAGGGATACGAGCGCGCATTGCCGAGCTCCGTGATGATCACGGTGTCGTCCGCCCCGTAGAGGCCCCGGATGGCGTCGACGAACGTCTCCACGACCTGCTCGTGCTCGCGCAGCGCGGCGGCGGTCCGGCTGAAGATCCAGTCGAACGCCTCGTGCTCGGCGGCCTGCCGCCACGCCGGCTTCGTCGTGTCGAAGTCCCTCGCCAGCGGGCGCGCGCCGACGAAGAACGCGCCGTTGGCGACCACGATGAGCGCCACGACGGCGGCGCTGAGCGCCGTGCGCGCGACCAGGCTCGGCAGCCGCTCGGCCGCGCGGGCCAGTGCCACCAGGAGCACCCGGCTCAGGAGGATCACGAGCGCCGGCAGGAACGTGAGGACGTAGCCGGCCTGGCCGAAGTGCACGAGCGTGTAGACGAGGACCGGCGGCACCGTCCAGCCGACCAGGAACCACTCGCGCGAGCCCCAGCCGTGACGCCGGGCGTACCACGGCACCAGCAGGGCGGCGACCGCCAGCGGCCCGAGCGCCACCAGCACGGACTCCAGCAGGTAGCGCGACATCCGCAGGGTCGACTCGAGCGGGCCGCCGAGGATGGAGGTGGGCATGACGACCGTGTCGGCGAGCCGGCGGGAAGCCTCGAGGTAGCGCGCGAGGCCGCCGGTGAGCCAGATCATCGGCACGAACCAGGCGAGGACGGCGACGGTCAGGACGAGGCCCCCGACGACGACGGCGCGACGCCGGCGCATGCCGAGCACGGTGGAGACCAGCCACATCGGAAACAGCAGGAGCAGCAGCGACTGGCGCAGGCCACCGGCGAGGCCAAGGTAGCCGGCCGCGAGCCACGCGTCGGTCTCGCTACCGCGGAGCGCGCGGAAGGCGAAGTAGGCCACGATCGAGGCGAACAGCGCCTCGCCGGCGTAGGTGAGCCCCACCGTGCCGTAGAACCAGAACAGTGGGCTCACCGCGAGCAGCGTGGCCGCCGTCAGCGCGGTGGGCCGGTCGTAGATCGCGCGCGCCAGCAGGTAGACGACGAACGTCCCGGCGCCGCTGAAGGCGACGGCGAGCAGCACGTAGGAGGACGCGGCGTCGCCGACCCAGCGGTGCACGAGCCGACCCAGCGCGACGTAGAGGATGTAGCCGGGCGGATGCGGCTGGTGCTTGACGACGTCGTATTCGTTCAGCGCCAGCGCGAACTGGACCGCGTCCCAGTTGTACAGCATGTGCGCCCGGTACGGCAGCCGCGAGAGCACGGTGATGATCGAGAGGGCGCCCGCCACGACGTAGTCGAGGCGGTCCGCGCGCTTGGCCATGGCGACCGTGAAGTATACCCGCCCGCAGGGTCGCGCGCTTTCGAGCGCCGGCTTTTGCCGGCGCAATCCTGTTCGCGGGGGAGGCAGCGAAGCGGGCCGGCGAGCGGCGCGATCGTCTGCTGAATCGTGTCGAGGACGGTGGCGGGGGCGCGGGCGGGTTCGGCGAGCGACTCGGTCTGCGCGGACAGCCGGCCATCGACCGTGACGGCACCCGCCCGGATGCGGGTGCCTCCGACGTCGAGGCCGATGAGGAAGGCTACGCCTTCTTCTCCTCGTCCTTCCGGGTGGTGGCCGCGGTGTCGTCGCCCTTCACCTCGCCGACGCCCTTCTTGAACTCCTTGACGCTCGAGCCCAGCGAGCGGGCGAGATCGGGCAGCCGGTTCGCGCCGAAGAGGACCAGCACGATGACCAAGATGATCAGCAGTTCCTGCGCGCCAAGGCCAAACATGTGAGACTCCTTTTCTCGGTCGCCCTCACCTTACGCCCGGGGTCATCCCCCGCGCAAGACCCTCCGCTCGCCCACGCGCGTCGTGACCCGGCGGGCGTCGAAGAACTCCAGCAGCGGAATGGCGTACTTGCGCGAGATGCCCAGCAGGTCCTTGATGTCGCCGGGGCCGATCTCCTTGCGCTCACGCAGCATGGCGACGACTTTTTCCTGGATCGAGTCCAGGGCCTGCGCGTGGAAGTAGAGCGACTCCTTGACGCGGATCAGCCGGCGCGCCTCCACGAGCACCTGGAACAGCTCATGCTCCTCGTCGCCGGTGATCCCGGCCCGGGCCAGCGCCTCTTCGGGGCTCGGCGGCGCGGCGGCCGCGGCGGCGAACTCGTGCTCGACCCGATCGACGGTCTTCTGCTGCTCGGGGCTCAAGCGCACCTCGTGCGCGGCCAGCCGGACCTTGTCGCGATCGGCACGGAGCAGGCCTTCGGCCGCCAGCGTGTCGAGCAGGTGACCGAAGACGCGCTCGTCGGCGGCGCCGCCGCGGCCGCGCAGCTCTTCGCGCGACATCCCCGGGCGCAGCGGGAACGCGCGGTGGAACTGCTCCAGCGCGGCGAGCACGAGGCCGCGCAGCCGCGTGAGGCTCTCCGGGTGCACGAACCAGTCCCGGTCGATCGACGCGACCCGGCCGGCGGTCTGCAGCGTGTCCAGCAGCGCCCGCAGCCGCTCGGGCCCGAACGGCACACGGCCGGACAGGGCGGCCACGCGCACGCCGCCACCGCCGGCGTGGCGGATGTGCTCTTCGACGACGGCCTCCGGCGAGCCACCGCGCAGCACGCCGAGGTGGGCGACCAGCGCCGGTCCCTTGCGCTTGAAGCGCGGCGGCGCGATGTCGAGCAGCGTGCCGCCGCCGATCGTCACCATCGGCGAGTACGAGCGGATCACGAAGCGATCGCCCGGCAGCGCGACGAGCGGCGCCTCCAGGCGAAACCGCGCCAGAGCGGCGCGGCCCGGCGCCAGCTCGGACGTCTCCAGCAGGAGCACGCGCGCCATGATCTCGCTCGTCCCGGTGTGCAGGCGCACGCGATCGCGCGTCTTCAACGGGCGGGGCGCGTCGGCCAGCAGCTCGAGCGTGCCGTCCACCAGCACGGAAGGCACCAGCGTGCCGGCGAGGCCCAGCACGTGCCCGCGCTCGACGGCGGCCCGCTCGACGCCCTGCAGATTGACGGCGGTGCGCTGGCCCGCGCTCGCCTCGGTCACCGGATGCCCGTGCGTCTGCAGGCCGCGCACCTTGGCCTGCAGCGCCGCCGGGAAGACCTCCACCCGATCGTCCACGCGGAGCCGCCCGGCCATGAGCGTCCCGGTCACGACGGTGCCGAAGCCCTTGATGGTGAAGACGCGATCGATCGGCAGCCGCGGGAGCTGGTCGGTGCCGCGCGCCGGCACCTTGGCCGCCAGGTCGCGCAGCGTGACGCGGAGCGTGTCCAGCCCCTGCCCGGTCCGCGCCGACACCGGCACGATCGGGCCACCCTCGAGGAACGTGCCGCGGACGAGCGTCGCAATGTCGTCGCGCACCAGCTCCAGCCAGTCCGGCTCGACCAGGTCGGTCTTGGTGAGCACGACCAGGCCGCTGCGGATCTGGAGCAGCGAGCAGATCGCGAGATGCTCGCGCGTCTGCGGCATCACGCCCTCGTCCGCGGCGATGACGAGCATCGCGACGTCGATCCCGCCCACGCCGGCCAGCATGTTCTTGATGAACCGCTCGTGGCCCGGCACGTCGACGATCTCGATCGTGAGCCCGTCCGGCTCCTCCAGGAAGGCGAAGCCGAGGTCGATCGTGATCCCGCGCGCCTTCTCTTCCGGCAGCCGGTCGGTGTCGGTGCCGGTCAGCGCCTTCACGAGCGAGGTCTTACCGTGATCGATGTGGCCGGCGGTGCCGACGACGACGTGACGGGCCACCGTCATGACTTCGCCGCGGCGGCGACGAGCGCCTTGACGAGCCCGGTCACCTGCCCCGGCAGCACCGTGCGGCAGTCGAGGAACAGCCGATCGTCGACGAGGCGGCCGATCACCGATGGATCGCCCGTCCGCAGCGTGGCGTCCAGCGCGCGGGCGGCCGCGTCGGTGGCGCCGACCGCGACGCCGGCGGTCGGGAGCTCGACCGTCGGCAGCGCTCCTCCGCCGACCTGCGCGCGATCCTCGGCCACGCGGGCCGCCAGGCGCTCCGCCACGGCCGGCCCCAGCCCGCGCTGCACGCGGCGGGCGCGGGTCAGCACGCCGGCGAGCGGCTCGGTGAGCAGCCTGAGCGTGGGGATCGTCTCGCGCGCCGCGCCCGCCTCGTAGGCGGTCAGCGTCGCCTCCAGGGCGGCGATCGTGAACTTGTCGATGCGGAGCGCGCGGTTCCACGGGTTCTTCTTGAGCCGGCCGACGATCGCGCGCTTGCCGACGACGATGCCGGCCTGGGGCCCGCCGAGTAGCTTGTCGCCGGAGAACGACACGAGATCGACGCCGGAGGCGACGACTTCCGGCACGGTCGGCTCGTAGGGGAAGCCCCACGGCCGCAGGTCCAGCAGCGAGCCGGAGCCGAGGTCTTCCATCACGGGGATGCCGTGCTCGCGCCCGAGCGCGGTGAGCTCGCGCGAGCTCACGTCGGCGGTGAAGCCGATCACGCGGTAGTTGGACGTGTGGACCTTGAGCAGCAGGGCCGTCGCGGGCCCGATCGCCTCGGCGTAGTCGCGCAGATGCGTCCGGTTGGTCGCGCCGACCTCGCGCAGCACGGCGCCGCTGCGCAGCATGATGTCGGGGATGCGGAACTCGCCGCCGATCTCGATGAGCTCGCCGCGGGAGACGATGACCTCCTTGCCATGGGCGAGCGTCTCCAGCGCGAGCAGGACGGCTGCCGCGTTGTTGTTCACGACCAGCGCGTCCTCGGCGCCGGTGAGCCGCCGCAGCAGCCCCTCCACGTGGCTGTAGCGGGAGCCGCGCTCCTTGGAGGCGAGATCGAGCTCGAGGTTCGAGTAGGCGGCCGCCACCGCCGTCATCCGCTCGAGCGCCTGCGGGCTCAGCAGCGCGCGGCCGAGGTTGGTGTGCAGCACGACGCCGGTGGCATTGATGACCGGCCGCAGCGAGAACAGCCCCGACTGGCGCACGGTGGCGGCGACCCGGGCGGCGAGCGCCTCGGCATCGGCCGGCGTCCCGCGCTCGCCGAGGATCCGCCGGCGCTCGGTGTCGAGCGCCTCGCGTACCAGCGCAGTCAGGCGGGCCCGCGGAATGGCGGCGACCTCCGGACGGCCGGCGAGCACGCGCAGGAGCTGATCGACGGAGGGCAGGCTGCGAAGCGCCGCCCGATCAGCGCTCACGAAGCGCCGCCTCGACCTTGGCGCGGACGCGCGCGATCACTTCCTGCGCCTCGGCGCGCCACGCCGGGGCGGTCCAGCGGCCCTCGCCGCCGGCGCCGCCGCGACGGACCGCCTCCTCGGTGAGGCCCGCCCACAGCTCGTCGAGGTCGGTCGCGGACAGGCGCTGCCCGCGCAGCGCGCGGGCCCACTCGGCGGCGAGCGCGTCGACCATGCGGTCGCGCTCGGTGGCGAGCCGGCGCGCGCGCCGGATGAGATCGGCCAGACGGGACGGCACCGCTACTCCCTCACGAGGTCGCGCACCGTCTCCAGCAGGTTCGCCTCGAACCGGCCGGTCGAGGCGCACGGGTAGACGGGCAGCGGCTTGAGCTTGCCCGAGGACCCCTTGCGGTGCGCCTGGGTACGCATCTTCGAGTTGACCTGCACGCGCGTGCTACCACTGCCGTTGGGCTCGACGAACAGCGTGAAGGAGACGATCGCCTCGCCCTCCACACGGTCGTCGCCGATGGTACCGCAGTCGGCCCACAGGCCGATCGGCGTGACGGTGTCGTCGGAGGCGATGACGCCCGAGTCGCGGGCGATGGCGCGCAGCGGGAGATTCTCGCGGGCGAGCGCCTTGACCAGGGAGGTCCACGTGCGCTCGTAGCCGGCGGGAATCTCGGCGCGGTACGGCGGCGGCGCCAGCGGCGACACGTGCGGGCGCGCACAGGCCGTCAGCGCCAGCGCCAGCGAGGCGAGGGCCACGCTACCTCTTGTGGTGGTCGATCCCACGATAGGCCTCGATGAACCGCACGATGCGCTTCTCGTCGAACTCGTCGAAGCGATCCAGGCGCGTCCAGGCCGTGAGGGCGATGCGCGTCTTCATCGACGGATACGGCGCCAGGAGCAGCTGCACGTCGTACTTGCGGACGATGCCCCGCAGCTTTTCGACGAGCTCCGGGCACTCGCAGTTGTACTGCACCACGACGCCGCCGTCCTCGAGGTTGTGCACCTGCAATTCGAGGGGGACCGGCCGCGTGTGGACGCCCCACGGCGCGATGTACGGCAGGTGTGGGCCGGAGGTGGGCGGGTCGGAGTTGTAGGCGGCGTGCGGATCGGATGTCGTCTGGATGTGCTCGTTGCCGAGATCCTCGAACTTCTGGCCGGGCTTGTCGGCCGACGCCTGATATGCGAACCACGCGACGACCGCGGCCACCACCACCACGACGACGATCGCGAGACCGGCGGTCAACCGCCGGCGCGTTTGCCGCGTGGTGCTCCGGGCGTTGCCCTTCCACTTCGTTTGCTGTTTGGCCATGCCCTCCCGTCCCGTGGTGGCGGAAGCGTGTGGGAGTCGAACCCACCTCCAGCTTGTCTAGAGCCGGACACCGGATTTGAAGTCCGGGAGGCCCACCGGGTTCCTAGACGCTTCCGGCGTTCGCCGACGCTCTCCGTCCCAATGTTTTCAGCCCCATGAGTGTACCATCCGGACATGGGGGCCCCGAGATGGCCCCCAAACCCCCACATACTCGTCACGCCCCGGCGGAGCCGGGGCGTGCCTCGATTTCCCGCTGGGCCCCGAGATGGCCCCAACCCCCCAACGCTCCTCACGCCCTGGCGAATCCGGCGCGCCTCGATTTCCCGCTGGGCCCCGAGATGGCCCCCACC
>VBPC01000043.1 GCA_005887895.1 Candidatus Rokuibacteriota bacterium
CGATCTGATCCTGCTCGACATGCGCATGCCGCGCATGGACGGTTTCGCGTTTCTCTCGGCGCTGCGACGCAGGCCGGCGGGCAAGACGATCCCCGTGATCATCGTCTCGGGTCTGGGCGACGAGCTGCTGCAGGCGATCGACGCGCGGAGCGCCGAGGAACTCGGCGTCGCCGGCATCTTCGCCAAGCCGTTCGACATACCCACGCTGCTCCGCTACGTCGGCTCCGTGATCGCTCGGGACACCCGTCCGGGAGCGCCTCCCGTCAAGCGGTAACACGAGGCTCGGATGCCGCTCGCGAAGATCACCCGACCCCCGCTGCGCGGCGTGCTGCCGCGCCCGCGGCTCTTTCAGCGCCTGGACGGCTGCCGTCCGGTCGCCTGGGTGCGGGCGCCGCCAGGCGCCGGCAAGACGACGCTCGTCGCCTCCTATCTCGAGGCGCGGCGCCTGCCTGCCCTCTGGTACCACTGCGACGGCGGGGACGACGATCTCGCGCCGTTCTTCGACTATCTGGCCCGCGCGGCCGGCACCCGCGGGCTGCCGCGCTTCACCGCCGACCGCGCCGCCGCCCCCGCCGATTTTGCGCGGGAGTTCTTCCGGGCGCTGTGGGATCGGCGGCGCGCGGCCGTGCTCGTCCTCGACGGTTACGACGACGTGCCGGGCGACTCGCCCGTGCACGCGGCCGTGCGCGAGGCGATGGGCCAGCTGCCGCGCGGCGGCCGCGTCGTGGTCACCAGCCGCGCCGAGCCGCCGGCGGCCTTCGCACGGCTGCGCGCCAATCGCGCCATCGGTGAGATCGACTGGGCCGAGCTGCGCCTGCGCGCGCCCGAGACCCGGGCGCTGCTCAAGCGGCTGGCGCCCTCGACGCCGGCGACGCTGGCGGCGACGCTTCACGAGCGGACCGGGGGCTGGGCGGCCGGGCTCGTGCTGATGCTGCAGGAGCGGCGCGGGCTGGCCGTCGAGCGGCGGCGCACTCCGGACGGCATCGTCGATTACTTCGCCAACGAGATCATGGCGAAGGCGTCCGCCGAGACGCAGGCGATCCTGCTCGAGACCGCGTTCCTCGCCCGGTTCAGCGGCGCGGTGGCGGAGTCGCTCACGGGACGCCCGCACGCCGGCAGCATCCTGGCGCGCCTGCACCGCGAGGGCTGCTTCCTCCTGCAGCATGCCGAGCCCAACGCCGTCTACGAGTACCAGCCGCTGTTCCGCGCCTTCCTGCTCCGACGCGCCTACGCGGTCCTCGCCACGACCCGCCGCGCCGAGATCCAGCGCAAGGCGGCCGGGTTGCTCGAGCGCGAGGGCCGGGTGGCCGAGGCCGTCGAGCTGCTGCGCCAGGCCAGCGACTGGGCGGAGCTGGCGCGTCTGGTGGAGGCCGCCACGCGGACGGCCGAGGACAGCGCCGACGGCCGCCGCGTCGACGAGTGGATCGCCGCGCTGCCGGCCGATACCGTGGCCGAGCGCCCGTGGCTCCTCTTCCGCCGCGGCATCGGCCGGCTCGCCGATCAGCCGGCCGCCGCGCGCGACGATTTCGCGGCCGCGCTGCCGCTGTTCCGCAAGGCCGGCGACGCGGCCGGCGCCTTCCTGGCCTGGGCGCTCGGCGTGGAGACGATTCCCTACGAGGAGACGGAGTTCCGCCCACTCGAGGACTGGCTCGCGGCGTTCGACGACCTCATGGGCGAGTTCCCCGAGTTCCCCTCGGCCGAGGTGGAGATGCGCGTCGCCGGTGCCATGCTGCTCGTGCTGCTCTGCCGCCGGCCTCAGCACCGCGAGATCAAGGTGTGGGCGCGGCGGGCGGTCGAGCTCGTCCAGGCCGCGCCATCGCCGGCCGATCGGCTCGCCGTCACCTGCGACATCCTGACCTACCAGCTCTGGATCGGCGATCTCGAGAGCGCGGCCACGCTGGCCGGCGACCTGCGCGCGCTGAGCCGGGCGCCGCAGGTGCCGGCGCACGCCCGCATCGCGGCCGCGCGCGTGCTCGCCCGCTACGAGTGGCTCGTCGGCGACGTCGTCGCCGCCCAGGCGACGGTCGACGCCGGCCTCGCGCTGGTTCGCGCCAGCGGGGTGGAGCTCCTGCGCCACAGCCTGATGCTCGAGGCCGCCGCCGCGTCGCTCTCCGCCGGCGATCGGGTCACCGCCGGGCGCTGGCTCGCCGAGACCCGGCGCGATCTGGCGCGGCTGACTCCATTTGCCCGGGTCTGGCATCACTTCCTGGCCGGCTGGGACGCGCTCCTCGCCGCTGACGTCACCACCGCGCTCGGGGAGCACGAGACGCTGTTGAGCGCGACCTGGCAGTGCGGCATGCCGGCGCTGCGCTGCCTGGCGCACCTCTTCGCCGCCCAGGCGCTCGACCGCGCCGGCACGCCGGGCGCCGACGTTCACCTGGCGCAGGCCACCGACCTGGCGCTACAGATCGACAGCGAGCTGTTGCAGTTCATGGCGCTGCTGGTCGAGGCCGACGTCGCGCGGCGCCGCGGGGACGAGGGCCGCGTGACGCAGACGCTGGCGCGCGCGATGCCGATGGGTCGCCGTCACGGCTACGTCAATGCCTGGCTGTGGTCCGCGGCCGCGATGGCCGAACTGGCCGCGCGCGCCCTCGACGCGGACATCGAGCCTGACTACGTCCGCCGTCTCGTCCGCGAGCGCAAGCTGGCGCCGGCGGAGGCGCCGGTGGAGGTCGAGACGTGGCCGTGGCCGGTGAAGGTCTTCACGCTCGGCCGGTTCGAGGTGCTGACCGGCGAGCGCCCCGTGCAGTTCGCCGGCAAGGCCCAGAAGAAGCCGCTGGCGCTGCTGCAAGCCCTCATCGCGCTCGGCGGGCAGCGGGTACGCGAGGACCGGCTCACCGAGGCGCTGTGGCCGGATGCCGACGGCGACGCCGCTCACCAGGCGCTGTCGACGACGCTGCACCGCCTGCGCCGGCTGCTCCGCGACGAGCGGGCCATCGTACGTCTCGACGGCCACATCAGCCTCGTGTCCGACCACTGCTGGGTCGACCTGTGGGCGGTGGAGCGCACCATCGCCCGCGCCGAGGCCGCGATCGCGCGCAGCCCAGTGCGCGATCACGAGTGGGCGGCCAGCGTGCGCTGGACCGATCGCGCCGTCGCCCTCTACCGCGGCGAGTTCCTGTCCGGCAACCCGTCGCTGCCCTGGGCGGCCGGGGTGGCTGACCGGCTGCGCGAGCGCGTGCTGCGCCAGCTCCGCAAGCTGGGTCACCTGTGGGAGTCGATCGGCGACTGGGAGGAGGCCGCCGGGTGCTACGAGCGGGCGGTCGCCATCAACGAGTGCGCCGAGGAGTTCTACCGTCGCCTGATGCTGGCCTACGAGCGCCTGGGCCGTCGGGCCGACGCGATCCTGGTGTATCAACGCTGCCGGCAAGCGTTAGCTGCCCTGACGGCCACCCCCGCCCCTGAGACCGAGGCCATCGCCAAGTCACTGCAAGTCAGCAGAACGTAACACCCTTCTTCAAGGATGCCTGCCAGACTCTGGTTCGAAGCCGGAAGTTCTGCGATCCGTATACGATCTGTAATCCGTCTTTGGGATTCTTCTCACGCGTTGCCCCCTTTTGGGCCGAGGGATGCGATCCGCCTATGCCGAGCCAGTTGTGTATTGACGCGGCGCCTTTGCCCGACGGATACTCGGCGTTCCTGTGTCTCACTCTTCCCGGATTGGAAGCCGGATCGTGAGCCGGAAGCCACGGCCGCAGCATCGAGCGCGATGACCCATCGGGCTCGACGCACCTGGGGCCTGGCTGCGCTCGCCGCCGTGATCGGCGTCTCGATCGGCCTGGTCCATCCGGCAGTGGTAGCGGCGCAGGCGCCGGGTGGCCCGGTCGCCAGGGCCGTGTCGGTCCAGGGTGGAGTCGACGCGCGGCGGCCAGGGCAAGCTCCATGGCAGCCCGTCAAGCTGAATGACACCTTCGCACCCGGCGACACGATCCGGGTCGGGGATCGCGGCCGAGCGGACCTCGCCATGCTCGATCAGTCGGTGCTCCGGCTGAACGCCAACACCGAGATGACGGTCGAAGCGGTCAAGGACGAGCGCACGGGCGTGGTGAATCTGCTGCGAGGCGCCGCGCACTTCTTCAGCCGGGGCCCGCGCAGCCTGGAAGTGCAGACGCCGTTCACTGTCGCCGGCGTCCGCGGAACGGAGTTCCTGGTCGGTGTCGAACCCGACCGGACGCTGCTGACAGTCTTCGAGGGGACAGTCCTCGCGCAGAACCCGACTGGAAGCCTGACGCTCACCAGTGGTCAATCGGCGATCGCCGAGACCGGCAAAGCGCCGGTGCTCCGGGTGGTCGCGCGGCCTCGCGATGCCGTCCAGTGGACGCTCTATTACCCTCCTGTCCTGTATCTCCGGCCGGATGAGTTCCCGGCCGGAGCGGACTGGCAAGGGATGGTGCGCCAGTCGCTCGAGTCCTATCTGCGCGGCGATCTCCAGCGGGCCTTCGACAGCATTGCGACTGCGCCGGCGACCGTCTCCGATCCGCGGCTGTTCACGTATCGGGCCCACCTGCTGCTGACCGTCGGGCGGGTCGACGAGGCCGCGGCCGACATCGAGCGGGCACTCCGGCTGGCTCCCGACGACGCCGACGCACGCGCGCTGCAAACGATCATCGCGGTGGTCCGCGGCGAAAAGGACCAGGCGCTCGACATCGCTCAGAAGGCTGTGCAGGCGGCGCCGAACTCGGCCACTGCTCGGATCGCGCTCTCGTACGCGCAGCAAGCCCGGTTCGACCTCGAGGGCGCGCGGGCCAGCGTGGAGAAGGCGGTGGCTCTGGACCCGCAGAACGCGCTCGCCTGGGCCCGGCTCTCGGAGCTGTCAGCCTCGTTTGGTGAGCTCGATCGAGCGCTCCGACTCGCGGAGAAGGCTACGTCGCTCCAGCCGAACCTGTCGCGGACGCAGACCGTCCTCGGGTTCGCCTACCTGATGCGGGTGCAGACCAAGCGGGCCCGGGAGGCGTTCGAGAGGGCGATCGCGCTGGACCAGGGCGATCCGCTGCCCCGGCTGGGGCTCGGCTTGGCCAAGATCCGCGACGGCAAGCTGCACGAGGGGGGCCGCGAGATCGAGGTCGCCGCCAGCCTCGACCCCGGCAACGCGATCGTCCGCAGCTATCTCGGCAAGACGTACTACGAGGAGAAGCGCACCGGGCTCGACGAGCGCGAGTACGCCGTGGCCAAGCAGCTCGACCCGAACGACCCCACGCCGTTCTTCTACGACGCCATCGCCAAGCAGACGACGAACCGGCCGGTCGAAGCCCTGCACGACGTGCAACGGGCAATCGACCTGAATGACAACCGCGCGGTGTACCGGTCACGCCTGCTCCTCGACGCCGACCTCGCTGCACGCAGCGCCAGCCTGGGCCGGATCTACAGCGACCTCGGCTTCCAGCAGCTCGCGCTCGTCGAAGGCTGGAAGTCGGTCAACGCCGATTCAACGAGTTTTTCCGCCCACCGCTTGCTCGCCGACTCGTATGCCGTGCTGCCTCGGCACGAGATCGCTCGGGTGAGTGAGCTGCTCCAGTCGCAGCTTCTCCAGCCGTTGAACATGACGCCCATCCAGCCCCGGCTGGCCGAGAGCAACCTCTTCCTGCTCAGCGCCGGCGGTCCGGGGGCGCTCTCGTTCAACGAGTTCAACCCGATCTTCAACCGCAATGGGGTGGCGTTCCAGACGTCCGGCCTCGGCGGTGAGAACGGGACCTGGGCCGGCGAGGCGGTCCTGGCCGGCATCTACGGGAAGGCGGCCGCCAGTCTCGGGTACAGCGACTCGAGGACCAACGGATTTCGCGTCAACGCCGACCAGAAGGATCGCATCGGCAACGCGTTCCTCCAGATCGAGCTGACGCCCGACACCAGCCTTCAGGCCGAGTATCGCTATCGACAGGACGAGCGAGGCGACATCGTCCAGCGTTTCTTCCACGACAACTTCTCACGCACCGAGCGAAACACCGAAGAGCGGAACACCTTCCGCGTCGGCGGACGGCAGGCCTTCTCGCCGAATTCGACGGTCCTGGCCTCGGTGATGTGGCAAAACGCCGACGTTCGTCTGGACGACAAGGACGTGATCCCCAATATCCTTCCCGGGAGTTTCGCCACCGTCAAGAGACCCGAGAAGTCCTTCAGCGCCGAGCTCCAGCATCTGTTCCGATCGCACTACATCGACGTCACCACCGGCGCTGGCCTCTTCGACATCAAGGGACAGCTCGATCGAGCGTTCGGGCTCAATGTTCCCCCGTTCGGCGTGTTCATCACCGACGACCGCCACTCGCTGAATCTCACCCACTACAACCTGTACAGCTACGCCAACATCCACCCGCTCCAGAGCCTCACGTTCACGCTCGGGCTGAGCGGTGACATCACGGACGGCGTCAGTCCGGACGTCGGGGGCAAGCGCGAGATCAACCCGAAGATCGGGGTCACGTGGAATCCGCTGCCCGACACCACGATTCGCCTGGCCGGGTTCAGGATGCTGAAGCGGACGCTGATCACGAACCAGACCCTCGAGCCGACGCAGGTCGCCGGCTTCAATCAGTTCTTCGACGACTTCAATGGCACGACCGGCTGGCGCTACGGAGGCGCGATCGACCAGAAGCTGACCCGCGACCTCTTCGTGGGCGTGGAATACTCGGCGAGGGAGCTGGACGTCCCCTTCATCGGTCCGACCGACGTCGAACACGAGAACACGGACGAGCAGCTCGGCCGTGCCTATCTGTTCTGGACCCCGCATCCGTGGCTGGCGCTCAGGTCGGAATACGTGATCGAGCGGTTCAAGAGCCCGGCCCACCACAGCCAGCCGGCCCAGGTCGACACGCAACGCGTGCCGCTCGGCGTCAGCTTCTTCCATCCCTCCGGCTTCAGCGCGTTCGCGCGGGTCACCTACGTCAACCAGGCCGTCAAGCTGGAAGATCTGGCGGGCTCTCGATCCGGCCGATCGGAGTTCTGGGTCGTCGATCCGCAGATCAGCTACCGCCTGCCGTACCGATACGGGTTGGTCAGCGTTGGCGCCACGAATCTGTTCGACCGCGACTTCAAGTTCTTCGAGCGTGACCTCAACAACCCGACGATCGAGCCCACGCGGTTCGTGTATGCCAAGTTCACATTGGCACTTCCGTAAGCTGCTGGACACCGTCACATCGACGGGCATCTTGACGCGCCTGGCGCGTTGCGCAGAGGAGAAAGGAGCAATCATGGATAAGAAGTTCGTAATCGGGGTGCTTGCCCTGCTGAGCG